>NZ_JBHYZP010000042.1:28883-83725 GCF_042752355.1 Streptomyces sp. NPDC059255
TATCACGGCTCGATCGGGCTGGGCGTCGGTGGGTCGGGGCGCCCCGCCCACCCCACCACCCCCTCGGGGACGGACCGGGAACGTCCGGCGATCAGACGATGCCCTCGGAGATCTCCGACTGTTCGCGGGCGTTGCCGTACGCCTGCGGGGTGCTGTACGAGCCGCGGGCGATGTACCACCAGACGGTTGCCAGCGCCAGGACGACGGCGAGGGCGATCACCGCGTAGTTCATCGAGTCGACGGTCACGGGGTTGGTCTGCGGAAGGCAGAAGAGCACGGTGACCAGGGCCACCCACACCACGGCGATCCAGCCGATGGGCTTGGACCAGCGGCCCAGGCTCCAGGGGCCCGGTTCGAAGCGGCCCTTGGCGCGCAGCTTGAGGAAGATCGGGATGGCGTACGCCGGGGTGATGCCGATGACGTTGATGGCCGTGACCGCGCCGTACGCGGTCGCCGAGTACAGGGACGGTATGGCGAGCACGCCCGCGACGATGACCGACAGCCACACCGCGGGGACCGGGGTCTGCGTACGGCCGCTGACGCGCCGCCACAGCGCGGAGCCCGGGAGCGCGTTGTCGCGGCTGAAGGCGAACACCATCCGGCTGGCCGCCGCGACCTCCGCGTTGCCGCAGAAGAGCTGCGCGACGATGACGAGCAGCAGCAGCGCGGTCGCGCCGCTGGTGCCGAGGGCGTCGATGAGGATCTGCGCGGGCGGCACGCCGGTGGCGCTGTTCTGGGCGCCCGCGTAGTCCTGGATGGCGAAGGTGAGGCCGGCCAGCAGGGCGAACCCGGCGATCCAGGAGACCCAGATGGCCCGGACGATGCCGCGCGCCGCCGTGACGGAGGCGTTCGAGGTCTCCTCCGAGAGGTGGGCGGAGGCGTCGTAGCCGCAGAAGGTGTACTGGGCGAGCAGCAGGCCGATGGCCGCGACGTAGAGCGGGTTCTGCCAGCCGGTGTCGTTCACGAACTCGGTGAAGACGAAGGAGGGCGACTGGTGGCTGTCGGGGATGATCGCGAGCGCGCCGACGATGACGGCGACACCGATCAGGTGCCACCACACGCTGATGGAGTTGAGGACGCTGACCAGCCGGACACCGAAGAGGTTCAGCACGGCGTGCAGGAAGAGAATGCAGAGGAATATGACAAAGGTCCAGCCGGGGGTGGGGCTGAAACCGAACTGGAGGTTGAGGAAGGCTCCGGTGAACAGCGCGGCGCCGTAGTCGATTCCGGCGATCGCGCCGAGCAGTCCGAGCAGGTTGAGCCAGCCGGTGTACCAGCCCCACTTGCGTCCGCCGAGCCGGTCGGCCATGTAGTAGAGGGCGCCCGAGGTCGGGTACGCGCTGGTGACCTCGGCGAGCGCCATGCCGACGCAGAGGACGAAGAGTCCGACGCCGGCCCAGCCCCAGAGCATCACGGCCGGGCCGCCGGTGCCCATGCCGAACCCGTAGAGCGTCATGCAGCCGGACAGGATGGAGATGACGGAGAAGCTGATGGCGAAGTTGCCGAAGCCGCCCATCCGGCGGGCGAGCACCGGCTGGTAACCGAGCTCGCGCAGCCGCTTCTCCTCGTCCACCGGTGGCGCGGGCTCGGTCTTCGACCAGGTCGGCGGGGAAACGGACATGGAACTACCTCCGGGGAGAAACACAAAAGGGGTGGGGACGGGGGCGAGAGGGCGGACGGAGGGGGACCGGCCGCGGGGAGAGGGCGGTGCGCGGTACGGGGCGGTGGATCAGCCGGAGCGGCCCTTCCGGGGCTCGCGAACGGCGCTGAGGCAGCGGCTGCGGGCCCGCAGGAACACATCCTCGGCCTCGGCGGCGTCGCCGGGCCGGCGCGTACGGTACGCCCAGGGCAGGGAGACGTAGTACGGGCCGAGCGCCTCGAACACCCGGGCCGCCTCGCTGAACTGGAGGGCGCCCCACAGGGCGTGCGCGAGCTGGTTGAGGTCGAGCAGCGACGCCTCGGCCAGGACGGCGTGGTCGAACCAGAGGTTCAGCGCCCGCAGGGCGTCGCGGGTGGCGTCCTCCGTGACCCAGTGCAGGTCGAGGGCTTTCTCATGGCCGTTGTCGCGACGGTAGCGCTCCGTCCTGACGAACAGCGGCATGGCGTGCAGCGACGATCCCTCGGGGGCGGAGGAGGCGGCCCACTGCACGAAGTTGACCGCCTCGGAGAGGGATCCGTCGGACCGCCGCGCGTACACGAACTGCAGCATGCGGTGGTACGCCTCGCGGTTGTACGGATCGCGCTTGTCCACCTCGGCCAGCAGTGCCCAGGGACCGGGGAAGAGCATCGGGCCGGGGGGCGGCAGCCGGTGCTCCTCCAGCCGCTGCTCGGTGTCGAGTTGGGACAGCGCCAGCAGACAGATCCAGGGCACCGGGTCGGCGGGGGCCTGCCGGGCGGCGGTGCCGCACGCCTCCCACGCCTGCTGCCACAGCTCCTGGGTGCGCGCGTGTCCCTCGCGGTGGGCGCGCACGGCGCGTTCGACCAGGACGCGGGTGTGCATGACGAGGGCGGCGGTGCTGTCGGGCTCCTCGCTCCGCCAGGCCCGTACGGCGTCGGATCCGGCGGCCACGGCCGCCAGTATCTGGGTGCGCTGGGTCCACAGGGACCAGTCACGGGTCTCGGCGAGGAGGTTGCGCATCGAGACCCAGCGCCCGGCGCGCAACTCCTGCACGGCGGCGCGCAGATCGTTGTCGTGGCCTGCCGGGTGGTAGACGGGGCGGAAGTTGTCACTCGCCATCAGTGGTGCTCCGTCCGCCTGTTGGGCCGTATCCGCCTGTGGGGCCCCGCAGGGGCCCGCGCGAGCCCGGCGAGATCCGAACGGGAGTCCCTAGCACCGGCCCTCCGCCCCCGTCCCTGGTGGCCCCGGGACCCGGAGGCGACGGGCGGCGCCGTGGTCCGGGAGACCGCCGACGGGGCGCCCGGATGAATGGATGATCGACATAGATCCTCAAGGACAGTGGGGGGTGAAACGTTCCGGCTGGGTACTGCGAAGGCGTGGTCGTACCGCGCCCACCGAAAGGGCGGGCTGATCGAGCCCACCCTGCCGCTGCGGCGATCAGTGTAGGGGCCTCGATCCGCCCCCTCGAACACTTTGCTGATCTTTCGCAACTCTCCGTTGATCAAGCGAGGTGACGCGGGGTCCGCTCGGGCCGTCCGGAGCGCGCGGGGCGGGTGACGTAACGGGAGGACATCGGCGGAGCCGGTACGGATCGGTCCGCACCGGGCGCGCCCGGTCCCGGGAAGCCCCCGCGACCGCTCCGACCTGCACCGCCGTGACCTGCGCCACTTCCGACCCCGGGCCCGTTCCCACCGGCCCCCGGGGTGCGCACACGGCGGGGAGGGCCGGCCCGTCCGAGCAGTCGAACAGGCCACGCCGTCCACGCGGAACTGTGACCCAACCGGAATCTATGAAGTACGCACCGTAGCCGGGAAGATGTCCCGCGCCCCGCCGCGCGCCCCGTGGACCGCACCCCCGGACGAGGCCGCGCACCGGCACCGACCTGGGAGGACCGTATACGGGGAGCCTCATTGCAGGCGCACACGACGGCACATGCCACCGGCTCTCCCCCGTGACCGCACGCAAGGGCGCGCGCCCGCGCGCGGATGGCATACAGAGCCTGCGACGGGGGCGCGCCAAAGGGGCGGCCCCACCGGCGAGGGGGTGCGCCGATGGGGCCGGGAAGGCTCAGGCGGCCGAGGGGGAAGGGCCGTGAGCGTGGTCCTGTCGAAAGGCGTGTGCCCGCTCTCCGGCGACCTATGCGTCCCGCGCGGGGCGTATTTCCCCGGCTTCCCGCGGCCGGCCGCGAGGGGACGCCCTTCCCCGCGCGGTGAACGGTGAGTGACCGCTTCCGGTCCTGCGGCCGAGGGCCCGGCGACGCTTCACCGCCGCGGTGATCCCTGTGTGGAGATGGGTGTCGGACGTTGGAGCGTCGTTCACTCCCAGGCCACGCCCGATGTCAAGCATCAAGGTGCAGCCAGGGGCCGTCCCCGGCACGCTTGCCGACGCGCTCGTACTCGGGAGACCGGATCATGACACGCATACGCTCCGCAGTCACCGCCGTCGACCGCCGTTCCTTCCTCACCGCGACCGGAGCGGTCGGTGTCTCGGCGGGGATCGGGCTGGCCCTCGGCGCGGGCGGCAACTCGGGGGCGGCGTCCGCGGCTTCCGCGGAGGCCGCCGTGCCGGGCCCCCGTGGCCCGGTGGCCCCGACGGCCACCGCCGCCCCCGTCCGGGCGCCTGCCGCGCCCGCCCGTACCACGCTGGACACGGTCGCCACCCCGCGCGACACGGCCGCCGCGTTCCGCCGGCTCGGCGACGGTCCCGGCTGGCGCCGGGTCGTACGGGAGCAGTTGGCGGCCCCGCGGGCCGGCCGCGCCGGACGGCGTACCGTGCTCAGCTCCTTCGTACAGCTCACCGATCTGCACCTGGTGGATGTCCAGCACCCCGTGCGCACCGAGTATCTGCGCTCGCAGCAGCTCTCCGGGTGGCGCCCGCAGGAGGCCCTGACGGTCCCGGGCGCGGTGGCGCTGATCGAGCAGATCAACGCGCTCAGGACGGGTCCCGCGACGGGGGCGCCGCTCTCCTTCGCCGTGACGACCGGGGACAACACGGACAACAACTCGCACGCGGAACTCGACTGGTTCCTCACGGTGATGAGCGGCGGCCGCGTCACCCCGAACACGGGCGACCCGCGCCGCTACGAGGGGGTGCAGAACTCCGGCGAGCGGCTGTTCTGGCACCCCGAGGACGGCCTGCGCGACACCGACAAGCGGCTCGGCTACCCCCGTGTCGACGGATTCCTCGCCGCCGCGGTCCGCTCGGTCAACAGCCCGGGGCTGCGCATCCCGTGGTACTCGACCGTCGGCAACCACGACGGGCTGGCGAGCGGCGCGATGGCCGACCGGAGCGGATTCCTCGCGGACTTCGCCGTCGGCTCGAAGAAGCTGTACGGCATCCCGGACGCCGAGGCCAAGGAGATGCTGAAGCTGCTCTCGAAGGGCGGCGACCCCTCCGGTGCCAAGCTGATCGACCTGCTGCGCCGTTCGAAGCGGCGGATGCGCACGATCACACCGGACCCGGGCCGGGCGCCCTTCGGCCCGCGCGACTATCTGAAGGCGCACCTCGATCCGGCGCGCGCCGGGGCGGGGCCGGCCGGGCACGGCTACACCGCGGCCAACCTCGACGGCGACACGCTCTACTACACCTTCCCGATGGGCGAGAACGTCACCGGGATCAGCCTCGACACCACCGACCGGGGCGGG
The DNA here is from genome assembly GCF_042752355.1 of Streptomyces sp. NPDC059255. Taxonomy (NCBI): domain Bacteria; kingdom Bacillati; phylum Actinomycetota; class Actinomycetes; order Kitasatosporales; family Streptomycetaceae; genus Streptomyces; species Streptomyces sp. NPDC059255. Next base: position 34,146 of record NZ_JBHYZP010000042.1, read on the forward strand.
CACTTCACGGGATCGCTCAACACCGCGCAGTTCAACTGGCTGAAGCGGACGCTCAAGGAGCTCCGGGACGGTTACGTCGTGGTCTTCAGCCACCACAACAGCTGGACGATGACCAACACCCACCCCGACCCGGCCCACCCCGGCGAGGCGCGGCACAGCGGTGACGAGGTGCTGGCGCTGCTGGGGCGCAGTCCGCAGGTGCTGGCCTGGGTGAACGGGCACAGCCACCGCAACGCGATCGCGCCGCGCGGCGGTTTCTGGGAGATCTCCACGGCGTCGCACATCGACTTCCCGCAGCTCGCCCGGGTCATCGAGATCGCGGACAACAACGACGGCACGCTGTCGCTGTTCACCACCCTGATCGAGTCGTCCGCGCCGCACCGTACGGACTTCGGGGACCTCTCGCAGACCGGGCTGGCGGCGCTCTACCGGGAGCTGTCGCACAACGCGCCCGGCTCGACCACCGCTCCGGCGGGCACGTCGACGGACCGCAACACCGAGTTGCTGCTGACGCGCTGACGCGGACGGACCGGCCGACCGCCGACGGGGCCGGTCAGCCGGAGCGCAGGTCAGCCGTCGATCAGGCGCTGGACGGCGGGGGCGTAGAGGTCGGCGATCCCCTCCGGGGTCGTCCGGCCGCCGGCGCCGGAGCGGTAGAGGCTCTGCACCGCGCCGAGGCCCAGCAGTTGTCCGGCGATCAGCTCGGCGCGCAGGGTGCGGTCGCGGCCGGTCAGCAGGCCGGCGAGGCGCTGGGTGATCTGTTCGTCGAAGCGTTCCCGCAGCAGGGCGCGCTCGTCATCGTTGCCCAGTGCGAACACCACCCGCAGCAGCGGGTCCCCCTGCTGCTCGCGGCGGCTGCGCACCAGGGTGAGGACCAGATGGCGGCCGAGTTCGCCGAGGGGCGCGGCGAAGAGCTGGTCGGCGGCGGGACCGAAGTCCGCGACCGTGTTGAACAGCCGTTCCTTGGTGCTGAAGTGCTTGACGATCAGGGAGGCGCTGACGCCCGCGTCGGCGGCGATCCCCCGCAGCGTCACCTCGGCGTACGGCCGGAAGGCGAACGCGCGCCGCGCGGCGCGCAGGATCGCGGCCCGGCCCGTCCCGGCGTCGGCATCGACGTCTGCACCGGCGCCGGCTTCCGACGCGGCGGTGGCCCGCGGGTCCGTTGCCCGCCCGTTCATGCGCCCTCCTGGGCCAGCGACTTCGCACGGTCCCGGCCGACCCTACCGGTGGCGGCGTCCGGCTGCCGCGGCAGACACAGCGTGACGGCCAGCGCGAGCAGCGCCGCGGTGCCCGCGAGGACGAAGACCAGCAGATAGGCGCCGAGGGTGGGGGCGGTGCGCCCGCCGGCGTCGAAGGTCATCCGGGCGAGTACGGCGGCCACGGCGGCGCTGCAGCACGCCTGCCCCACCGAGCGCATCAGGGTGTTGAGGCCGTTGGCCGCCCCGGTCTCGCTCACCGGCACCCCGCGCATCACCAGCGCGGGCAGGGCCGAGTAGGCGATCGCGGTGCCCGCGGCGACGACGGTGGCGCCGAGGACGATCGTCCAGAGCCGGTGGCTGGTGAAGAAGCGCACCGCGTAGCCGACGGCGAGGATGCCGGAGGCGATCGCGAGGGTGGTCCGCGGACCGTACGCGGCGGAGATCCGCGCGGAGACGGGCGACAGCGCGACCATCGTCAGGCCCCCGGGCAGCAGGCAGAGTCCGCTGACGACGATCGAGGCGCCCAGGCCGTAGCCGGTGGCCTTCGGTTCCTGGACCATCTGGGCGGTGGACAGCGAGTTGGCGTAGAAGGCGAAGCCGATGAGCAGGGCCGCGATGTTGGTCAGCAGCACCGCGGGGCGCGCGGAGACCCGGAGATCGACCATGGGTGAGGTGACTCGCAGCTCGTAACGGCCCCAGACGAGCCCGGTCACCACGGCGAGGAGCAGCAGTCCGAGCGTGCGGGCCGACGTCCAGCCCCAGTCGCCGCCCTGGGTGACCGCCAGCAGCAGGCTGACCAGCGCGGCGGACAGGCCGAGCGCGCCCAGTGCGTCGAACCGGCCGCGCGAGCGCCGGGGCGACTCCGGTACGCAGAGCAGGACGAGCGCGATGTCGAGCAGCCCGAGCGCGGCCGACGCCCAGAACATGGTGTGCCAGTCGTAGTGCTCGACGACCAGCGCGGCGACGGGCAGTCCGACGGCCGCGCCGATGCCCAGGGTCGAGCTCATCAGGGCGACGGAGGCCAGGACGCGCTCGGGCGGCAGTTCGTCGCGCATGATGCTGATGCCCAGCGGGACGACGGCGAGGGCGGCGCCCTGGAGCGCCCGTCCCGCGATCAGTACGCCGATGTGGGAGCTGACGGCGCACAGCACGGACCCGGCGGCCAGCACGCCGAGGGAGGCGATGAGGACGCGGCGCTTGCCGTACATGTCGCCGACCCGGCCGAGTACGGGGGTGCAGATGGCGCCGGTGAGCAGGGTGACGGTGACCAGCCAGCTCGCCGCGGTCGGGGTGGCGCCGGTGAGCGCGGGGACGTGCGGGAGCAGCGGGACGACGAGTGTCTGCATGACGGCGACGACCACCCCGCAGAACGCCAGGACGGCGACGAGGAACCGGGGGTGCGGGGCCTCGGCGGGCGGTCCGGCGGGACCGGCCGCGGGTATGGCTTCGGACATCTCGCTCCGTACGGTGAGGGGCCGGCGGGGGGCTGCACGGACCGATACGCGCGCCATGGGGCGGGTACGCGCAAAGGACATGCGCGGGAGACATGCGCGAGGGTCATGCGCGAGGGGTACGCGCGAGTCGGCAGGGTGCACAGGCGTTCACCCCCACGGTAAACGTCTGTGCACCCCCGCGCCAGACCAAAGGTGCACAAGCGTTCACCCCATCCTGCCTTGGGGGGACGCGATCCGACCCGGCACACTGTCCTCGGCCGCCGGGGATCCGGTGCCCGCCCGACGACCGCCGTGGGAGGCACGATGGCGCTCCAGATCAGCGCGACCAATCCGGAGCAGCCGGCCGTACTCCTCGACCTGCCCTGGAACATCCCGCTCGACCGGTGGCCCGACGCGTGCCTGGTCGCGCTGCCGCGCGGCATCTCGCGCCATGTGGTCCGCTTCGCGTCGGCCGGCCCCGAGATCGTGGCGGTCAAGGAGATATCCGAGCGGGGCGCGGTGCGCGAGTTCGGTCTGCTGCGCGATCTGCACCGGCTCGGCATCCCCGCCGTGGACCCGGTGGCGGTGGTGACCGGCCGGGTGGACGCGGACGGCGCGCCGCTGGAGCCGACGCTGATCACCCGCCATCTCAAGGGCTCGCTGCCGTACCGCTCGATGTTCGAGTCGACGATGCGCCCGAGCACGGTCAAGCGGCTCATGGACGCGCTGGCCGTGCTGCTCGTACGGCTCCATCTCGCCGGGTTCGCCTGGGGCGACTGCTCGCTGTCCAACGCGCTCTTCCGGCGGGACGCCGGGGCGTACGCCGCCTATCTGGTGGACGCCGAGACCGGTCAGCTCCAGCAGAACCTCAGCCGGGGACAGCGCGAGTACGACATCGAACTGGCCCGGGTCAACATCGCCGGGGAGCTGATGGACCTGGAGGCGTCGGGCGCGCTCCACCCCTCCGTCGACCCGGTGCCCTTCGGCGCCGCGATCGTACGGCGGTACGAGGACCTGTGGCACGAGGTGACGCGGGAGTCGGTGTACCCGGTGGACAAGCGCCATTACATCGACCGGCGGATCCGCCGCCTCAACGATCTCGGCTTCGACGTGGCGGAGATGCAGATCGAACGCTCCCCTCAGGGCGACACCGTGACGTTCCTTCCGAAGGTCGTGGACGCGGGCCACCACCAGCGCCAGTTGCTGCGGCTGACCGGGCTGGACGCCGAGGAGAACCAGGCTCGGCGGCTCCTCAACGACCTGGAGAGCTGGATGGCGGGCGAGGACGACTACGCCCCCGGCGATCCGCTGGGGGCCAGGCCCGAGGTGCTGGCGCACCGCTGGGTGCGCGACGTGTTCCGGCCGACGGTACGGGCCGTACCGCTGGAGCTGCGCGGTGAGATGGACGCGGCGCAGATCTACCACGAGGTGCTGGAGCACCGCTGGTACCTGTCGGAGGCGGCGGGGCGCGACATCGGTCTGGAGGCGACGATCGAGGACTACCTGGCGCATGTGCTGCCCCGATCGGTGGCCGCGCTGGCGCCGCCGCCGGCGGATCCGTCGGCCGACCTCTCCCCCTGACCGGGGCGGTCACTGGAGGGCGCGTACCGCCGCCGTGAAGAGCGACGGCGCCCGCGCCGCCGCCGGGACCAGCAGCCGGGCGCCCGCCGGGCGGCCCGCGACCCTCAGCAGCCCCTCCGTCAAGAGCCGGTGGCGGCGGGTCAGCGCGCGCCACGCCTGCTCGTACGCCTGGGGCCGCCCGGCCCGCAGGCAGCCCACCGCCACCCGGGCGGACACCAGCGCGAGGGCGATGCCCTCGCCGGTGAGCGCGTCGACGTAGCCCGCGGCGTCGCCCACGAGCAGCACCCGCCCCGCCGTCCGGTGGCGTACCCGGCGGCGCAGCGGACCCGCGCCGCGCACGGCTCCGGCGGGCGCTCCCGCGAGCCGGGCCCGCAGTTCGGGGAAGGCGGCGAGGTGGTCGTCGTAGCCGCGCCTGACCGTGCTCAGTACGGCGACCCCCACCAGGTCCGGGGCCACCGGCGTCACGTACGCCTCACCGTCCTCGCCGGTGGCCGACCAGTGGACCTCGACGAAGTCCGTCCACGGCGCGACACGGTAGTGCCGCCGCTGCCCGTAGCGCCGGGGGCCCCGTCCCGGCAGTTCCAGGCCGAGGCGGCGCCGTACCGGTGAGTGCAGGCCGTCCGCGGCCACCAGCCAGCGCGCCCGCAGGCCGCCCGCGGTCACCCCGTCGGCGTGCTGCTCGATCTCGCCGACCCGGCCGGTGACGATCCGTACGCCGGTCTCCTCGGCCCGCCGCGCCAGCGCCGCGTGCAGGGCGGTGCGGCGTACGCCGAGGCCGGGGCCCGCGTCGAAGGCGGCCTCCGCGCGCTCCGCGCCCCGGACGTACCGGATCCCGCGCAGGGTGTGGCCCCCGGGTCCGCCGGGCCCTTCGAGGCCGAGGGCGGCCAGCGCGCGCACGCCGCTGGGCAGCACGCCCTCGCCGCACGCCTTGTCGACCGGGGTGGCGCGCGGCTCGATCACCACGGTCTCCAGTCCGGCCAGGGCGGCGTGGACGGCGGTGGCGAGTCCGGCCGGACCGCCACCGGCCACCAGCAGGTCGATCACGGCAGGGCGCCCGCCCCGGCCATCCGCAGCGCGCTGTTCTCGCACCGGGTCCGGACGGTCAGCAGCGCGGCGTTGAGGACGGTGAACACCAGCGCGGTCAGCCAGGCACCGTGCACGAGGGGCAGCGCGACGCCCTCGGCCGCCACCGCCACGTAGTTGGGGTGGCGCAGCAGCCGGTACGGGCCGGCCGTCACCAGCGGGAGCCCGGGCACCACCAGGACCCGGGTGTTCCAGCGCGGCCCCAGGGTGCGCACGCACCACCAGCGCAGCCCCTGCGCGGCGACCACGACGGCGAGCATGGTCCAGCCGAGGGCGGGTACGAACGGCCGGTCGGCGAGCGCCACTTCGGCGAGGCAGCCGAACAGCAGCCCGGTGTGCAGGACGACCATCGGCGGATAGTGCCCCCGCCCCCGTTCGACGGCGCCGCGCGCCAGGCTCCAGCGGGCGTTGCGGCGGGCGACGGCCAGTTCGGCGACGCGCTCCGCGCCGACGGCCAGGACGAGCGCGGTGTACCAGATCATCTTCTTCCCTGTCTTTCTCTCCCTGTGGTGCGGCTGCCACTCGTGGTGCGGCTACCACTCGTGGTGCGGCTACCACTCGTGGTGCGGCTACCAGCGGAGCAGGACCAGTTCGGAGCAGAATCCGGGCCCCATCGCGAGCAGCAGCCCCGCCGTGCCGGCCGGGGGCGGCCGCTCGGCCAGGGTGTCGCGCAGGACGTGCAGCACCGAGGACGAGGACAGGTTGCCCACGGCGGCCAGGGAGTTCCAGGTGAGGTCCAGGGCTCCGGCCGGGAGTTCGAGGACGTCCTCGATCGCCTCCAGGACCTTGGGGCCGCCGGGGTGGCACACCCAGGCGGTGATGTCCTCGCGCCCCAGCCCGTGGCCGGCGAGGAAGCCGTCCACGTCGGCCGCGAGGTTCTTCCGTACGACGTCCGGAACGCTCGCGTCCAGGACGATCCGGAAACCGGAGCCGGTGACGTCCCAGCCCATCACGTGTTCGGTGTCCGGGTAGAGATGGCCGCGGGCGTCGAGGACCCGGGGCCCCGTGGCGCGGCGCCTGGCCCCGCAGGCGACGACCGCCGCCGCCCCGTCGCCGAAGAGCCCGGAGGCGACGAGGTTGGCCGTGGAGAGGTCGTCCCGCTGGAAGGTGAGCGAGCACAGCTCCACGGAGAGCAGGACGGCGACGTCGTCGGGGTGGCCCAGCAGGTAGTCGTGCAGCCGGGCGATGCCGGCCGCCCCCGCGACACAGCCGAGGCCGAAGACCGGTACGCGCTTGACGTCGGGGCGCAGCCCGAGCCGCCCCACCAGGAGGGCGTCCACGGACGGCGCGGCGATGCCGGTGACGGACGTGAACATCAGCAGGTCGACATCGCGCGGGGAGAGCCCGGCGGCGTCCAGCGCGCCGCCGACCGCCTCGATGCCCAGCGGGACCGCCGCTCCGATGAAGGCGTCGTTGACCGTGCCGAAGTCGTCGAGGGCGCCGTACCGGTCGAGGGGCAGGGCCGTATGACGGGAGGTCACGCGGGTCGCCCGGTGCAGCCGGTCGAGCACCCGGCGGTCGGCCCCCGCGGGCAGACAGCAGGCGGCGACGGTGTCCGTGAGGTCCTGCTGGCTGTGCTGATGCGGAGCCAGGGCTCCGTGGACGGCTGCGATGCGGGTCATCTGCGGTCCGAGGTCGGGGGCGACTGACGTGAAATCCCTGCCCCCGCACCGCCGCGCCACACGTGAAGTCGCCTGTACGGCCCCTCCGGTGGCGGCCCGGTGGACGGGGCCGCGGGGGACCCTACGATGGGCGGATGGACGCGAGGGACGAAGCGGGCATCACGGTCGGCGGCTCCCTCGGCGGGGCGCCGGGGTGGTGGCCGCGCTCCGCGGGGGCGCTGCCGAGGGCGTGTCACCCGGGGCCGACGGCCGCGGTGACGCTGCTGGTGGCGGGGCTCGCGGTGGCCGCCGGACAGGACGGTCCCGGCTGTGTCCTCGCGACGGCGGCCGTGCTGACGGGGCAGCTCTCCATCGGCTGGAGCAATGACGCGGCCGACGCGGCGCGGGACGTCGCGGCGGGCCGGCGGACCAAGCCCGTGGCGGACGGGGCGGTGACCGCGCGCACCGTACGCGGCGCCGCGCTGATCGCGCTGGCCCTGTGCGTACCCCTCTCCCTGCTGTACGGGGCGCTCGCGGGGGCGGTGCATCTGGTGGGGGTGGCCGCGGGCTGGGCGTACAACCTCGGCCTGAAGGCGACGGCGGCGTCCTGGCTGCCGTACGCCGTCGGGTTCGCCTCGCTGCCCGCCTTCGTGACGCTCGGTCTGCCGGGGCGGCCGCCGCCGGCCTGGTGGGTGGTGGCCGCGGCGGCGCTGGTGGGGGTCGGGGCGCACCTCGGCAATGTGCTGCCGGACATCGCGGACGACCTGGCGGCCGGGGTGCGCGGCTGGCCGCAGCGGCTGGGCCCCTCGGGCGTCCGGCTGCTGCTGCCCGCCCCGCTGGTGGCGGCCACGGCGCTGCTGGCGCTGGGCCGCCCCGGCGGAGCGGGGGTGCTCGCCCTGGTGGTGGCGCTGGTCGCCGCGGCGGGCGGCGCGCTGCTGGGGCGCCACCGGCCGAAGGCGCCGTTCCTGGCCGCCGTCGTCGTCGCGGCGGTCGATGTGGTGCTGCTGCTGTGGCGGGGGACGGCGCTCACCTGAGGCGCCGTCGGCCCCGCTCCCCCGCCGGGCGGGCGCGGGTCAGGCGGCGCCGAGCCGGGCGCCGAGGAAGGCGAGCGTACGGTCCCACGCCCGCCCGGCGGCCTCGGCGTGGTACGCCTCGGGGCGGCCGTCGTTGAAGAAGGCGTGACCGGCGCCCTCGTAGACATGGAAGACGGGCACGATGCCGGACTGCGCCTCGATGGTGGCCTTGAGCTCGTCGAGGGTGGCGACCGGCACGGTGTCGTCCCGCTCCCCGTAGTGGCCGAGGATCTCCGCCTTGAGCCCGGAGAAGTCCGGGACGCCGTCCTTGTTGACGCCGTAGAACGGCACGGCGGCGGAGACCCGCGGGTCCGCGGCGGCGAGGCCGAGCACGAAGCCGCCGCCCATGCAGAAGCCGACCGCTCCGATCGTGCCGCCCTCCGTCTCGGGCCGGTCCAGCAGGTAGCCCACCGCGCCGGAGAGCAGTTCGACGCCCCGCGCGGTGGGCAGTTCGGTCATCAGCCGCACCGCTTCGCCGGAGTCGTGGGCGACCTGGCCGCCGTACAGGTCGGGGGCGAGGGCGACATAGCCGGCCTGCGCGAAGCGGTCGGCGATGTCCTTGATGTGGGCGGTCAGGCCCCACCATTCCTGGATGACGACGATGCCGGGGCCGTGTCCGGCGGGCGGTACGGCGAGATAGCCGTAGGCGGTGGTCCCGGCGCTCGGGAAGGAGACGTTCTGGAGGGTCGGTTCGGTCGGCATGGTGCTGCTCCCAACTGACGGCGGATCGGCGGCCCGGGGTCGGAGACCGGGGGCCGAACGCCCAGGACCGGTGGCCCGGGTGGATCGGGCCGTGGTCACGGACGGGTGGGTCGTTGCCAGGGGATCGTAGGGAAGCGGGCGCGGCCGGGGCGGCGCGCCGCTCCGGCGGGGCACCCGGTCCGTGGTCCGTTCCGGTAGGAGCGGCCCGTACGTCACCGGGCCGCCCGGCGCCGGCCTGGCCGAAGACGCCACCCCGGAGTGTACGTTCGTACGCTTCGGGCGGTAGGGTCGCCGTCATGCCGACGGACTACTTCGCGGGCGATCCGCGCACCCACCTCGACCGCATGCTGGCGGGGGATCTCTACATCGCCGACGACCCCGAGATCGCCGAGCGGCAGCAGCGGGCCGTACGCCTGGCGGCGCGGTACCAGGCCGCCTACACCGAGGACGCCCGCACCGCCGGACCCCTACTGGCCGAACTGCTGGGTGGGGTCGGCGATCAGGCGCATGTACGGCCGCCGCTGTACGTCGACTACGGCAGCAACATCACCATCGGGGCCCGCACGTTCGTCAACTACAACCTGACCGCGCTGGACGTCGCGGCGATCACCGTCGGGGAGGACTGCCAGATCGGGCCGAACGTCCAACTCCTCACCCCCACGCACCCGCTGGAACCGGCGCCACGGCGCGACAAGCTCGAAGCCGCGCTCCCCATCACCATCGGGGACAACGTCTGGCTCGGCGGCGGCGTCATCGTCTGCCCCGGCGTGACGATCGGGGACAACAGCGTCATCGGCGCCGGCGCGGTGGTCACCAAGGACATCCCCGCGAACGTCGTCGCCGTCGGCAGTCCCGCCCGGCCGATCCGCACCCTCTGAGGCACACCAGGTGGCCACCGGACACGCGGACCCGCGGCGCCGCGAGCGCATCCTCGCCGCGGCTCTCGACCACATCGCGGAGGAGGGCGTGGCCGGCGTCTCCCACCGCAAGATCGCCGCCCGCGCCGCCGTCCCCCTCGGCTCGATGACGTACCACTTCGGCGGCATGGACGAGCTGCTGCGCGAAGCCTTCACGCGCTTCGCCGACCGGGTCGTGGCCGTCTTCGAGGAACACCTGGGCCGTGCGGACAGCCCGGAACAGGCCCGCGAGGCCGTCACCGACCTGGTGCACACGCTCTCCGAGGGCCCCCGCCGCGACCTCGTCCTGACCCAGGAGCTCTACACCCTCGCCGCCCGGCGCCCTGAGTACCAGGAGCTGACGCAGGCCTGGATGGGCCGCAGCAGACAGCTGCTGGAACGGCACTTCGACCCCGACACGGCACGCCAGCTCGACGCGCTGATCGAGGGGCTCACCCTGCACCGCGCCCTGAACAACGGCGCACCGCACAGCCGCGCACTGACCCGCCGGGCGGTCACGCGCATCACCACCGCCTGACGGCGGCCACCGGGCGACCCGTGGCGCAGCGCCTACAGGACCGGCCGGAATCCGGCCGTACCGGCACAGAACCGGGGCCCCGGCGGTACGGGTTGAACCGGATCGCCCGCACGGGCACGCGACGGCGGTCCCGGACGTTGTCGGATTGGTTCTGTGTGACACCTGAGGAGAGATGAACGAATGGCCCTGTGGGACCGGTTCAAGGAATCCGCCGCGACGATGCAGACGCAGCTCATGGCGAAGAAGAACGATCTCAAGAGCGGCGCCTTCCGCGACGCGAGCATGGCCATGTGCGCCCTGGTCGCCGCCGCGGACGGCTCCGTCGACCCGACGGAGCGGCAGCGGGTGGCTTCGCTGATCGCCTCCAACGAGGTGCTGCAGAACTTCCCGGCGGAGGACCTCCAGCGGCGCTTCGACGACTATCTCAACAAGCTCACGGCCGACTTCGCGTTCGGCAAGGTCACCATTCTCCAGGAGATCGCCAAGGCCAAGAAGAAGCCCGCGGAGGCGCGGGCGGTCGTCCAGATCGGCATCGTCATCGGCGGCGCCGACGGCGACTTCGACAAGACCGAGCAGGCCATCGTCCGTGAGGCGTGCTTCGCGCTGGACCTGCCGCCGCACGAGTTCGACCTCTGAGTCCGGCCGCGGGGCGGAGGCCGGCCGGCCTCCGCCCCGCGCCTGCTCGGGATGGGTGGTGCGGGAGTGGCGCCGGTGCGGGAGTGGCGCTACTTTCCGTGCCGCTCCGCTGGATCCTTCCGGAACGCCCACTCCATCCGGGGCTCCAGGGCGAAGCGGAAGAGCCGCTGGACCGGTCGCGTGCAGAGGAGGGTGACGACGGCTCCGGCGAGCAGCGTCACGAAGACCGCGCCCTGCGGGGTATGCAGCCAGGCCGGGTCGTACCAGCCCCAGGTGCCCGCGCCCTGGGTGAGGAACCCGTGGAGCAGATAGCCGCAGAGCGTGCCCGCGCCCAGTGCCGTGAACCACATGCGGCGGCCCGGGACCCAGGCGAGGAAGCAGGCGGTCATCACCAGCGAGCAGCCGAACAGGGCGAACGTCATCAGGACGCCGCTCCACCACGGGGCGCCCAGTTCCTCGGCGCTGTCGCGGTGGTAGAACCAGGCCATGTTCATCCGGGTGACGGCCCAGTACGCGAAGACCACGGCCAGCGCGGCGACCGGGATGGCCAGCAGCCGCGCCTCGCGCCGCCGGACGAGCTGGAAGTGCTCGGGCTTGAGTTGCAGGCCGAGCACGAAGAACGGCAGGAACTGAAGGACCCGCTGGAGGTCGAGATCGTCGCCGATGTCGGGTGACGTGGTGGCGAGCGCCGCGACGCAGAGCGCGACGGGAACGGGCCAGCGGACGACCCGCCAGATCGGGGCCGTGATCCGCCAGACGAACAGGGCGATCAGGAACCAGGTCAGGTACCACGGGTCGAGCAGGCTGACCGGCATGGAGGGGTCGTCCGCGGTGTACCGGTGGAAGAGGCTGTAGGCGACCTCGAACACGATGTACGGCACGGCGATGCCGGTGATCAGACGGCGCACCCGGTCGGGGCGGTAGTCGAAACTGCGGGAGAAATAGCCGGAGATGAGGATGAACGCCGGCATGTGGAAGCTGTAGACGACGATGTAGAGGGCCGAGACGGCGCGGCTGCCGTCCCGCAGCGGCTCCCACGCGTGCCCGACGGCGACCAGCAGGATCGCCAGGTACTTCGCGTTGTCGAAGAAGGAGTCCCGTTTCCTGGCGGGGGCCGGAGGCGGCGCCGGCGCCGCCTCCGCGTCCGCGTCCGGACGGGACCGTACGGCCCCGGTCCGGTCGGCGAGTTGTCCGGTGGTCTGGGTCACCTTGCCTCCCGGAGGGAACCCGGGGCGGCGCGGACGCCTCTTGGCAAGTTCGTGGGGGGAAACTGCGAAGCAAACATTGAAGGCACCATAACCAGGCGCCCGGCCCGCCTGTCCACCGGGTGGCACGCGGGCGGAGAACGGCCGTACGCGTCAGGAGTTCACGAGTGCGACCGCGAGCTGTTCGATACGGGTCCGCCATGCGGCGAGCGCGGCATCCGTGTCCCATCCCGCGGGGCCGGTCTGGGTGAGGACGAGGCGGGCGCCGTGCCCCGTGCCCTCGCCCAGCTCCCACGTCACCGCGGAGTGCGGCGCCACGGCGTACGTCAGCGACCGGGGCGCCCGCACCTCCGTGACCGGGCCCTCCGGTGCCGTCCCGGCGGTGAAGCCCACGGGGACGGGGAGCCCGGCCACCGGTTCGATCCCGGCGGAGAGCACCGCCCAGACGGTCTCGGAGGGCCGGACGAGCTGCCGCTCGAAGCGGACCAGCCGGTCCGCACCGCCGGGCTCGGCCGGCTCGGCGGACTCGACCGTCCCCCGGTCCAGGCCGAACCGGCCGAGGTACGCCTCGTGGAGCGCGCCGCGCTCCGGGGCGGGGGTGGCGGTGACGCCGCCGAGGAGCCGGGCGAGCGCGTCGACGCAGAGGTGCCAGCCGGAGGCGAAGCTCGCGGCGCCGGGCCGGTCACCGAAGGTGTGCACGAGGGTGAGGAGCGAGCCCTCGCCGTCCGGGGTGACGGTCCAGCTCAGGTGGTCCGTGCCCCAGGTGAAGGCGAAGAGGCGGGGCTCCTCGACATCCGTGACCGTGCCGGTCAGACCGGGCTCGTCGGCCCCCGCTCCGGGAAACCGGAAGGTCATCGCGCCGCCCGGGGTGAGCTCCACCGTGACCTCGGCGGGGAACCACGCACGGAGGGCGGCAGGGTCGGTGAGCGCGGCCCAGACCTTCTCCGGCGGGTGCGGGAGCCTGCGCTCCATCCGCAGGGCGCTGCGGCCGTCGGACGTGGTCAGCGTGGCGTCGTGCGGTGTCGTGTTCATGTGGGGTCGTCCTCCATCGCGTCGAGATGCCGTTCGAGCGCGTCGAACGCGCCGGACCACAGGTGGCGGTAGTGGGCGAGCCAGGCGTCGAGCTCCGCGAGGGGCTCGGGCCGCAGCTCGTACCAGCGGCGCTGGGCCTCCTGCCGGACCCGGACGAGTCCGGCCTCGCGGAGCACCCTCAGATGCTTCGAGGTGCCCGGCTGGCTCAGCCCGAGGGATTCGGTGAGCTGGCCCACCGTGTACGGGCGCTCCAGGAGGAGATCGAGGATCTTCCGCCGGTTGGGCTCCGCGAGAACGTCGAACGGTATGGGCATGACTTCAATATACCTCGCCGGAAATATAGCCGATCGGGCATGTAGAGGCGGGGCGCGTACGGCCGGTGTCCGGTACCGCCGGCGTTCCGCACGGCCCCGCGTTCCGTACGGCCCGAATTCTGTCCGGAATCTCATGGTGACAGCGCGTCAGCGCACCACTCATAGTTGGAAGTTCGGGCAATCGAGCCGCAGAAGGGGCATCTCCCTCAGCACGGGAGAACGGCTTCGCGGGTCCGCCCGGCGCTCCACCGCGCACGTCCCCCCACCGCACCGCCCCGGCACCATCCCCAGCACCGCCCGAGCACCTCCCCAGCACTGCGGCCCAGGCCACCCGGCCTCACAGAACGGCGCAAGGAGAGCGGCCGTGCATGACGAATTCCTGTGCCATGTCACCGCGTACGGAATCTGCGGCGGACAGCGCATCGGCGTCCCTCTGGGCACCTATCGCGCCCCCACTCTGGCACTTGCACTGTGGTGGTTGCGGGATCGCGCGACCTGGATCGCGGAGCGACTCGACCCCAGCCCCGACAGCCATCACTTTCCGGCCGAGGCGCTCGCGCCGGTGGCCCGGGGGGTGCCGGACGTGCCGACGACGCTCCGCGCCTGGCGGGACGACGTCGCGCACCAGGACATGATCGCGGAGCATCTCGCCGCGGGCCGGCTGATCCGCGTGGCCACCCGTGACGACACGACGGAGTACGAACTGCTCGCCGAGTCGGTCGACGCGCTGCGGATGGACCGGGCGCTGCCGTCGCTCGGCGCGCACGAGCCGGTGCCGGAGAGACCGGCGCGTCTGGAACCGGCGCTCTGGTCCCCGCACCCGGCGGCGCTGCACGAGTACCGCGCGCCCGGCGGCTCCCCGGGCGACACCCTGCAACTGGGCCGGCTGTTCGGCTGAGAGCTTGTCGGGGACCTGAGCGGGTGGCGGGCGGGAACCGCCGCCGGGAGAGCGGGAACCGCCGCCTGGGAGCGCGGGCGCCGGTCAGCGCGCGGGGATCTCGCCCTGGGCGATCTCGATGTGCGTGTGCAGGTCGTCCGCCGCGCCCAGTGCCGTGGCGCCGGACACCGCGAGGCAGAGCAGCAGCGCGCCCGCGACGAGGCGGCCCGCCGTCGGCCGGGGCGGCGCGCCGCTCCCCCCGGCGCCCAGCAGCGCGGCGACACGCCGGGGCACCGGGCCCGCGGCGGCGGCCAGGACGGCGCGCGGCCTGGCCGGAGCCGGCGCGCCGCGGGTGGCGAGGGCGGCGCGGCCGATGGCGCGGGCCGCGAGACGCCGGTCACCGACGGCCGCCGCGGCGGCCTCGTCCGCGGTGCGCTCCAGCGCGTAGCCGAGGGGCTCGCGCAGGGACCGCAGGGCCGGATGGCAGAGCGCGGCCAGCTGCGCGGCCTGGAGGAGGAGATGGTGGCGGCCGCGCAGGTGCGCGCGTTCGTGGGCGAACAGCGCCTCGCGCTCGGCCGGTTCGAGGGCGCGCAGCATGCCGGTGGTCACGACGATCCGGCCGGGGCGGCCGGGCAGCGCGTACGCGTCGGGCCGCGCGTCCCGCAGGACCGCCAGCTCGGCGCTCCCGCCGCCGGCCGCCGCCCTGGCCCGGCGCAGCTCGGCACGGTTGCGGCGGACCGCGGAGGCCAGTACGCCCGTACGCCACAGCAGCAGGCCGCCGGCGGCCGAGGCGAGCGCGACGGTCATCGCGGGCGGGCCCGCCGCCAGCGGCCGGACCAGCTCGCCGAGCAGGGCCACGACGGGGACGTACGACGCGCCCGGGACGACGAGCAGCGCCAGCGCGGCCGTGCTGCTCGCGGCCAGCACGAGCGCGGTGGCGGTGAGCAGCCACGCGGCGTGACGGGGGGCGAGGAGGGCGGCGGCCCGGCGCGCGGCGGGCACGGCGAGGAAGGGCATCAGCAGGGGCACCCAGACGACGGAGGTCACGCGGCACCGCCGTCCAGGAGGGAGCGGAGCAGCTGCTCGTCCTCGTCGTTGAGCTGGGAGACGAACCGGGCCAGGACCGCGCCGCGGTCCTCGTCCTTGGCCAGCTCGGAGTGCATGCGGCGGGCGGTGAGTCCGGGGGCGTCCTCGGTCGGGGTGTACGCGTAGCCGCGCCCGGCCCTGACGCGGGTGACGCTGCCCTTCTCGTACAGCCGCGACAGGATGGTGGTGACGGTGGTGCGGGCGAGCGACCCGCCGAGCTCCTCCTGGACCCTGCCCGGCGTGAGCGGCCCGTCCGCGGCCCACAGCGCCGCCAGCACACCGGCTTCCAGCTCGCCCGCCGGACGCCGTTCCGGGCTCTCCTCGCCCATGGGAACGCTCCTCCCACTTCTTTCGTCTACAGTGAAGTAGACCGTCTACAGATCTGTAGTCAATCAGATCCGCAGTCCATCAGATCGTCATGCAGGACATCCCTGTCCACCATTATGGGAGCAGCTCTTCTATGGCCGTATCCGCGTTCGCGACGATGCCGCAGGCCGTGAACCTCCTCGACGCGGGGTCCCTGCTCGCCGCGTTCGGTGCCCTCGGCATCGCCGTCGTCCTCTTCGCCGAGACCGGGCTCCTGGTCGGCTTCTTCCTCCCCGGCGACTCGCTCCTGTTCACCGCCGGGCTGCTCAGTGTCCCCGGCGGCCACGGCTCCGCGCACCTCGCGCTGGGGCAGGTGCTCGTCGCCTCGGTCGCCGGGGCGCTGATCGGCGCCCAGACCGGCTACTGGATCGGCCGGCGCGGCGGGCGGGCCCTGCTCGCCCGCAGCCGGGCCCGCAAGCTGCACGAGGCGGCGGCCCGCGCGGAGGAACTGCTCGACCGGTACGGCCACGCGAAGGCGATCGTGCTGGCCCGTTTCGTGCCGCTCGTACGGACCGTGCTCAACCCGCTCGCCGGCGCGCTGAACGTGCCCGCCCGGGTCTTCACCCTCTGGCAGGTCGCGGGCGGCGTGCTCTGGACCGTCGGCCTCGTCCTCGCCGGGTACGCGCTCGGCTCCTCCGTGCCCGATGTCGAGCGCTATCTGCTGCCCCTCGTGGCGCTCGTGGTGCTCGTCTCCCTGGTCCCGGTGGCCCTGGAGGTACGGCGCTCCCGCCGGACGGCCGGGAAAGGCACACCGGTGGCCCCCTCGGCGGAAGAGGGGTCGCGGTGA
The DNA here is from genome assembly GCF_042752355.1 of Streptomyces sp. NPDC059255. NCBI lineage: Bacteria > Bacillati > Actinomycetota > Actinomycetes > Kitasatosporales > Streptomycetaceae > Streptomyces > Streptomyces sp. NPDC059255. The sequence goes on from NZ_JBHYZP010000042.1 coordinate 50,555, forward strand.
CGGCGTCCCCTTCCGCCGCGCTCCCCCACGGCGACCGGTGGTTCGACGACGGGCTCTACACCTCCGTCATCGACATGGCCCACCGCTCCCCCGGCTGGCTGGACACCGCGGTCTCCGTCTGGTCGACGTACGGGCTCCTCCTCTTCGGCGCCCTGCTGCTGGCCGCGTGGTGGCGGGCCCGTCCGAGCGGTTCGGCCCGGGCGGCGCTGGCGCTGGCCGCGCCCCTGGTCGTCCTGGCGGGCTTCGTCGTCAGTACGGGACTCAAGGCGCTACTGCGGGAACAGCGGCCCTGCCAGACCCTGCACACGGCCACGGTCGAGGCCTGTCCCGCCCTGGGCGACTGGTCGCTGCCCAGCAACCACGCCGTGCTCGCGGCGGCGGTCGCCGCCACACTGCTCTTCACGGACCGCCGGCTCGCCGCGCTCGCCGTCCCGGCCGCGGTGGCGATGGCGGCCTCGCGGGTCTGGGTCGGGGCGCACTATCCGCATGACGTGATGCTCGGGCTGGCCGTGGGGGCGGGCGTGACCTGGGCCCTGATGGCGGGGGCGCGCCGGGCCACCGCGCCGGTGGCCGAGCGGCTGGGCACCACCCGGTTCGCACCGCTGGTGGCCAAACGGTGAGCGCGCGGGGGGCCCTCCCCCGGCCGGCCCGGCTGCCGCCGCCGGCGGCCGTCGCCGTCGCGCTCTGCGCCCTGGCCTTCGCCGCGCTGGCCGTGGCCGTGGCCGGCCGTCACGGCGCCCCGTTCCCGGTGGACCGGAGCGCGCTCGACTGGTCGGTGCGCCACCGTCCGCCGGTCGCCACGGCGCTGGCCAGGGCGGTGACCGCCACCGGCACCGGGGTTTTCCCCTATCTGGGTGCCGTGGTGGCCGGAGTGCTCGCCGGGAGCGGCGTCCGGCGACGGCTGTACGGGGCGGTCGCGGCGCTGCTGTTCCTGCTCACGGGACAGGCCGTGCGGTACGGCCTCGTACTGACGATCGCCCGGCCGCGGCCCCCGGTGGACGACTGGGCCACGCACGCGTCCGGGTACGCGTTCCCCTCCGGGCACACCACGACCTCGGCGCTGGTGGCGGGGGCGCTGATCTGGGGCGTGGCCCGGGCGAGCCGGCGCCGGGCCCGCGCGCACCCGCGGTCCGCCGGGTGGCCGTTCGCGGCGTATCCGCTCATGGTGGTCCTAGGCTGCTGGGCCGTGGCCGTGGGGCTGAGCAGGATCTTTCTCGGGGTGCACTGGGTCACCGATGTGCTCGGGGGCTGGCTGTTCGCCGGCTTCTGGCTCGGTCTGGGGGCGGCCCTGGTCGCGAGGGGGCGTTTCGGGGCGGTGCCGGGCGGCCGATGAGTCCGGGGTGCCGGAAACGCCTACCCCTGCGACCCATACGCCCCCTACAACCCGTACGACGCGAACGAAGCACGCGAGGGAAGGACAGAGCCATGTTCGGCAGGAGCGAGGCGTTCAGCGGGTTCGCCGTCGACGACATCGGCAAGGCCCGGCGGTTCTACGGCGAGACGCTCGGACTGGAGGTCACCGAGGAGTACGGCCTGCTCCGCCTGCGGCTGGCCGGCGGCACGACGGTGCTCGTCTATCCCAAGCCCGACCACACCCCGGCGACGTTCACGATCCTCAACTTCCCGGTGGCCGACATCGACGCGGCGGTCGAGGAACTCACCGCCCGGGGCGTGCGCCTCCAGCGCTACCCGGGGATGGACGCGGACGACAAGGGCGTCTTCCGAGGCGGCGGCCCGTACATCGCGTGGTTCACGGACCCGGCGGGGAACATCCTCTCCGTCCTGCAGGAGCGCTGACCTCCCGGCGCCCCGGCCTCCGGAAGCGCCCCCCGCGCCGCCGGACCGGGGCCCGGAGCCGGATCAGAGCTTGAGGTGCATGATGTGCAGGCCGACATAGCCCTCCGTGGGATGCCGGAATCCCTCGGGGAGCGTGCCGAGGATCTCGAAACCGAGCGAGTGGTACAGCTTCACGGCGTACGTGTTGGTCTCGACGACGGCGTTGAACTGCATCGCGCGGAAGCCTGCGGCGCGGGCCCAGTCGACGGAGTACGTACAGAGCGCCCGGCCCACGCCGCGTCCGGCGTGCGCCGGGTCGACCATGTAGCTGGCACCGGCGATGTGCGAACCGTTGCCCATGTGGTTGACGTTCATCTTCGCCGTGCCCAGGACCGTACCGGTGTCGTCCACGGCTACGACGGAACGGTTCGGGGCCGTCATCAGCCACCAGTCACGGCCGTCGGTCTCACTGAGCCCGGTCGGATAGGTGAACGTCTCGCCGGCCGCGACGATCTTGTGGAAGAAAGGCCAGATGGCGGGCCAGTCCTCGGGGGTGGCTTCCCTGATCAGCATGGGGACATGATGCCGGTCGCCCCCACACGACGACCAGCGGTTTTCGCGCGACCGCAGGCTTTCGGCGGGGGCATCGGCGGTTCGCGCCGGAGATCCGGCGCCGGCCCTGGAAATCTGGGGTACACGTGAGCGGAGCGGCCGACGCCGCACCACCCGGCGGCCGACGAACGAGAAGGCGGGACGGACATGTTCGAAGCGGATGACATCCGGGAGTGGCGGGGCCACGACGTGGTCGACGCCGAGAAGCGGAAGATCGGCTCGCTGGAAGCCGTATATGTCGACACGGCGACGGACGCCCCGTCGTTCGCCGCGGTCACGGTCGGGCTGCCGACCAAGCGGCGGCTGGTCTTCGTACCGCTGGCCGAGGCCACGGTCGGTCCTGGGTACCTGAAGGTCCCGTGGGACAGGAGGCTGGCCAAGGAAGCCCCCTCGATCGACACGGACGGCGAACTGCTCGCGGAGATGGAGCCCGGGATCTTCGCCCACTACGGGCTTCCCTACAACACCGGCGCGGGCGGCGAGCGCAGGCTCGGCCGGCGCTGAGGAGCCATCCGGGGGCCGTCGGCGCAGCGCAGCGCGGGAGCACCCGGTACCGGGGTAGGGACGGGACATGACCCGGCAACGTTTCGGTGGGCGGCGGGAGAGGCACCGGTTCACCGCCCTGCCCCGCAGGATGGCATCGCTCGCCGTGCTCACCTGGAACCGCGGGCGCGAGACGGAGCTGATGCACCGGGCCATGAGCTTCGCCGCGCTGGGTTTTCTGACCCTGGTGCCGCTGCTGATCCTGGTCGCCGCGGCGGACCCTGCGAGCGGGCAGGGCTTCGCCCGCTGGCTGGGGCAGGGGCTCGGGGTCTCCGCGTCGTCGCAGCAGGAGATCCAGCAGTTGTTCGGCCGGCCGGGGCAGGCGCTGCAGCGGACGACGGCCTTCGGGCTCGCCGCGCTCGCCGTGTTCGGACTGACCTTCGGCGGCGCCGTGCAGACGGGGTACGAGCGGATCTGGGAGCTGCCGACGGCCCGCTGGCACACGATGTGGCGCCACGTGGTGTGGCTGGCGGCGCTCGTCGCCTTCCTGGTGGTGTTCGTCAATACGCCGGTGACGTCCAGTTCGGTCGTCGTGCTGACGCTCGGCACGGCCGGTGATCTGGTCCTGACGTTCCTCTTCTTCTGGTGGTCCCAGCGGGTGCTGCTCGCCGGCCGGGTGCGCTGGCGGGCGCTGATACCGGGCGCCGTCGCGACCGCCCTGGGCCTGCTGGGGCTCCGGATCTTCTCCCGGGTCGTCTTCTCGCCGCTGATCGCCTCGAACGCCGTCACGTACGGCCCGTTCGGTACGGTGCTGGTGCTCCAGTCCTGGCTCGTCGGCGTCGGGTTCGTCGTCTACGGCGGCTCGCTGGTGGGCCGTCTCTTCCACGAGAACCGCACCCATGAGCGGCTGCGCCGCGCACTCGCCGCGGCGGGACCGGCCCCCGGCGCGGACCCGGCCCGCGATACGAACGACGGCTGACGACCGGCGGCTGGTCACCGGCCGCCAGCTGCTGACCGCTGACGCGAAGGGGCGTGCCGGACATCGCGCGGCACGCCCCGGTTCATCGGGCTTCGGAGGAAACGGCCGTCAGAGGTCGAACTCGCTCGGCGCGATGCCCACGGCGAAGCACGCCTCGCGGACGACGGCACGCTCACTGTCGTCGAAGTCGCCGTCGGCGCCGCCGATGACGATGCCGATCTGGATGACCGCGCGGGCCTCGGTGGGCTTCTTGGCGACCTTGCCGATGGTCTGGAGCACGCCGACCTTGCCGAAGTCGAAGTCGGCGGTGAGCTTCTGGCAGTAGTCGTTGAACCGTGTCTGGAGGTCTTCCGCGGGGAAGTTCTGGAGCACGTCGTTCGTCATGATCAGCGCGGCGACCCGCTGGCGCTCCGAGGGGTCGATGGAGCCGTCCGCGGCGGCGACCAGGGCACACATGGCCATGCTGGCGTCCCGGAAGGCGCCGCTCTTGAGGTCGTTCTTCTTCGCGTTGAGCTGCGTCTGCATCGATGACGCGGAATCCTTGATGCGGTCCCACAGGGCCACGTGACTACTCCTGGTCGGTCGGGTGGGTCGGATGGACGGACGGTTGGATGGATCTGACAGATGGTGCACGGCGGTCCGGCCGGCCGGACCGGCCGGGGTCAGAGGTGCGGCGCGACGGCGGGCATCAGGTCCTGGAAGGTGCGCCCCTCGGCGGGGCTGCCGATGGCGGACATCTCCCAGCCGCCGCCGGAGCGGAACACCTTGGCCATGATCTGGGCGGTGTGGCCGCCGCCGCCGGTGAGCGTGTAGCGGGCCAGCTCCTGGCCGTTGGTCTCGTCGACGAGCCGGCAGAAGGCGTTCTCGACCTCTTCGAAGGTCTGGCCGGTGAAGGAGTTCACCGTGAAGACGATCTGGTCGACGTGGACGGGGACCCGCTGGAGGTCCACGACGATCGACTCGTCGTCGCCGCCCTGGCCGGCGCCGCCGACCCGGTTGTCGCCGGTGTGCCGCACGGAGCCGTCGTCGCTGGTCAGGTGCTGGAAGAAGACGACGTCGACGGCTTCCTTGCCGGCGAAGAGCAGCGCCGAGGCGTCGAGGTCGATCTCGCTGGCGGTCAGCCGGGCGAAGAAGCCCTTCTTGGCGGCCTGCCAGCCGAGTCCCATGCGGACGGTCGTGAGTTCACCGCCACCGGACTTGGTCAGGCTGATCTGCTGGCCCTTGGAGAGGTTGACGCTCATCGTTCACTCCTGGTGGTTGGTGCCGGCGCGGCCCCGGCACGGGGTCCTGACGCGGTCGTCGGGGACCGGGGCCGGATGCGGGTGCGGGGTCGCGGGATCGGGCCCGGACGCGCGGGTCAGACGTTGACGCCGTAGTCGGCGGCGATCCCGGCGAGGCCGGACGCGTACCCCTGGCCGATCGCGCGGAACTTCCACTCCGCGCCGTTGCGGTACAGCTCGCCGAAGACCATCGCGGTCTCGGTGGAGGCGTCCTCGCTCAGGTCGTAGCGGGCCAGCTCGGCGCCGCCCGCCTGGTTGACCACCCGGATGTACGCGTTGCGCACCTGACCGAAGCTCTGGCCGCGGGACTCGGCGTCGTGAATCGACACCGGAAAGACGATCTTCGACACGCCGGCGGGCACGGCGGAGAGGTCGACCTTGACAGTCTCGTCGTCGCCGTCGCCCTCACCGGTCAGGTTGTCACCGGTGTGCTCGACGGAGCCGTCCGGGCTCTTGAGGTTGTTGTAGAAGACGAAGTGCTGGTCGGAGACGACCTTGCCGGAACCGTCACACAGCAGGGCGCTGGCGTCCAGATCGTGGTCGGCCCCGGTGGTGGTCCGTACGTCCCAGCCGAGAGCGACCAGAACGGCGGTCAGACCGGGAGCCTCCTTGCTCAGTGAGACGTTGCCGCCCTTGGCGAGGCTCACACCCATGTTGCTTCCTTTCGTCCGTGCGGAACCGGCAGATGTCGGGAACCGGGCACACAGGACGTACGGGACGCACCGGCGGCCACGGCGCCGTATGACACCATCGTAAATCTACAGCACTGTAGAAATGAGCTGGTGGTTAGGATGCCCCGGCGCCAGGGCGGCTGGGGCGGCAGCGTGGGAGGAGGCCACTTCCGTGGTCGGAAACGCCGGGAACACCAGAAACACCGGGCCCGTCGGGCAGACCGGGCACGCCGGGTACGCCGGCGAGCGCCGCGGCCTCGGCGAGCGCCGGGACCTCGACGACCGGGGCTCCCGTACACGCAGGCGCGGTCAGGGGCAGCTGGAGGCGCAGGTGCTGGCCGTCCTGGGCTCGGCGACCACCCCGGTGGCGGCGACCTGGGTGCAGGAGCGGCTCGACGGCGAGCTGGCCTACACCACGGTGATCACGATCCTCACGCGCCTCCTCGGCAAGCAGGCCGTGACCCGCACCCGCTCCGGCCGCTCGTTCCTGTGGACGCCGGTGGCGGACGAGGCGGGGCTCACGGCGCTGCGCATGCGCCGACTGCTCGACGAGCGGGACGACCGCGACGCGGTGCTCTCCAGCTTCGTGTCGGCCCTCTCGCCCCACGACGAGCGGGTGCTCCGCTCACTGCTCAGCGCGGCCGACGCCACCGACAACACCACCGCCCCCGGGACGGACCGGTCGGCCGCGGGCGAAGCGGAGAATTGACCGATGGGTGTCTTCGTCTTCCTCCCCCTGGTCCTGCCGCTGACCGCGCTGCCGATCGCCCGCCTGGCCGAGCAGCATCTGCACCCGCGCAGCGCCGCGTGGCTGCTGACCTCCGTCGCCGTGGTCCTCGCCGCGTGCAGCACGTTCTGTCTCGGGCTGCTCGTGGTCGTCGGGACCGCGCAGCTGCCCGGGAACCCGCTGCCGGACAGCTGGTCGGATCCGGAGGTGCGCGAGGCCGTGCCGTACGACGAGGTGGCCGGCAAGACCGCGATCGTGGCGCTGCTCCTGGTCGTCGTGGCGTGCGCGCAGACCGTACGGCGCCATCTGCGGTTCCGCGCGCGGGCCCATCGCGCGCTGGCCGGGCTGCGGGAGTTGCCCGGGTACGCGTCGGCGTACGCCGCGGCGCCCGGGCTCGCCGTCCTGGACGACGAGCTGCCGTACGCGTATGCCCTGCCCGGCTCCCCCGGCCGGATCGTCGTCTCCACGGGCCTGCTGTCCTGCCTCGACCAGGGAGAACGGGCCGCTTTACTCGCCCATGAGCACGCCCATCTCGCCGGACGCCACCACCGGCTGCTGCTGGCCGTACGGCTGGCGGGGTGCGCCAACCCGTTCCTGCGGCCGCTGGCGGAGGCGGTGACGTACAGCACCGAGCGCTGGGCGGACGAGGAGGCGGCGTACGCGACGGGCGACCGGCGCACGACGGCACGCGCGGTGGGCAAGGCCGCGCTCATCTCCCGCCAGATGTCGCCCCCGGGGCTCGCGGCGTTCGCCTCGACGGGCCCCGTGCCGCGCCGGGTGGCGGCGCTGCTGGGCCCCGTGCCGCCACGCAGGAGCTGGCCGCCCGCGCTCACCCGGGCGGGGATGGCCGCGTATGTCGCCGCCGCGGGAACAGCGGCGTCGACCGTCTCCGCGCTGAACGCGGCGTCGGCGCTCTTCCTGGTCCTCGAAGCCGCGACACCCCTGTGACGACCTGGCGTCTTCTACACCCCTGTAGAAGCAGTAGAGTGCACGCGTCGCACAGGGCGGCGAACCGGCCCGTCCGAAGCTGGACGGAGCGGGGTACGGGGCACGGAGGACCAGCGTGGGCAGTCAATCCAGGGGACGGCGCGGCCGCCCGGCGGGCAGCGGGCGGCGTGCCGCCCGGGGAACGGACCGCAAGGCGGGCCGCTCCAGACTGACCCGGCGGGGGCGAATAGCCGTCTGGACCGGCGGTGTGCTCGCCGTGGCGCTGATCGGCGTGGCCGGCGCCGGGACCTGGATCTACCAGAACCTCGACGGGAACATCCACTCCGCGGACATCGACGGGAAGATCGGCGGTGACCGCCCGGTCAACTCCAGCCCGGGCTCGAAGAACATCCTGGTCGTGGGCTCCGACTCGCGCGACGGGGACAACGGCAAGTACGGCAAGGGCCTGACCACCATGCAGTCGGACACCCTGATGGTGATGCACCTCGCCGCCAACCGGGAGTGGGCCACGGTGGTCTCCCTCCCGCGCGACTCCTGGGTGAACATCCCGTCCTGCGACAAGGGCGACGGAACCACGTCGGAGCCGCACCACTTCAAGATCAACGAGTCGTTCGCCATCGGAGGGTCCAGCGGCGAGGTCGCCGACGCCGCCGCCTGCACCATCAAGACCGTGGAGCAGAACACCGGGCTGCGCATCGACCACTTCATGTCGGTGGACTTCCAGGGCTTCAAGGGCATGGTCAACGCGCTGGACGGCATCGAGGTCTGCCCGGAGACGGCGATCAACGACAAGAAGGCCCATCTGGAGATGGAGGCGGGCTGCCAGACGGTCAGGGACGAGAAGGCCCTGGGGTACGTCCGTACCCGCTACAGCGTCGGCGACGGCTCCGACCTCGGGCGCATCGGGCGGCAGCAGGAGTTCATGGAGGCCGTGGCGGCCAAGGCGCAGGAGAAGCTGACCAGCCCGAACGCGCTCTACGGGTTCCTCGACTCGGCGACCAAGTCCCTCACCACGGACGAGGCGCTGGCGGGCATCAAGCCGCTCACCGCCCTCGCCAACGAGATCAAGGCCGTCCCGAGCGACCGGCTGACGTTCCTGACCGTGCCGAACTATCCCCGCGAGGCCGACGTCCCGACGGACAAGGCCAATGTCGTCTGGCAGTATCCGTACGCCGGGAACCTGTTCACCGCCATGGCGCAGGACAAGGAGACCGACAAGGAGAAGCTGGCGGCGGCGACGGAGAACCCGGTCTACGCGACCACGGTGCGGGTACAGGTGCTCAACGGCACCGGCACCCAGGGGCGGGCCGCCGAGGTCGCCGACACGCTCCGTACGGCCGGCTTCACGGTCTCGTCGGTCGGGAACGCTCCGGAATCCGCGAAGAAGACCACGGTCGGCTACCCGCAGGACCAGAAGGCGGGGGCCGAGATGCTGGCCTCCCGGCTGCCGGGCAGCGCCGTACGGCAGGACGCGGACGCCACGCCGGGCGTGGTGACCCTGACCGTGGGCCAGGACTTCAAGGCCCTCAGATGATCGCGCCGGCCCGGCGGACGAGCCTCCGGCCATGACGGACGCCGTGCCGGGTGGCGTGACGAATGGCGTGCCGAACGCCGTGACGGGTGGCGTACGCCACATTGCGTCGCTTTGCTATTCCTTTACCATTGAGCGACGGGGCACCTCCCCGTCGTCTCGCCGTAAGAACATACGAGTCGAACCAACTGATCCGAGAAGGAGCTGCGGTCCCGCAATGGGTGAGCCTCCCAGTACGAACCGTGCCATTCCCGTCCCGCCGAGCCAGGGGACGGAGGTGGCACGGTGACCGAAGTGCTCCTGCTGTTGCTCGCCCTCGCGCTCACCCTCGCCTGTGCGGTGTTCGTGGCGGCCGAGTTCTCCCTGACCACGATCGAGCGGGGCGAGCTGGAGCGCGCCGCCGCCGCCGGTGAGCGCGGGGCCGCGAGCGCCCTGGAAGCGGCCAAGCGGCTCACCTTCCAGCTCTCCGGGGCCCAGCTCGGCATCACGGTGACCTCTCTGGTCATCGGCATGCTCGCCGAGCCGTCCTTCGCCGCCCTGCTGCGCGGGCCGCTGGAGGCCATTGGCCTGCCCGGCGGCGCGGTCCCCACGGTCGCCACCCTGCTCGGTGTCTCGCTCTCCACCGTCGTGCTGATGGTCGTCGGTGAGCTCGTCCCGAAGAACTGGGCGATCTCCAGCCCGCTCACGGTCGCCAAGGTCGTGGCGAGCCCGCAGCGCGGCTTCACCGCCGCGTTCGCCCCGCTGATCCGGCACCTGAACAACACGGCGAACAAGCTGGTACGGCGCTTCGGCCTGGAGCCCGCCGAGGAGCTGGCGTCCGCCCGTACCCCCGAGGAACTGGTCGCGCTGGCCCGGCACTCCGCGCGGGAGGGCGCCATAGAGGCGGACTCCGCGGAGCTGTTCGTACGGACCCTGCACCTCGCCGATCTGACCGCGGAGAACGTGATGACCCCGCGGGTGGACGTCCGGGCCCTGGAGGCACACGCCACCGCCACGGACGCCGCCCATCTCACCCTGGCCACCGGCCTGTCGCGCTTCCCCGTCTACCGGGACAGCCTCGACGAGGTCATCGGCACGATCCACATCCGCGACGTGCTGGCCCTGGACGAGGACCGGCGGGACCACACCCCCGTCACCGAACTGGCGACCAGCCCGATGCTGGTGCCCGACTCCCTCCCGGTGGACCGGCTGCTGCGGCGGCTGCGCGAGTCGCGGACCATGGCCGTCGTCATCGACGAGTACGGCGGGACCGCGGGGGTCGCCACGGTGGAGGACATCGTGGAGGAGGTCGTCGGCGAGGTACGCGACGAACACGACCCGGACGAGACCCCGGACCTGCTCCCCGGCAAGCCGGACGCCGAGGGCCGCGAGGTGTGGAAGGCCGACGGTTCCGTCCGGCTCGACCAGCTCGAAACGATCGGCTTCACCGCGCCGGAGGGCCCGTACGAGACGCTCGCCGGGCTGCTCGCGACCCGTCTGGAGCGGCTGCCCGTGCCCGACGACACCCTGGAGATCGACGGCTGGCGGTTCGCCGTGCTGCGCGTCGAGCACCACCGCGCGGACCGGGTCGGCATCACCGCCCCCGCCCGCGCCGCACAGATCACGGAGGACGCCCGATGACCGGCCTGCAGCTCGCCATCGGCGTGCTCACCCTGTTCACCAACGCGTTCTTCGTCGGGGCCGAGTTCGCGCTCATCTCCGTACGGCGCAGCCAGATCGAGCCGCTGGCCCTCAAGGGCAGCCGGCGCGCCAAGAACACCCTGTGGGGTCTGGAGCACCTCTCGGCGGCCATGGCCACCGCGCAGCTCGGGATCACCATCTCCTCGCTGGTGCTGGGCGCCGTCGCGGAGCCGGCCATAGCGCACCTGCTGGAGCCGCCGTTCGAGGCGATCGGGGTGCCCGAGGCGCTGATCCACCCGATCGCGTTCGTGATCGCGCTGACCCTGGCGACGTATCTGCACATGCTCGTCGGCGAGATGGTGCCGAAGAACATCGCGCTGGCCGCCCCGGCGCCCACCGCGCTCGCGCTCGGGCCCGCGCTGGTCTGGCTGACCCGCGCGCTGCGCCCGGTGATCTTCGGGATCAACGCGTTCGCCAACTCCATCCTGCGGCTGCTGAAGGTCGAGCCGAAGGACGAGGTCGCCTCCGTCTTCACCGACGACGAACTCGCCCGGCTGGTCACCGACTCCAGCGAGGCGGGGCTGCTCGACCCGGCGGACGGGGAGCGGCTGCGTGACGCGCTGGAGCTGGGCACCCGGCCGGTGGGCGAGGTGATGGTCCCGCTGAGCCGTACGGTCACCGTCGACCACCGGATCACCCCGCGGGAACTGGAGCGCGCCGCCGCGTCCTCCGGCTTCTCCCGGCTGCCGGTGACCGGGCCCGACGCCACGATCCTCGGCTATCTGCACATCAAGGACGCCCTCGGCGTCGACGAGCGCACCGAGCCGTTCCCGCGGAGCGCGCTGCACACGGTGGTCCGGGTCGAGATCGACACCCCGCTCGACGACACGATGACGGCCATGCGCACCGCCGGCACGCATCTCGCCGCCGTCACCGGGGACAAGGGGACCGTCATCGGCTTCGTCACCATGGAGGACGTCCTGGAGGAACTGGTCGGCCCCGCCACCGGCCCGCCGACCGCCGCGTAACCGCCGCGCGGACCATCCGCGCGGCCATCCGCCCGCGCCGTCCCCTTCCGAACGGCAGGACGGCGCGACAAGCGGCCGGTGCCCCGCCCCGGGCACCGGCCGCTCCCTCCTATCCTTGTCACCTGATCTTTTCGACCCGCCCTTTCGGCCCGACCTTTTCGCCTGCCCTCTCGCCTCACCTTTCACCTGCCCTTTTTGCCTGCGCACGCGCAAGAAAACGAGTGTCCTCTGATGTACGACGGGACGAGTCGATTAGAGCCGGTGGCTCTCGCCGCGCGCAGCCGGCGCCTCGTGGAGTCCACCGCCTTCAGCAGCGCGGTGTTCTGCCTGATCGTCGGTAACGCGTGCCTGCTCGGCATCGAGACATACAGCGGCGCCGTACACCAGTGGCGCGCCGAACTGAAGCTCGCCGAGCATCTCTTCCTCGCCGCTTTCACCGCGGAGATCCTGCTGCGCGCCGCCTCCTACGCGGACCGCCCCAAGGAGTTCTTCCGCGATCCGTGGAACGTCTTCGACCTGGCGGTCGTCTCGCTGGCCCTCACGCCGTTCGCCCGGGAGAACACGACGCTCCTGCGGCTGCTCCGGCTCGCCCGGGTGCTGCGCGCGGCGCGCTTCCTGCCGCAGCTGCGCATCGTGATCGTCGCCGTGGGCAAGAGCCTGCCGGGGACCGCGAGCTTCGTGCTGGTGGGCGCGCTGCTGCTGTACGTGTACGCCATGCTCGGCTGGGTCTTCTTCGCGCGCTCCGACCCCGAGCACTACGGCTCGCTCGGCCGCGCGGCGCTCACGCTCTTCCTGCTGATCACCCTCGACGGGCTGGGCGACGCGGTACGCGGCGGTCTGGAGGTCTCCCGCTGGGCCATCGTCTACTTCGCGTCGTTCGTCCTGCTGGGGTCGTTCCTCCTGGTCAACCTGTTGATCGGCGTGGTCATCAACTCCCTTGAGGAGGCGCGCGAACTGGAGGAGGAGCACGAGCAGGCGCACGAGACCACCGTCCCGGCGGGCGGCCCCGAGCAGGCGCAGGCCGTGCTGCTCGCCCGGATCGCCGCCGCGCGCCGCGCGCTGGACGAGGTCGAGGCCCAGCTCGCGACCGCGGGCGCGCACGACCGCCCCCTCCTCCGGACGTCCCCGCCTGGCGCGTCCGTCCCGCGTGGCCCTTCATAGGGGGAAAGCGTCCGATCGGACGTTCGGGCGGAGGTCGTATGGCGGTTCGCGGACACCGACGCCTCGGATATCCGGTGGCGGCGGGGGTGTTCGCCGTCGGGATGGCGGGCACCACGCTGCCCACGCCGCTGTACGGGCTCTACCGGGAGCAACTCGGTTTCTCCGAGCTGATGGTGACCGTGGTGTTCGCCGTCTATGCCGTCGGGGTGATCGCCGTACTGCTGCTGGCCGGGGACCTCTCCGACCAGGTGGGGCGGCGGCCCGTACTCCTTCTCGCGCTGGGGCTCTCGGCGGCCAGCGCCCTGTGTTTCCTCTTCGAGGGCGGGCTGCCGCTGCTCTTCACGGGACGGCTGTTCTCCGGCTTCGCCGCCGGCCTGCTGAGCGGTACGGCCACCGCCTGTGTGCTGGAGCTGGCGCCGCCCGGGCGGGAGGCGCGGGCCGGGCTGGCCGCGACGGCGGCGAACATGGGCGGGCTCGGCTGCGGTCCGCTGCTGTCCGGGATCCTCGCCCAGTACGCGCCGTGGCCGCTGGCCCTGCCGTTCGTGACCCACCTGGCGCTGGTGGCGGTCGCGTCCGTACTGACCTGGTTCCTCCCGGAGACGGTCGCCTCCCCCCACCGGCCGCGGCTCCGCCCGCGGGGGCTCTCGCTGCCGCCGGGGATCCGGGGGGTGTTCGTGCCCTCGGCGCTCGCCGCGTTCGCCGGGTTCGCGCTGCTGGGGCTGTTCACGGCGGTCGCGCCGAGCTTCGTGGCCCAGACCCTGTCGGTGCACAACCTGGCGGTGACGGGCGCGGTCGTCTTCTCCGCCTTCCTCGCCTCAACTGCCGGACAGGCGCTGATGGGGCGGCTGGGGGCGCGCGCGGCGCTGCCCGGGGGCTGTCTGGTCCTGGTGGCCGGGCTGCTGCTGGTGGCCGGCTCGCTGGCGGCGCGGTCGCTGCCGCTGCTGGTCGTGGGCGCGCTCTGCGGCGGACTCGGCCAGGGGCTGGCGTTCCGCGCCGGGATGAGCGCGGTCAGCGCCGTGGCGCCGCCCGAACACCGGGGCGCCACGCTCTCCGCCTTCTTCGTCGTCGCCTACACGGGGATCTCCCTGCCCGTCGTCGGGGTGGGCGCGCTGACCCTGTGGCTCGGGCTCACGGGCGCGGGGCTGACGTTCTCGGCGTGCGTGGTGGTGCTCGCGGCCTGCGTCGGCCTGTACGTGCTGCGCCATCCGCCCGGGGCTCCCGGCGCCTCCGACGTCCCCGGCGGCGAGGGCACGGGGGACGCCGGGGGCTGACGCCGGGGCCGGGCGCGCCTCAGGGGCGTCCCGCCGGCGGGATCTCCTCCCCCGGCGCCACCGGGCCCGGCGGGGTGCCGTCGCCGAACGGCCGGCCGCCCAGCTCCGCGCGGTGGTGCGGCGTCAGCCAGCCGGAGAGATCGGGGCCGAGGGGCACGATGCCGGTCGGGTTGATACCGGTGTGCACCTGGTAGTAGTGGCGCTTGATGTGGTCGAAGTCGACGGTGTCGCCGAACCCGGGGGTCTGGTACAGGTCCCTGGCGTACGCCCACAGCACCGGGTCCTCGGCCAGCTTCGAGCGGTTGCACTTGAAGTGCCCGTGGTAGACGGCGTCGAAGCGCACGAGCGTGGTGAAGAGTCGGATGTCCGCCTCGGTGAGGGTGTCCCCCACCAGGTAGCGGCGGTCGGCGAGCCGTTCGGAGAGCAGCCCGAGCCGGTGGAACACGGCGCGGTAGGCGTCCTCGTACTCGCTCTGCCCGGACGCGAATCCGGCGCGATACACCCCGTTGTTGACGTCGCGGTAGACGCCCTCCATGACCTCGTCGATCTCGTCGCGCAGCGGCTCGGGGTAGAGGTCGGGCGCGCCGCTCCGGTGCAGCGCCGTCCACTCGGTGGCCAGGTCCAGGGTGATCCGCTGGAAGTCGTTGGTGACGAGCCGGCCGCTGGGCACGTCCACGACCGCGGGAACGCTGACCCCGCCCGGATAGCCGCGCTCGCGGGCGTCGTACGCCTCGGCGAGATAACGGATGCCCAGTACGGGGTCCCGGCCCTCCGGGTCGAGGGTGAAGCGCCAGCTCCGGTCGTCCTGGATGGGGTCGGCGACGGCGAGCGAGAGGGCGTCCTCCAGGCCGAGGAGGCGGCGCGAGACGAGGGCGCGGCTCGCCCAGGGGCAGGCGCGGCTGACGACGAGGCGGTAGCGGCCCGCCTCGACGGGCCAGCCGTCGGCGCCGTCGGCGGTGATCCGGTCCGCGAAGTGGCTCCTGGACCGCTTGAAGGGCTTCTTCCCGTACGCGGCGTTGCCCTCGGCCTCGGCGGGTGCGTTCATCTCTGGTTCCTTCCTGCTCGGTGGCGGACTTCTGCTCGGTGGCGGGTTCTCCTGCCCGGTGGCGGGTTCTCGTACGCGGCGGCTCGTCGCCGGCCGGTGGTGTGCCGGGCCGTCAGCGCGCCGGGGCGCCGCGCCGTCTCTCCGTACGCCGGGCCACGGCGATGTCGGCGAGGGCGACCAGCAGCGCCGCCACCACGAACCCGACCGAGACGACCAGTCCGTGGTCGAACGCCGTGGCCCAGCCGTCGGGCGTCACCTCGGCGAAGAAGACGGAGCCCACGGCGGCGATCCCGACCGCCGATCCCACCCGCTGGGCCGTCTGCAGGGTGCCCCCGGCGCTGCCCGCCATGGGCACGGGCACCTCGGCGAGGGTGAGGGTCTGGTTGGGCGAGATGACCAGTCCGCTGCCCACCCCGGCCAGCAGCAGGGGCGCCGCCATCGCCCACCCGACGTTGTGCCCCGGCACCAGGTGTACGGCGAGGGCGGTGGCCGCGAGGCCGACGGTCACCATGATCAGCCCGACGGCGACGAGTGGCCGGCCGAACCGGCCGACCAGCCGCCCGCCGAGGCCGGCCGCCGCCCCCGAGCCCAGTGCGAAGGGGGTGATGGCCAGACCCGCCTGGAGGGCGGTGTAGTGCAGTCCGCTCTGGAGGTAGAGCGTGCTGATGAAGAAGACGGTAGTGAACCCCGCGAAGTACAGCAGGATCAGCAGGCAGCCCAGCCGGAAGGAGCGGACGCGGAAGAGGGAGAGGTCCAGGACCGGCTGGGTGGCGCGTGTACCGCACCGGGACTCCCACTTCACGAAGCCGGCCAGCAGCAGCGCGGCGGCCACCAGCAGCAGCCACTTCTCGTCGCCGTGCCACTGCTGCGACTGCACGAGTGGCAGCAGCAGCGCCAGGATCCCGCCGCCGAGGAGCAGCACGCCGACGGGGTCGAGCTGACGCGGGGTGACCCGGCCGGCCGACGGGGTGTCGGGCAGCAGCCGGTGGGCCAGCACCAGACAGACGGCGCCGAGCGGCAGGTTGACGTAGAAGACCCACCTCCAGCCCTCCTCCGCGCCCGCCGCCTGGATGATGAGGCCGCCGAGCAGCGGGCCGACGGCGGTCGAGATGCCCACCACCGTGCCGAACATGCCGAAGGCCCGGCCCCGTTCCCGACCGGCGAAGAGCTGCTGGATCAGGGCGGAGATCTGCGGGGAGACCAGGCCGCCCGCGAGTCCCTGCACCAGCCGGGCGAGCACCAGCCAGAGGCTGGACTGGGCGGCTCCGCAGGCGGCGGAGGCGAGGACGAAGAGGGTCAGCCCCCACATGAAGACCGGCCGCCGCCCCCGGGCGTCCCCGAGCCGGCCCGCGGGGATCAGGAAGAGGCCGAAGGCGAGGGCGTATCCGGAGACCACCCACTGGAGGTCGGACACCGGGGTGCTGAGCCCCTCGCGGATGGAGGGCAGGGCGACGTTGACGATGGAGACGTCCAGCAGCGTCATGAACCCCGCCACCAGGCAGACCGTCAGCGCCTTCCACCGCCGCGGGTCCGGCGCGGCGGGGCGGGGCGGCCCCGGGGGATGGGCGGGAGGATCCGTGTCCTGCCCTTTATGTCCGGCCATGGACCGCACCCTACGGCGAAGGGGCACGGTCCGCGCGCAAGGAACGCGCGGACCGTGCCCCGTGGTGGCGCGCCCCGGTTCGGCGCCGGAGCACCGAGGGGCGGACCGTCAGGCGACGTTGATGGCGGTCCAGGCGGCGCCGACCGCCTTGTACTCGGCGCTGGTCGTGCCGTAGAGGGCGCCCGCCGCGCTCAGGGTCGCGGTGCGCGCCCGCGCGTAGTTGGTGGTGGACGTCATGTACGTGGTGAGCGCCTTGTACCAGATCTGGATGGCCTTGTCGCGGCCGATGCCGGTGACCGCGGCGCCGTTGTACGTGGGGCTGTTGTAGCTCACGCCGTTGATGGTCTTCGCGCCGCTGCCCTCGGACAGCAGGTAGAAGAAGTGGTTGGCCGGGCCCGAGGAGTAGTGGACGTCGAGGTTGCCCAGGGTGGACGACCAGTAGTCCTTGGAGGCGCCGTCCCTGCTGGGCTTGTCCTGGTAGCGCAGCGGGGTGCCGTCGCCGTTGATGTTGATCTTCTCGCCGATGAGGTAGTCGCCCGGGTCGGTCGTGGTGTTGGAGTAGAACTCGACCGCGGTGGCGAAGATGTCGGAGGTGGCCTCGTTGAGACCGCCGGACTCGCCGCTGTAGTTCAGGTTGGCCGTCGCGGCGGTGACGCCGTGGGTCATCTCGTGGGCGGCCACGTCGAGCGAGGTGAGCGCGTTGGCGTTGCCCGAGCCGTCCCCGTACGTCATGCAGAAGCAGGAGTCGCTCCAGAACGCGTTGACGTAGTTGTTGCCGTAGTGGACGCGCGAGTAGGAGCCGACGCCGTTGTTCTTGATGCCGTTGCGGCCGACGACGTTCTTGTAGAAGTCCCAGGTCTCCGCGGCGCCGTAGTGCGCGTCGACGCCCGCGGTCTGCCTGCCGCCGCCCCAGACGTCGTCGGCGTCGGTGAAGAGGGTGCCGGTGCCCGAGGTGCCCTGGTTCAGGTCGTACGTCTTGTGGCTGCCGCGCCCGCCGTCGGTGAGGTTGTACGTGGTGCCGCTCTTGGTGGTGCCGAGCGTGACGCTGCCGTTGTACTTGCCGGTTCCGGTGCCGGTCCGGATGGCCTCGTTCCTGAACAGCTCGGCGCCGGTGGCCGCGTCGGTGACGACGTGCAGCTCGCTCGGCGTGCCGTCGGACTGGACGCCCTTGACGACGGTCTCCCAGGCCAGCACGGGGGTGCCGGAGGCCGCCCAGATCACCTTGCGGGGCGCGTCCTCGGCCGCCGCGTCCGCGGTCTTCTCCGCCGACGCGGCCTTCAGGGCCTTCGACTTCGCGGTGGAGGCGGCCACCGCGGCGTCGGTGGAGGCCACGGCTATGCGGGCCGTGGTCGCCTTGGTGACGCTCCGCCCGTCGGCCGGGCTCTCGTGGACGACGAGGTCACCGCCGAGCACGGGCAGGCCCTGGTAGGTCCGCTCGTAGCGGGTGTGGACCGTGCCGTCGGTGTCCTTGACGACGTCCCTGACCACCAGCTTCTCGGCGGCGCCGAGGCCCAGGGTCCTCGCCTCGCTCGTGGTGTCCGCCTGCGCGGACCTGATGGCCTCGACGCGCTGCGCGGGGGTCAGCTCCAGGGCGGTGGCGCCGCTCTCCCTGGTGGGGTCGGGCTGGGCGCTGGCCGTGCCCGACTGGACCGCGACCACGACCATGGCGGCGGAGGCGACGAGCGCCGCCAGCCGGACGGCCTTGCGGGGGGTGGTGGCGCGGGGGGTGGAAGCTTCGAGTCTCACTCAGTCTCCAAGAGTGTCGGACCGCCGGTGAGCGGTCCCCTGTGGGGAAGCGACGGCCTGGGGTGAGTCCGTCGCCCGAAGGTGCTGAGAGGTGTGCGAGTGCTGCGGAGCCGGCTCGCCGCGATGATCTACGCGCGGTGAGCCGTCCAGAGAGTGCCATCCACGGGACGCGTTGCGACAGATCAGAAACCAGGATTTGACCTCGTGTTGTCAATTCTGTACGCCATAAATACATCAAACGGTCGTAATGGAACGGGATCTGGCGGGGGTTGAGGCCGCCCCCGGTGAACACGCCACCGCGCATGGCGCGGAGAGCCCCGGCGGGCGACAGCCGGGACCCTCCGCCGTCATGCGGTGGCGCTGTTCCTCACACCCTCCGTGGCGCTATTCGAAGAGGTCGGAGTACGAACCGAGGGCGAGCGCGATGTCCGCCTGTGCCCAGAAGCGGTGGTAGGTGAAGGTGGGCGCCGCGCCGCCCTTGAGGTACGCCTCGACCTTCGACCAGGCCGGGTCGCTCTCGTAGAAGGACCGGATGGACAGGAAGGTGGAGTTCGCGTCGATCCGGTCGCCG
Organism: Streptomyces sp. NPDC059255; assembly: GCF_042752355.1. Classification (NCBI taxonomy): domain Bacteria; kingdom Bacillati; phylum Actinomycetota; class Actinomycetes; order Kitasatosporales; family Streptomycetaceae; genus Streptomyces; species Streptomyces sp. NPDC059255. The sequence continues at coordinate 69,607 of NZ_JBHYZP010000042.1, forward strand.
TTCGGCATGGTGCCGGTCCAGCCGCTCGGGACGTAGACCGGGTCGTCGAACCGGCTGTAGTCCGCGCGGGTCTCGGGGACCGCGATGCCGAGCGCGTCCCGGTGGTGGTCCCACATGCCGTCCAGCAGCGCCTTGGCGGTGGTCTTCGCCGCCGCGTGGCCGGACTTCGCCGCGTAGTACGAGAGGGTCTTGGCGTACGCGGCGGCCACGCCCACGTCGTTGGTGTAGTCCGCGACGGTGACGTGCAGCCCGGTGTTGGCGCCGGGGCTGGTGGCGTTCCAGGTGTCGGGCTTGCCGGACCACTGGAGGGTCGAGGGGATCAGATACGTACCGTCCGGGTTGACGGTGGTCTTGGACAGGGCCCAGGTGACCCACTTGTCCAGCACCGCCTTGGCGGCGGTATCACCCGTACGGTTGTAGTACTCGGCCACGCGCTCCATGGACCACGCCTGGAAGCCGAACCACTGGTTGGACGGCGGGTCGTGGTAAACGGGAGCCTCGTCGTAGTACATGCCGTAGAACGTCGGGGTCCCGGCCGGGGGCGTCGCGTACCGGCCCTGCCAGCTGTTGGTGGCGCCGCCCGCGATCCCGCCCTCGGAGGACTGGAGCCAGCGGTAGAACTCCACCTGGCGCTTGAGGCTGGTGGACCAGTCCTGCTGGCCGGTGGCCGACTTCGGCTTGAGATCGGCGTACGAGCTGAGCGCCCAGGCCGCCATGGGGTTCTGGTAGCCGCTGTGGCTGAAACTCGAGCCGATGCGCCAGGCCCAGCCGGCCGAGGCGTCGGTGGCCCCGCCCCAGGCGTAGTACCAGGAGAGCAGGTAGTGCGAGCTGTTCTTGCCGCTGCCCGCGGGGCAGGCGCTCTCGCCCACGCAGTCGCCGACCTTCTTGAAGTACTTGTCGTACATGGCGTAGCGGAGGTAGTCGCCCATCTTCGCGGCCTTGGCGACATTGGCCGAGACGGCGCTTCCCTTGCCCTGCTCCTTGGCCCATTCCGAGGCCCAGTAGGCGGCCTGGACGACGCGGGCGTCGGCGTCGGGGGCGTTGGTGAACTTCCACTGCTTGGCGTACGAGGCGTCCTTGGTGAAGAGGTCCAGATAGCCGTTGGTGCCGCCGTACTTGAACGCGTCGCAGGTGGGCTGGGTGACGGTCTCCCAGACCGACTCCTGCGGCCCGCGCTGGAAGGTGTTGATGTAGGAGGGGCCCTGATCGGCGGGGCCCGCCTCGCACTTGCCGGGGGCGTTGCCGTATCCGTAGACGTTGTCGACGTCCTGGATCCAGTGCATGCCGTAGATGTCGTCGGTGCCGTACGCGCTCTTCAGCTCGGCCGCGATGGGGTCGTTGCCCACCGGGATGTTGCTGTTGAGCTGTGAGGGGTACTGCGAGGGCAGATCCTGCTCGGGCGCGTAGGTGGCGGGCTTCGAGGCGTTGTAGAAGCTGTTGGTCGGCTGGTCGGCGTGGGTGGGGATCATGTACTTCTCCATGATGTCCCACGCGCCGTTGAACCTGGTCCAGTCGCCGGTGACCTTGCCGTACATCGCCTGGAGCCAGATCAGGTAGCTGTACGCCTCCGAGGTCGTCTCATGGCCCTGGTCGGGCGCCTCGACGATCAGCGTCTCGACGGAGTGGTACGGGATCCCCTCGGGCGAGAAGTAGCCGGCGGCCGGGTCGGTGATCTTGCCGTACAGCTCCAGGAACCGGGCGTCGTACGTGGTCGACGCGGCGAGCTGGGTGACGGTCACCTCCGCCTTGGCCTGTCCGGTGGCGCTCGCGGTGAAGGTGGCCGCGCCGGTGCCGGTGGCCGCGGCGGTGACGGTCACCTGCTGGGCGGTGCTCCAGTTGGCGGGGGTGAAGGTGAGGGCGGAGCCCGAGGTGACCGTCAGTCCGGTGTTGCCCGCGGTGCGGGCCACGGTGACGTTGACGTTCGCGCTCGGCTCGGTGGAGAGCTTGACGGCGAAGGTGCCCGTCTTCCCCTGCTGCACGCCGAGCTGGCCGGGCGTCGCGACGATCGAGGGGCCCGCGGTGACCCGTACCCCGACGGGGGTGGACTCGGCGGCGGCACCCTGGCCGTCGTACGCCTTGGCGTAGAGCGAGAGGTCGCCCGCCGGAACATTGGTGTAGTCGAAGGTGTACGGCGAGGTGGTGTCGGTGCCGAGCAGCGTGGTGTCGCTGTAGAACTCGACCTTGGTGATGCCCGCGCCGTCGGCCGCCGCGGCGGTGGCGGCCATCGGGATGGTGCCGCCCGCGGTGAACAGCGCGCCGGGGGCCGGGCTGGTCAGTACGGCGATGGGCGGCTGGTGCGCGCCCGTGCAGGTCACGCCGTTGACGGCGAAGACGGTGGGCGCGGCGTTGGTGCCGCTGTACGTGAAGTTGGCGCCGGCGGAGGCCGAGGCGCCGGGCGCGATGGTGCCGTTGTGCGCGGCGTTCCTGACGGTGACGTTCTTGCCGGACTGCGACCAGGTGCCGTTCCAGCCGCTGGTGAGCGTCTGGTTGCCGGCGTACCCGTAGGTGAGGGTCCAGCCGGAGACGGCCTCCGTGCCCCGGTTGGTGATCGTCAGATCGGCGGTGAAACCGGAACCCCAGTCATTCGTCTTGTAGTCGACTCCGCACTGGACCGCGGCGGCCTGTGCGGGTGTGCCGGTGACCGCGGTCAGACCGAGCGGCAGGGAGAGGGCGGCCGCGAGGGCGATGAGCACCCGACGGGGCCCGCGCGGCCCGCGGACCCTTCTGGGCGGGGTTGACGCGCCTGGTGGCGAGCCTCGTGAGCCGAGCATGCCGAGCATGGAGGGGTCCTCCTCGCGGTCCGGTGCGGGTGGGGGGAAGGGGACTCGAACCAGTGGGAGCGCTCCCAAGCGTCGAGCGGGACCGTGCACCTGTCAAGTCTTTGAACAAGACGCACGTCCGGGCGAGTTGACAGATAAAAGAATTCAACTGGGCTGTTGACTCACGCCACTTCGGCGCTAACGTCGAAGCCAACCAGTGGGAGCGCTTCCATCAGTCGTACGCCGTGTCAGGCGGCGTGCGGGCCATCGAGGAGTCGCTCCATGCGAGCACCACCGCGCCTCTGTGCACTGCTGGCCGCGACGGCCCTGGCCGTCTCGGGAACAGTCGCCACGCAGGCGGCCGCGTCGGGAACCGCGGCCGGCTGCACCGTCGAGTACCGCACCACCGGTCAGTGGGACGCCGGCTTCCAGGGCGACGTCACACTGACCAACCACGGGTCCCCGGTCGAGAGCTGGTCCCTCACCTTCGACTTCCCGGGTACGCAGAAGGTGACCCAGGGCTGGAACGGGAAGTGGTCGCAGTCGGGCAGGACCGTGACCGCGGTCAACGAGAGCTGGAACGGCGGGATCCCCACCGGCGGCTCGGTGAGCGCGGGGTTCACCGCGTCCTGGTCGGGGTCCAACCCCGCGCCCACCGCCTTCAAGGTCAACGGCGTGGCGTGCGGGGGCGACACGGGGCCCGGCGACCCGACCGATCCGACGGAACCGCCCACCGAGCCGCCCACCGACCCGCCCGCCCCGGGCGGCGCACCGCCCCAGCTCCGTGTCTCGGGGAACAAGCTGGTCGACCAGAACGGCGCGACCCGCCGCATGCTCGGCGTCAACCGCTCGGGCGGTGAGTTCATGTGCGTCCAGGGCTACGGCTTCTTCGACGGACCCGTGGACGACGCGTCGGTCCGGGCCATCGCGGACTGGAAGGTGAACACCGTACGCGTCCCGCTCAACGAGGAGTGCTGGCTCGGGCTCCCGAACGTGAACGCGGCCTACTCCGGCGCGAACTACATCGCGGCGGTCAAGGCGTACGTGGCCGGGCTGGAGGCGCACGGCATCACACCGGTGGTCGAACTCCACTGGTCCCACGGGAAGTACACCGGCGGTGACAGCCACTGTCCGGACACCGAGTACGCGACCTGCCAGAAGCCGATGCCGAACGCGCAGTACACACCGGCGTTCTGGTCGTCGGTAGCCCAGACCTTCAAGAATGACCGGGCAGTGGTCTTCGACCTCTTCAACGAGCCCTTCCCGGACCGCGCCACCACCAACCTGGACGCCGCGTGGACCTGCTGGCGCGACGGCGGGAGCTGCCCCGGGATCGACTTCCGGGTCGCCGGGATGCAGTCCCTGCTCGACGCGGTGCGGGCGACCGGAGCCCAGAACCTGGTGCTGATCCCCGGCATCGCCTACTCGAACGACATGCGTCAGTGGCTGAAGTACCGGCCGTCCGATCCGGCGGGCAACACGGCCGCCGCCTGGCACACGTACAACTTCAACACCTGCTCGAACGAGAGCTGCTGGAACGAACAGCTCGCTCCGGTACTCGCCCAAGTGCCCCTCGTGGCGGGCGAGGTCGGCGAGAACACCTGCTCGCACGGGTACATCGACCGGGTGATGGCCTGGCTGGACGGCCGGGGCGCGTCCTACCTCGGCTGGACCTGGAACACCTGGGACTGTTCCTCGGGCCCCGCTCTGATCAGCGACTACAACGGCACGCCGACCTCCTTCGGCGTGGGACTCCGTGACCATCTGAAGGGACTCTCATGAGCCGCACCATCACCCCTCCGCGCCGAGCACGGACGGCGGTGCTCGCCGCGCTGGCGCTGGTCGCCGCCGCGACCGGCACGGCGACCGTGCTGGAAGGGCCGGCCGCCGCGGCGGCGGCCGGCTGCACGGTCGACTACAAGGTCCAGAGCTCCTGGAGCGGCGGCTTCTCCGCCGCCGTCGCCGTCACCAACACCGGTGACACGGTCAGCTCCTGGAAGCTGGAGTGGAGCTTCGCGGGCAACCAGAAGGTGACCCAGGGCTGGAGCTCCACCATCACCCAGAGCGGTACGGCGGTCTCCGCCACCAACGCCTCCTGGAACGGCACACTGTCCACCGGCGCCTCGGCCTCCTTCGGCTTCAACGCCGATGTCACCGGCACGAACGCGGTCCCCACCACGTTCAAGCTCAACGGCGTCACCTGCAACGTGCCGGGCGGCGGCACCCCCACCGACCCGCCGACGACCCCGCCGACCACTCCGCCGACCGGACCGAGCGCCAGGGTCGACAACCCGTACGCGGGCGCCGGGGTGTACGTGAACCCGGAGTGGTCGCGCAAGGCGGCCGCCGAGCCGGGCGGCTCCAAGGTCTCCAACCAGCCGACCGGGGTCTGGCTGGACCGGATCGCGGCCATCAACGGCGTGAACGGCGGGATGGGGCTGCGCGCCCACCTCGACGAGGCGCTGCGGCAGGCGGCGGGCAACCCGTTCGTCATCCAGCTCGTGATCTACAACCTGCCGGGCCGTGACTGCGCCGCGCTCGCCTCCAACGGCGAGCTGGGCCCGACGGAGATCACCCGGTACCAGCGGGAGTACATCGACCCGATCGCCGCGATCCTCGCCGACACCAAGTACGCGAACCTGCGGATCGTGACGACCGTCGAGATCGACTCCCTGCCCAACCTCGTCACCAACGTCTCGCCGCGGCCCACCGTCACCCCCCAGTGCGACGTGATGAAGGCGAACGGCAACTACATCAAGGGCGTCGGTTACGCCCTGAACAAGCTGGGCGCCGTCGCCAACGTCTACAACTACGTGGACGCCGGACACCACGGCTGGATCGGCTGGGACGACAACTTCAACGCCTCGGCGCAGATCTTCAAGCAGGCCGCGACCGCCGAGGGCAGCACGGTCGACAAGGTCGCCGGGTTCATCGTCAACACCGCCAACTACGGTGCGACGAAGGAGAACAACTTCACCATCAACGACAGCGTGGCCGGCAAGTCGGTCCGTGAGTCGAAGTGGGTGGACTGGAACCGCTACGTCGACGAGCAGTCGTTCGCCCAGGCGTTCCGCCAGGAGCTGGTGGGTGTCGGCTTCCAGTCCGGCATCGGCATGCTGATCGACACCTCGCGCAACGGCTGGGGCGGCTCCGCCCGGCCCGCCGGACCCGGCGCGCAGAGCACCGTGGACACGTATGTGGACGGCGGGCGCTACGACCGCAGGATCCACCTGGGCAACTGGTGCAACCAGTCCGGAGCCGGGCTCGGCGAACGACCGAAGGCCGCTCCCGCCGCCGGGATCGACGCGTACGTCTGGATGAAGCCCCCGGGCGAGTCCGACGGTGCGAGCAAGGTCATCCCGAACGACCAGGGCAAGGGCTTCGACCGGATGTGCGACCCGACGTACACGGGCAACCCGCGCAACAACAACCACATGTCGGGGGCCCTGCCCAACGCGCCGCTCTCGGGTGACTGGTTCTCCGCGCAGTTCCAGGAGCTGCTGAAGAACGCCTACCCGGCGCTGTAGCACCCCCGCGCGACACCCGCTCGATTCCCCCCACGCGGAAGCGGACCGGCGGGCCCCTGACAGGGGTCCGCCGGTTCCGTCATCCATATGTGGCTCTTATTCCGTTTGCCTGGGAAAGGAGGAAAATAGCAGGAGAGAGAGTGAGTGGAGGCGACGATGACACGGAACCGCTACACCCCGGACCGCGGTCTGACCACACGCATGGTGACCACCATGTTCCTGATCGGCCTGCTGTACGTGGTCCTGGTCGGTGTGCTGCTGGCGGTGCTGAACCACGCCTGGCCGATCATCCTGATCTTCGCCGGCGGTCTGTTCGTCGCGCAGTTCTGGTTCAGCGACAGGATCGCGGCGTTCAGCATGGGCGCCCGTGAGGTGACGCCCGAGGAGGCGCCCGCCCTGCACGGCGCCGTCGACCGGATCTGCGCGCTGGCCGACATGCCCAAGCCCCGCGTCGCCATCGCGCAGAGCGACATGCCCAACGCCTTCGCCACCGGGCGCAACGAGCGCACCGCGCTGATCTGCGCCACGACCGGGCTGCTGCGCCGGCTGGAGCCGGAGGAGCTGGAGGGCGTCCTCGCCCATGAGATGTCGCATGTGGCGCACCGCGATGTCGCCGTGATGACCATCGCCTCGTTCCTCGGGGTGCTGGCGGGCCTGATCACCCGGATCGCGCTGTGGGGCGGGCTGTCCAAGAACGCCGGCAACGCCGGCCCCGCCGGAATCGTGCTCATGCTGATTCCGCTGGTCAGCGCGGTGGTGTATGCGATCGGCTTTCTGCTGACCCGGCTGCTCTCGCGTTACCGTGAGCTGTCGGCGGACCGGACCGCCGCGCTGCTCACCGGCCGGCCCTCCGCGCTGGCGTCCGCGCTGACCAAGGTCAGCGGCCAGATGGCGCGGATCCCGACGGAGGACCTGCGGAAGGCGGAGCCGTACAACGCGTTCTACTTCGTCCCGGCGTTCTCCTCCAAGGAGAGCCTCGGCCGGCTGCTCTCCTCGCACCCGACGCTCGAACAGCGGCTGGAGCAGCTCGCCCGCATCTCCGCCGAACTCGCCCGCCCGTGACCGGTCCCGGTACCGGTACCGGTCCCGTCCTGGTCCGCACGGGCCGCCCACCCGCGAAGGAGCTGGTCCCGTGGGCCTTCTCGACACCATTCTCGGCCGCAGCAAGCCCGTCCGCCCCCAGCTCGACCAGCTCTTCTCCCTCCCGTCCGCCGCGCTCACCCTGGAGGCGGGCGCGGGCTACGTGCCCACCGGGCTCGGCTCGGTGTGCTTCGCGGGTGTCGAGGGCGGCGGATTCGCGCGGATCCGGCAGGACGTACAGGAGCTGCTGGACGCGGACACCGCGCGGGAGCGGGACGGGGCGCCGGTCACCTTCAGCCAGGACCCGTACGGCTACACCTGGCTGCTCTCACAGCGGCCCCCCGATGACACGGCCGCCCTGGTCAACGATCTGCACGCGGTGAACACACTGCTCCAGGACGGCGGCTTCGGCCCGCAGCTGCTCTGCTCCCTGATCGGCTTCCGGGACGCGGAGCGGCGGCCTCTGGCGCTGGTCTATCTCTACAAGCGCGGCACGTTCTATCCGTTCGCCCCGCTGCCCGGCGGCGCCGAGAAGCGGGACAATCAGCGGGAACTGCAGGTCAGAGCGGTGCTCGGGGACGATCTACGGATCGAGCCCGACCTCGCGCGCTGGTTCCCCGTCTGGGGCGCGCCAGGGCTGTGAGCCGCGTCCTCCGGGCTTCTTGCGGCTCCGCCCGGCTCCTCCCGTCCGCTTATCCGGCGTACGGCAGCGGCGCGCGCCCGGCGATCCCCGGTTCGACCACGAACACGGCGCCCGCCGCCGGGTCCTCGTCGTCCGGCACGTTCTCGCGCGAGGTGGTGATGAACAGCCGCCGGTAGTCGTCGCCACCGAAGGCGCAGGCGCTGACCTGGCGGGCGTTCACCTCCACCACGGTGTCGAGCACGCCCTGGGGGGTGTAGCGGCGGACCGCGGAGCCGCCCCAGAGCGCGACCCACACGCCGCCCTCGTCGTCCACCGTGATCCCGTCGGGCGCTCCGTCGGCCGGGTCGACGCTCACCCAGGGCTCGGGGGTGGCGAACAGGCCGGTCACGGGATCGACCGTCACCCGGGCGACGCTCTGGGTGGGGGTGTCGACGTAGTAGGCGAAGTCGCCCGCCGGGGACCAGGCCAGACCGTTGGAGATGGTCACGCCGGTGTGGACGACGGAGGTCTCGCCGCCGGGCGTGAGCCGGAAGACCCGGCCGGCGCCGGGGCGGGTGTCGTACGCCATCGACCCGCAGTAGAAGTTGCCGGCCGGGTCGCAGCCGCCCTCGTTCATCCGGATGGCGGGATCGCTCCACAACTCCTCGCCGCGGGTCACCGTGCCGTCCGCCGCGATCAGCGCGAAGCCGCGCTCGACGGCCGCGACGACACCGCCGGAGCTGCGGGGCCGCCAGGCCGCGGCGACCTCGCCGAGGTGGTGGCGCTCGGGGGCCTCGCCGCCGTCGGCGCCGAAGGTGAGCAGGTCCCCGGCGAGCATGTCGACCACCCTCAACCGGCCGGTCCCGGGGTCCCATCCGGGCCCTTCCCCGTGGTAGGTGACGACTCCGGTCCACTGCTCCGCGCGCATGCCCGCCCCTCTCGCCAGGTCACCGTGGTGATCACCGCATGCTAACGGGTCGTGGCGCGGGCCCTCCGGGGATCCGGCCGGTCAGCGCGCGGCCGGTTTCCGCAGGCGCGCTCCTCGCGCGCGCCGGGGCCGCGGTGTGGACGAGCAGGCTCAGCTCCGTGTCCTGCGGGTGCGTGGCCGGGGCGCTCGCGGCGCTGCCGGCCGGGGCCGCGGCACCCGCCGCCGGGGCCATGGCGGGCAGCGTCCCGCCGCCCGACCCGGCGCCGGGCGGCCCGCAGCGCCCGTACGAGCCCGATCTTCCGGGCCCCGAGAACCTCGACTCCCTGACCGCGCGGGTCACTTCGGACGGTGCGACCCCGCGCGGCATACGGGTCGCCTTCCACCGGGTCAGCCGTACAGGGCCCTCGACGAGATCCTGCCGCCGACCGCGGTCCCACCGGGCGAGCGGGTCGGGACCAGCCGCTTCGGGGGAGCGGCCTGCCGCCCTACACGGGGGGGCCGGCTCAGGTCCCGGGACGGGGCGGCGGCGCGGTGGACCGGCGGACCACCATCCGGGTGGGGACGAGGGTGGTGCCGCGCTCCTCCTCGTGGGTGTTGATCTGGCGCAGCGCGCCCTCCACGCAGCGCCGTCCCACCTCGGCGAAGTCCTGGTGGACGGTGGTGAGCGGCGGTATGTACGAACCGGCGTCCGGGATGTCGTCGAAGCCGACCACGCTCACCTCCTCGGGCACCGCGCGGCCGGACTCCTGCAGCGCACGCAGCAGGCCGAGCGCCATCTGGTCGTTGGCCGCGAAGACCGCCGTGCACTCCGGCTCCGCGGCCAGCCGCAGCCCGGCCCGGTACCCCGACTCCGCCGACCAGTCGCCGCGCAGCGGCGGGGGCACCGGGCGCCCCGCCTCGCTCAGCGTGGCCCGCCAGGCGTCGGCCCGCCGCTGCGCGGCGAAGGACTCCTCGGGCCCGGCGAGGTGCCAGACCGTCGTATGGCCCAGCCCGAGCAGGTGGCGCACCGCCTCGCGGGCGCCGCCCGCCTGGTCGGTGTCGACGACGCTGTAGCGGTCCCCGGCGTTCGAGTCGGCGACCACCACACCGACGTTGGGGGGCAGCGTGACCGTGGCGGCGTCCAGCAGATGGACCTCCATGATCACGATGATGGCGTCCACGGCGAGCTCGCCCAGCCGCGTGAAGGCGCCCCGTACCTGGTCCTGGGTCGGCACGGCGACCGGGAGCAGCGTCGTGGCGTACCCCTGCTGCGCCGCCGAGGTGGCGATGGCGTCGAGGGTGCGTACATTGCCCGTGGTGGAGAGCGTGAACAGGATGATGCCGATGGTGCGGAACTCGCCGCTCTTCAGGGCGCGGGCCGCGCTGTTGGGGCGGTAGCCCAGCTCCTTCATCGCGGCCAGCACCTCCTGGCGCGTCGCGTCGACCACGCCCGGGTGGCCGTTGGAGACCCGGGAGACGGTCTGCGAGGAGACGCCGGCCCGCCGGGCCACGTCCGCCATGGACACCCGGCGCCGCCGGCCCCGCGGCCCCGGGCCCGCCGCGTCCTGCGGCGGTCGTTCGTCCGCTTCCACCGGCCGCCGGGCGCCGTCCACCGTCTCCTCCACTCCCACTCCCGCGCTTCCCGTCGCCGTCACCGCCGCGACCTGCTTGATTCAACTGAGACCAGCCGAAATCTTGACGCCCCGCCGGGGCCGATGCAAGCATCCCACTCATCGATGTTTACGTAAACATCAGCGCCGGCGCCCGCTTCGGGCCACGGCTCGATACGGACGTTTCCACCCGGCGGCCGGGTGCCGAGGACGACCAGCGAGGAACAGCCATGACGACGTTGTCACCGCCCTCCACAGCGGGGCGCCCCGCCCTCCCACGGGGCCCGCGACGCAGGCGGGCCCTGATCGGCTGGGGCTTCATCGGCCCGTTCATGGCGGTCTTCGCCCTCGTCTTCATCGCGCCGATCTGCTATTCGATCTATCTGAGCGTCTTCCGGACCCAACTCGTCGGCGGCACCTCGTTCGTCGGCTTCGACAACTACCAACGCGCCCTGGAAGACCCGAACTTCTGGTCCGCGCTGGGCCGGGTGACCCTCTTCCTCGCCGTCCAGGTGCCGGTCATGCTCGGGATCGCCCTGCTGGTCGCGCTGGCCATCGACAGCGGCAGGCTCTACGGGAAGAACTTCTTCCGGATCGCGATCTTCCTGCCGTACGCCGTGCCCGCCGTGGTGGCCGCGCTGATGTGGGGCTTCATGTACGGCACCCGCTTCGGCCTGGTCGGCAACATCAACGACGCCTTCGGGGTCTCGTTGCCCGACCCGCTCTCCTCCGGCCTGGTGCTCGCCTCCATCGGCAACATCGTGACCTGGGAGTTCGTCGGCTACAACATGCTGATCTTCTACTCGGCGCTGCGGGTGATCCCGCACTCGCTCTACGAGGCGGCGGAGATCGACGGCGCGGGACAGCTCAGGATCATCGGCGCGATCAAGCTGCCCGCGATCCGGGGCGCGCTGGTCATCGCCACGATCTTCTCGATCATCGGCAGCTTCCAGCTCTTCAACGAGCCGAACATCCTGCGGAACCTGGCGCCCAACACGATCACGACGGACTTCACGCCGAACTTCTACACCTACTCGCTGGCCTTCTCGGGCCAGCAGCACAACTACGCGGCCACGGTGGCGATCATCATGGGCATCTTCACCATGATCATCGCGTATGCCGTACAGCTCCGCGGCATGCGAAAGGAAGCGTGACGATGGGAGCCACCGTCCCCGCCACCGTTGCCCCCGGCGAGAAGCGCGCGCCCCGTCCCGTCACCGGGCTGCGCACCCCGCGCCCCGGACAGCGGCACAGCGTCAACCGCCCGCGCCGCAGCGTGCTGCTCACCGTGCTGACCGGTCTGGTCCTGGTCTACGCGCTGGTACCGCTCGTCTGGCTGGTCATCAACTCGACGAAGACCCAGAACGGTCTGCTCAGCTCCTCCGGACTCTGGTTCGACAGCGACTTCGCGTTCTTCCAGAACATCGCGGACACCCTCACCTACAACGACGGTGTGTTCGTCCGCTGGCTGCTGAACACACTGCTCTACGTCGTGGTGGGCGCCGGCGGCGCGACCTTCCTCGCGGTGCTCGGCGGCTACGCCCTCGCCAAGTTCGAGTTCCCCGGCAAGCGCGGTGTCTTCGCCGTGGTGATCGGCGCCGTTGCCGTCCCCGGTACGGCGCTGGCGGTCCCGACCTTCCTGATGTTCAGCAAGATGGGGCTGACCGACACTCCGTGGGCGGTGATCATCCCCTCGCTGATCTCACCGTTCGGGCTCTATCTGATGTGGGTGTTCGCCGCCGAGGCGATCCCCACCGAGCTGCTGGAGGCCGCCCGGATCGACGGCGCGAGTGAGATCCGTACGTTCTTCACGGTCAGTCTGCCGCTGCTCGCCCCCGGCATCGTCACGGTGCTGCTGTTCACCGTGGTCGCGACCTGGAACAACTACTTCCTGCCGCTGATCATGCTCAAGGACCCGGACTGGTACCCGCTCACGCTCGGACTCAACTCCTGGAACGCGCAGGCGCAGACCAACGGGGGCGAGGCCATCTTCAATCTGGTGATCACCGGTTCCCTGCTCACCATCGTGCCTCTGATCGCCGCGTTCCTGCTGCTCCAGCGGTACTGGCAGTCGGGGCTCGCCGCCGGAAGCGTCAAGGAGTGACCCGGCTTTCCAGCTTTCCAGATTCCCCAGCTTTCGGCAGTTCTCTGACAACGAAGTGAGATGACTCTGATGTTCAACACAGCGCGCCGGACCGTGCGCGGCGCAGGTCTGGCCTCCGTACTCGCCCTCGCCGTCACCCTGACGGCCTGCGGCGGGTCCTCCGACGACGGCGGCGGCGCCGACTCGGGGAACGCCGACGACGTGAAGGCGGCCCTCGAAAAGGGCGGCGACCTCACGGTCTGGACCTGGGACAGCACCATGCCCAAGGTGGCGAAGGAGTTCGAGGCCGCGCACCCCAAGGTGAAGGTGAAGGTCGTCAACGCGGGTACCTCGAAGGACGAGTACACCGCCCTCCAGAACGCGATCGCGGCGGGCAAGGGCGTCCCCGACGTGGCGCAGGTCGAGTACTTCGCGCTGAGCCAGTTCTCCCTCGCCAAGTCCGTCGCCGACCTCGCCCCGTACGGCGCGGACAAGCTCGGCGGCACCTACTCCCCCGGCCCGTGGAACGCGGTCACGTCCGGCGACAGCGTCTTCGGACTGCCGGTGGACTCCGGCCCGATGGCGCTGTACTACAACAAGAAGGTCTTCGACAAGCACAAGATCGCCGTCCCGACCACGTGGGACGAGTACGTGACGGCGGCCGAGAAGCTGCAGAAGGCCGACCCGAAGGTCTTCATCACCGCCGACACCGGCGAGTCGGGCTTCGCCACCAGCCTCATCTGGCAGGCCGGCGGCAAGCCGTACAAGGTGGACGGCACCGATGTGAGCATCGACTTCACCGACGCGGGCAGCACCACGTACGCGAAGACCTGGCAGAAGCTCATCGACGGCAAGCTGCTGGCGCCCGTCACCTCGTGGACCGACGAGTGGTTCAAGGGACTGGGCGACGGCACCATCGCCACGCTGGCCACCGGCGCCTGGATGCCCACCAACCTCAAGACGGGCGCCCCCGCGGCGTCGGGTGACTGGCGGGTGGCCCCGCTGCCGCAGTGGAAGGCGGGCGCGAAGGCCAGCGCGGAGAGCGGCGGCAGCTCCCTGGCCGTCCCCTCGGTGGGCAAGAACAAGGCGCTCGCCTACGCGTTCACCGAGTACGCCGCCGCCGGCGCGGGGGTGAAGTCCCGTATCAAGGACGGCGCGTTCCCCGCCACCACCGCCGATCTGACGTCCAAGGAGTTCCTGGACACGAAGTTCGACTACTTCGGCGGCCAGGAGATCAACAAGGTCTTCTCCCAGTCGGCCACCGAGGTCGTGCCCGACTGGACGTACCTGCCCTTCCAGGTCTACGCGAACTCGATCTTCAACGACACCGTCGGCAAGGCGTACGTCTCCGGCACACCGCTGTCCGACGGCCTCGCCGCCTGGCAGAAGCAGTCCCGTGCCTACGGCACGGAGCAGGGCTTCACCATCAAGTAACGCCGGACGTCCGGGTGGTGGGGGGGGGGGGGGGGAACCCCCCCCCCCCCCCCCCCGGGAGGCAGGACACGGGGGGTGGGACAACCGCCGCCCGGGG
>NZ_JBHYZP010000043.1:0-83283 GCF_042752355.1 Streptomyces sp. NPDC059255
GGGTGCCTGTGTGTGTTTTGTGCGCTGGGTTTGCTCTGGCGCGCTTCGGTGGTGGGGGGCGGCCCGGGGTCTCCGGCGGGGCCCCGCCCCTCTCCGTTCTCCGAGTGCTCCGAGTTCTGCGAGTTCTTCAAGGTCTCCGCCTACTTGCAGACCGTGCCCGCCGCCGGCACCTTCCCGTCCAGCAGATAGCCGTTCACCGCGTTCTGCACGCACCGGTCGCCGCTGTCGTACGAGCCGTGCCCCTGCCCGTGGTACGTCAGCTCGACCCCGACGCCCTTGCCCAGCGCCGTCGCCATCGCCTTCGCGCCCGCGTACGGCGTCGCCGGGTCACCGGTGTTGCCGACGATCAGGATCGGCGCCGAGCCGGGCGCGCTCACGTCCGGGGTACGCCACTGCCCCTTCACGGGCCACCGGGAGCAGCTCATCAGCCCCCAGCCCAGGTAGTCCCCGAAGACGGGCGACGCCTTGCGGAACGCCGGCAGCCTCTCCTTGGTCTGCGCCAGGGTGTAGCGCTCCTTGGAGTCCGCGCAGTTGACGGCCACATTGGCGGCCTGGAGATTGCTGTACTGACCGTTCTGGTCGCGCCCGTTCAGCGAGTCGGAGAGCGCGAGCAGCAGCGCGCCGTTACCGCCGTCCGCCTCGTCGAGGCCCTGCTCCAGATAGGGCCAGAAGTCCTTCGAGTAGAGCGCCTGCGCCACGCCGTTGGTGGCCTGCGTCCCGGTCAGCTTCCGGGCACCGATCCCCTGGATGGGATGCTTCTCGATCCGGTTGAGCAGATCGATGATGAACGACTGGATCTCCTTCGGCGTCGAGCCGGGCAGCCGGCAGGCGGCGCCGCGCGCCAGGCAGTCCTTCTCGAAGTTGTCGAGGGCGAGCTGGAACCCCTTCGCCTGGCCGAGCGAGCCCTGCTCGGAGTTCTGCGTCGGGTCGACGACGGCGTCGAAGACCGCCCGGCCGACGGACTTCGGGTACAGGTGGGCGTAGACGCCGCCCAGCTCGGTACCGTACGAGATCCCGAAGTAGTACAGCTTCTTGTCCCCGAGGACCTGCCGCATCAGCTCCATGTCACGCGCGGCGTTGGTCGTACCGACGTACGGGAGGATCTTGCCGGAGTTCTTCTCGCAGGCCGCCGCGAAGTCGGCGAGCCCCTTCGTGAAGGCCTTCTCCTGGGCGGGCGTGGTGGGCGTGGCGTCCTGGGCGAAGTACGCGTCGAGCTGCTTGGCGTTCTCGCACCGGACGCCGTCGCTGAGGCCGACCCCGCGCGGGTCGAAGCTCACCAGGTCGTAGCGGGAGCGCAGCTTCTCGTAGTCCTTGGCGAAGGCCGGCAGCCCGGTGATGCCGGAGCCGCCGGGGCCGCCGAAGTTGAAGATGAGCGAACCGATCCGGTGCTTGGTGTCCCGCGCCTTGGCCCGGATGAGGGCGAGGTCGATCGTGGCGCCGCCCGGTTTCGCGTAGTCGAGCGGCGCCTTCATCGTGGCGCACTGCCACCGCGTGCCGCCGGGCAGCGGCGAGGGTGCCGTACCGCCGCCCTCGGAGGCCGACGGGGCCCGGCACGTCTTCCACCGCAGATGCTGGGTGGTCAGGTCGCCGGGGATGCTCGTGGCCCGGGCGTTCCCGCCGGCCGGATTCCCGAGGGCGGCGTCCGAGGCGTCCGCCCGGTCGGAGCCCGGGGTGCCGGAGCATCCGGAGGCGGCCAGCAGGGCGACGGCGGTGACGGCGGCGAGGGCCGCGGACCGCCGTTCGGGGGAGAGGGGCATGGACCCATCGTGCGCCGGGTCGGCCCGCGCCGCGCGGGGCCGCGGTCCATGCGAGTGGCGGCGTCCGCCGTGACGGACTCCACGGGGCCGCTCCCGGTACGGACGGCCGGCCGCCGTGGGGTGCTGTTCCTACAGGGCGCCCTTGCGCGTGAGGTGGCTGAAGCTCAGCCACCCGGGCAGCACGGGCAGCCAGAGCGTCAGCAGCCGGTAGAGCAGCACCGCGGGCGCCGCCACCTCCTTGGGCAGGCCGACCGCGATCAGACCCAGCGTCAGCGCGCCCTCGACCGCGCCGACCCCGCCCGGGGTGGGCGCCGCCGAGCCCAGCGCGTTGCCCGCCAGGAAGACCACCGCGATGCTCGCGTAGCTGAGCTGCTGGTTGCCGTTGTCGAACGCCCGGATCGAGGCGTCCAGGCACATCACGAACACGCCCGTCAGCAGCAGCATCCCGCCGATGCCGGTGAGCAGCTTCAGCGGCCGCTGGAGCACGTCCAGCATGCGCGGCACCACCCCGGCGAACAGCGAGCGCAGCCGCGTGGCCACGAACTTCCGCAGGAACGGGATCGCGGTCACGACCAGGACCAGCACGGCGACGGTCAGCAGCCCCGCGATCACCGTCCTGGACGGGGTGAGCGACGCGGTCTTCTCCGTGCCGGTCAGATAACCGAAGGAGAGCAGCAGCAAGATGTGCGCGCCGAGCCCGAAGAGCTGGGACGCGCCGACGCTCGCCACCGCGAGCCCCGGCCGTACCCCCGCGCGCTGGAGGAAGCGGGTGTTCAGGGCGACCCCGCCGACCGCCGCCGGGGCGACGACCTTGACGAAGGACCCGGCGACCTGCGCCATGACCGTCCGCCCGAACGGCACCCGCTCCGGTACGAAGCCGAGCAGGCTCATCGCCGCCGCCACATAGCTCAGCGCCGAGAACACCAGCGCCGCGAGCACCCAACCCCAGTGCGCGTCGCTGACGACGGTGGCGAAGTCCACCTGGGTGAGCTGCGTCAGCAGGAAGTATCCGGCGACGGCCCCGGCGATGAAGCTGAGGAGCGTCCGCGGTTTGATCCGCTCCAGCTGGACCGGTTCGACCGGCGCCTGCGGCCTGATCAGCAGCACCTGCTGCCGCATCTGGGAGAGCAGATCCTCCTCGCGGGCCTCGTCCAGCGCGTCGTCTATGGCCCGCTTCTCGGCCTGTTTCTCGGCGCGCAGGGACTTCCGTACGGCCTTGCGGTCGCCGCCCCGGTCGAGGGCGGCCACCTCCGCCGCCTTGGCGCGCTTGGTCCTCTCCGAGGCCGCGAGGACCGCCTCGCGTTCGCGCTGCGAGCGCTCACGGGCGAGCCTGCGCAGCGTCGCGCGGGAGGAACGGCTCAGCGCGATCGGCTGGAGCAGCGGCAGACAGTCGGCGATCGCGTCCGGTCCCAGCACCTCGACCGCCGCGGCGACGGAGCGCTCCGCGCCCACCCGCAGCCCCATGGTGGTGAGCATCTGCGCGGTGTCCATCCGCAGCACCAGATCGCCCGCCGCGATCTCGCCGCCGCGCAGCTCCGTCAGGATCACCTTGCCGGAACGATCCACCAGCAGGGCGTCGCCGGTGAGCCTGCGGTGTGCGATACGCCGCGACTGGAGCGCCTTGACCTGCCGCCAGGCCTCCCGTACCAGCTCGTCGGTGATCTCCTCGTCCGGCAGCGAGTCCAGCGACCGGCCGCCCAGGTGCTCGTAGACGAGCATGACGGCGTCCGGGCCCAGCTCGGAGGTGGCGATCAGCTTGGGCGCGTTGGCCCCGGCGGCGATGGCCGCGTACGCGAGCAGCGCCTCCTGTTCGAGGGCCTGGCGCAGGGAGGGGATGGATCTGCGGGTGGTGATGGAGCGCAGCGTGAGCTGGCGCCAGACCCGGTAGAAGAAGCCCTGCGCCTGCTGCTCGCGGTCGACGACGGTGACGTCGAGGGGCGGGCCGTCCTCCAGGGTGACCAGATAGCGCCGCCCCCGGTCGCCCTGTTCGGTCGCGTCGGCGACGTCCTCGGCGCGCATCGCGTTGACGGGGCGGAAGCCGACATGGCGCAGACCCGCCATCAGGGTCTGCCCGGTCGGCCGTACGTTGGGCGAACCGACCGCGTAGAGCGTGCCGTACGCGACGGTCCAGCCGATCAGCACGGTCAGCATGATCGAGAACGGTGTGGTGTACCCGGCGACCAGCATCGCGAAGGCGTCCAGCAGCAGCACCACCCACAGGACCACCCGCCAGCGTGGTCTTCGGGCCATCCCCACGGCGGTCATGTAGGCGATGACGGGGGCGAGGTAGCCGTGGACGGGGTCGGTGGAACCGGCGCCGAGCTGGGGCCGCGTCAGGGCGTCCGTGATCGACTCGGGCGCGGCCCTGGCGACCCAGAGATCGGTGGCGAGAGTGACGCCGTGCGCCAGTACGGCGGCGAGGACACCGTCCGCGATGCGCAGCCCGTCCCGTTTGATCAGCCGCTCGATCGCGAAGGCGACCGGGACGAGCAGCACGGCGATGCTGGAGACCAGCCCGGCCAGCTTGACGATCAGGTCGGGGGCCTGGCCGGTGCCCTTGCTGATGTCCTGTTCCAGGCCGGAGGTGGTGCCGTGGGCGAAGGCGGAGAGGCCGAGGACGAGGGCGATGGCCAGCACGCCGATGAGCAGCCGCAGCAGGTCGGAGGGGCGGTGGACGCGGGCGGCGAGCAGCGGTTCGTCACCGGAGACGCGGTCGGCCCGGGTGGCGCCGCCGTCGCCATCGGTGTCGTCGTTGCCGTCGCGGCCGGTGTCGGGGGCGGTGTCCGGGCCGGTGTCCCGACCGGTGTCCGGGCCGTCGTTCCGACCGGTGTCCGGGCCGGTGTCCCGACCGGTGTCCGATCCTCCGGTGTGCTGACCGCTCTCCGGGCCGTTGTGCCGACCGGTGTCCGATTCGGCGTCCGGGCCGGAGGACGAGGGCCCACCGGCCTCCGGGCGCGGCTCAGCGCCGGAGGTGTGTGCCGCCGGGGGATGCCGCACGGCCCCCTCCTCTGCCGAATCCGTGTCTTCTTGATCTCGTATCACCAGTCACCGCCCGGATGATGGTGGCACGAGCATCCGACAGAGGGGGGCATCAGGGTGTATTGCGGGGGCATCCGGCGCGTGGGTCCGGGGTGCCGCCGATGTCGGTGGCGTGCGGCAGGATGGTCCGGATGAGGAGCGAGCAACCCGAGGACCCCACGGCGCCCGACGGGTCCGGGCCGCCTGACCTGCCCGGACCGTCCGGCCCCCCGGGGCTGCCGGAGTACGTGGAGCGGGTGCTGGACGTGGCCGAGCTGATCCCACCCGGCCGGGTGATGACGTACGGCGATGTCGCGGAGTGGCTCGGCGACGGCGGGCCGCGCCAGGTGGGCCGGGCGATGGCGCTCTACGGCTCCGCGGTGCCCTGGTGGCGCGTGGTCCGGTCCGACGGCGTCCTGCTGCCCGGGCACGAACTGCGCGCCCTGGCCCACTACCGCGAGGAGGGCACCCCGCTGCGCGAGGCAGCGCGGAGCGCCGAGGGCCATGTGCCGCGCCTGGACATGCGGCGGGCGCGCTGGGACGGCGAGGGCGGCGCGGGGCCGGGCACGGACACGGGCGATGTGACTCACAGATGACAGCTTCCGCCATCGGGCCGCGCGGCGGGCGATCCGGCGTCCGGCCCGCCCGCCGTACGGATGACTCCACCGGCACCACGGCCCACGGAAGAGCGCCGTGCCACGGGGCGGAAGGGGCGGAAGGGGCGGAAGCGTCGGAAAGGGCGGAAGCGGCAGAAGCGGCGCCCGCGACGGAAGCGGCACCGGAGCGCGCGACGGAAGCCACACCGGAGCGTGCGCGTCCGGGACGTCCGACGGCGTAGCGTCGACGGGACGCGCCCGCGGTGTCACAGGCGTTCCGTACGCTCCACGCGTTCTCGGCGTCCTCCGCGTTCCGCGTATCCAGGCCAGCCCCGTCACCACCAGCACCTCCTCCAGGACCGGCGAACCACGTGAGCTCCTCCTTTTCCACCGGACGTACCCCGCACCGCCGGGTACGGCAGCGGCCCCCCGGCGGGTACCGGCTGCTGCGTACGCCGCCCGTGCCGGTGACCCCTCCTGTGCTGGACGCAGCGCAGCGCGCCGTGGTTGACCACCGGACAGGGCCACTCCTGGTGCTGGCGGGCCCCGGCACCGGCAAGACGACGACGCTGGTGGAGTCGGTGGCCGAGCGCGTCGCCCGGGGCACCGCCCCCGAACGGATCCTGGTGCTCACCTTCAGCCGCAAGGCGGCGGTGGAGCTGCGGGACCGTACGGCGGTACGGCTCGGCGGCACCCGGGGTCCGCAGGCGACCACCTTCCACTCGTTCAGCTACGCCCTGATCCGCGCGCATCAGGAGGCCGAACTCTTCACGGAGCCGCTGCGGCTGCTCTCCGGGCCCGAACAGGACGTCGCCGTACGGGACCTCCTCGCCGGCGAGATCGAGCTGGCCCGCGACGGCCGGGGGCGCGTCCGCTGGCCCGACGAACTGCGCGCCTGCCTGACCACGCGGGGCTTCGCCGACGAGGTCCGCGCGGTGCTCGCGCGCAGCCGCGAACTGGGCCTCGGCCCCCGCTCGCTGGCCGCCTTCGCGCGCCGTACGGGCCGCCCCGACTGGTCGGCCGCCGCGTCCTTCCTCGCCGAATACCTGGACGTCCTGGACATGCAGGGGGTGCTCGACTACGCGGAACTGGTGCACCGCGCGGACCTGCTCGCCCGGCGCCCGGAGGTCGCGGAGAAGCTGCGGGCCCGGTACGACGCGGTGTTCGTCGACGAGTACCAGGACACCGACCCGGCGCAGGTACGGCTGCTGGACGCACTGGCCGGCGGGGGGCGCACGCTGGTCTCCTTCGGCGACCCGGACCAGTCGATCTACGCCTTCCGCGGCGCCGACGTGAACGGCATCCTCGACTTTCCGCACGCCTTCCCCCGTACGGACGGCACCCCGGCGCCGGTCGAGGTCCTGACCACCTCCCGCCGCTCGGGCGCCGGCCTGCTGGCGGCCACCCGGCTGCTGACGCGCCGTATGCCGCTGAACCGGCTGCCGGCGGAGAAGGTACGGGCCCACCGTGAGCTGGCGGCGGTACGGGAGGGCGGGCGGATCGAGACGTACACCTTCCCGACCCCGTCCACGGAGCTGGACAACATCGCCGACATCCTGCGCCGCGCGCATTTGGAGGACGGCGTGCCCTGGCAGGACATGGCGGTCCTGGTCCGTGCGGGAGGCCGCACGATCCCCTCGATCCGCCGCGCCCTGACCTCGGCGGGCGTCCCCCTAGAGGTCGACGGCGACGACGTACCACTGCGCCACGAACCGGCCGTCGCCCCCCTGCTGACGGCGCTGCGGGCGGTGGCGACGGCGTCGATCGCCCCGCCGGAGGAGCCCCCCGCCCCCGTAGCGGAGCCCGCCCCTGAGCCCGCGCCCTCCCCCGAGCCGGCGCCCGCGCCTGTGCCCGCCCCAGCGCCCGTCCCCGAGCCGGAACCCACCCCCACCCCCATCGCTGAGCCCGTGCCCGCCACCTGGCTCGACGTGGAGACCGCGCTCACCCTCCTCGCCTCGCCCCTCGGCGGCATGGACGCCGCCGATCTGCGCCGCCTCGGCCGGGCCCTGCGGGACGAGGAACGGGCCGGCGGGACCCGGATCCCGGCCGCCTCCGACGTGCTGCTCGCCCGCGCGCTCGCCGAGCCCGAGCGACTGGTGGCGCACGACCCCGCGTACGCCCGGGGCGCGCAGCGGCTCGGCGCGCTGCTGCGCAAGGCGCGCGAGCTGCTGGCCGGCGGCGGCACCGCGGAGGAGGCGCTCTGGGAGCTGTGGGACGGCACGCCCTGGCCCACGCGGCTCGAACGCTCCGCCCTGCGCGGCGGCGCCGGCGGCCGCAACGCCGACCGCGATCTCGACGCCGTGTGCGCCCTGTTCGACGCCGCGGCCCGCGCCGAGGAACGCACCGGCGGCCGGGGCGCGCTCAACTTCCTGGAGGAACTGGACGCCCAGGACATCGCCGCCGACACGCTCAGCCGCCGCGCCGTACGCCCCGACGCCGTGCGGCTGATGACGGCGCACCGCGCCAAGGGGCTCGAATGGGGCCTGGTGGTCGTCGCGGGCGTACAGGAGGGCCTCTGGCCCGATCTGCGGCGCCGGGGCTCGCTCCTGGAAGCCGACCGGATCGGCCGCGACGGGCTCGCGGAACCGCTCACTCCGGGGGCCCTGCTGACGGAGGAGCGCCGCCTGTTCTACGTGGCGGCCACCCGGGCGCGCGACCGGCTCGTCGTCACCGCGGTCAAGGCCCCCGCCGACGACGGCGACCAGCCCTCCCGCTTCCTCACCGAGCTGGGCGTCGAGCCCAGGGACGTCACCGGCCGCCCGCGCCGCCCGCTCGCCGTCGCCGCGCTCGTCGCCGAACTGCGCGCGACCACCGTCGACCCGGCCGCCTCCCCGGGCCTGCGCGACGCCGCGGCACGCCGCCTCGCCCGGCTCGCGGCCCTCAGCGACGAGGAGGGCCAGGCGCTCGTCCCGGCCGCCCATCCGCACCGCTGGTGGGGCCTGTACGAGCCGACCCGCAGCGCGGTCCCGCTGCGCGACCGGGACCAGCCCGTAGCGCTCTCCGGGAGCGCCCTGGACCAACTGGCGAACACCTGTGCCCTCCAGTGGTTCCTGGGCCGCGAGGTGAAGGCGGACGCGCCCGCCACCGCTGCCCAGGGGTTCGGCAACGTCGTCCACGTGCTGGCCGACGAGGTGGCCTCCGGCCGTACCCCCGCCGATCTCGCCGTTCTCATGGAGCGGCTGGACTCCGTATGGGACGCCCTCGCCTTCGACGCCCCATGGAAGTCCCAGCAGGAGAAGGAGCAGGCGCGGGCGGCGCTCGAACGCTTTCTGCGCTGGCACGTCACGGACCGCGGCGGCCGCACCCCCGCCGCCACCGAGCACGGCTTCGACGTGACACTGGAGGCGGGGGCCTACGAGGTACGGATCCGGGGCTCCATGGACCGCGTCGAACAGGACGCACAGGGGCGGGCCTACGTCGTCGACTTCAAGACCGGCAAACAGGCCCCCTCCAAGGACGAGGTGGCCCACCACCCCCAGCTCGCCGTCTACCAGCTCGCGGTCCGCGAGGGCGCCCTGGACGAGGTCTTCGACGGCCGCCGCCCCGAACCGGGCGGCGCCGAACTCGTCCAGCTCCGCCAGCCCGCGCCGAAGAAGGAAGGCGGCGACGCGCTCCCCAGGATCCAGGCACAGGAACCGCTCACGGGGGAGTGGGTCGGCGAACTGCTCACCACGGCGGCCGGCCGCGTACTCGACGAACGCTTCACCCCCACCACGGGCCAGCACTGCGGCCACTGCGCCTTCCGCGCCTCGTGCAGCGCGCAGCCGGAGGGCCGCCAGGTCGTGGAATGAGACACCGGATCGACGGGTGACCGGTATGGGTGGTGGTCCGGGCGGCCTGATCCGACAGCCCCGGAACGGCCCCCGCCCGTGATGTCGGTGGGGCCGGTTAGCCTTCCTGAGGTGTCCGTGCATCTCACCGATCCCGAGCAGCTCAAGGAGCTGCTGGGCATCCCCTTCACCCCGGAGCAGATGGCGTGCGTCACCGCGCCGCCCGCCCCGCAGGTCATCGTGGCCGGGGCCGGGTCGGGGAAGACGACGGTGATGGCCGCCCGGGTGGTGTGGCTTGTCGGCAGCGGACAGGTCGCGCCCGAGCAGGTCCTCGGGCTCACGTTCACCAACAAGGCCGCCGGCGAGCTCGCCGAGCGCGTCCGCAAGGCGCTGGTGCGGGCCGGGGTCACCGATCCCGACGCCCTCCCCGCGGTCCCCGGTGGCGGCTCCCACCCATCACCCGGCCGCCAACCCTCGACGGCGGCGACGAGCGCCGACCCCTCCGATCCGCCGGGCGAGCCGCGTATCTCCACGTACCACGCCTTCGCCGGCCGGCTGCTCACCGACCACGGGCTGCGGATAGGACTTGAGCCCACCGCCCGGCTCCTCGCCGACGCCACCCGCTTCCAGCTCGCCGCCCGCGTCCTGCGGGAGGCGCCGGGACCGTACCCGGCCCTGACCAAGACGCTCCCGGCCCTGGTCAGCGATCTGCTCGCCCTCGACGCCGAACTGGCCGAACACCTCGTCACCCCCGGCCGGCTCGGCTCGTACGACACCGACCTCCTGCGCACCCTCGACGGCGCGCGGCTCTCCAACGCCGACCTGCGCAAGGTCCCCGAGACGGCCGTCGCCCGCCGTGAGCTGCTCGACCTCGTCGGCCGCTACCGCGCCGCCAAACGCGCCCGCGACCTCCTCGACTTCGGCGACCAGATCGCCCTCTCCGCCGAACTCGCCACCACCCGCCCCGAGGTCGGCGCCCTGCTGAGGGACGAGTTCCGGGTCGTCCTCCTCGACGAGTACCAGGACACGTCCGTCGCCCAGCGGCTCCTGCTCTCCGGACTCTTCGGCGGCGGCACCGGACACGCCGTCACCGCCGTCGGCGACCCCTGCCAGGCGATCTATGGCTGGCGCGGCGCCTCCGTGGCCAACCTCGACGACTTCCCGGCCCACTTCCCGGCCGCCGACGGCGCCCCCGCCGCCCGCTTCTCCCTCAGCGAGAACCGCCGCAGCGGCGGCCGGCTCCTCGACCTCGCCAACGGCCTCGCGGAACCGCTGCGCGCCATGCACGAAGGCGTCGAGGCGCTGCGCCCCGCCCCCGGCGCCGAGCGCGACGGTTCCGTACGCTGCGCCCTGCTCCCGACGCACGCCGAGGAGATCGACTGGCTCGCCGACTCCCTCGCCCACCTCGTCCGCACCGGCAAGGATCCCGGCGAGATCGCCGTGCTCTGCCGCACGGCGGGGGACTTCCCGGAGATCCAGGGCGCGCTGGTGGCCCGTGACATCCCCGTCGAGGTCGTCGGCCTGTCGGGGCTCCTGCACCTCCCCGAGGTGGCCGATCTCGTCGCCATGTGCGAGGTCCTCCAGGACCCCGGTGCCAACGCCTCCCTCGTACGCCTCCTCACCGGCCCCCGCTGGCGCATCGGCCCGCGCGACCTGGCGCTGCTCGGCCGCCGCGCCCGGCTGCTCGTCCACCGCGGCCCGGCGGAGGGCGCACCGGACGACACCGAGACGCGGCTGGCCGCGGCCGTCGAGGGCACCGACCCCGCCGAGGTGATCTCCCTCGCGGACGCCCTCGACACCTTCCTGGAGCCGGCCGGGGCCCCGGCGGACCACCTGCCCTTCTCCGCCGCCGCCCGGGTCCGCTTCGCCCGCCTCGCCACCGAGCTGCGTGAGCTGCGCCGCTCCCTGGCCGACCCGCTGATGGACGTGCTGCACCGCGTCCTCGCCACGACCGGCCTCGAAGTCGAACTCTCCGCGTCCCCGCACGCCCTGGCCGCCCGCCGCCGGGAGACCCTGAGCAACTTCCTCGACATCGCGGCCTCCTTCGCCGCGCTCGACGGGGAGGCCGGGCTGCTCGCCTTCCTGGCGTTCCTCCGTACCGCCGCGCAGTACGAGAAGGGCCTGGACCACGCGCTGCCGGGCGGCGAGAACACGGTCAAGGTGCTCACCGCCCACAAGTCCAAGGGCCTGGAGTGGGACGTCGTCGCGGTCCCCGGACTGGTCACCGGACACTTCCCGAGCACCAAGGCCCGCGAAGCCTGGACCGCCCAGCCGAAGGTCCTTCCGCACGCGCTGCGCGGGGACGCGCCGACCCTCCCCGAGGTCGCGTCCTGGGACGCGAAGGGGCTCAAGTCCTTCAAGGAGGAGCTGAAGGCGCACCAGCACACCGAGGAACTCCGCCTCGGCTACGTCACCTTCACCCGCCCGCGCTCCCTGCTGCTCGGCTCGGGCCACTGGTGGGGCCCCACCCAGAAGCGGACGAGGGGGCCGTCGGACTTCCTGTACGCGTTGTACGAGCACTGCGCGGCGGGGCACGGCGAGATCGAGGTGTGGGCGGACGAGCCGGAGGAGTCCGAGGAGAACCCGTCCCTGGCGGCCGGGACCACCCCGCACCCCTGGCCGCTGCCTTTGGACGCGGAGTCCCTGGCCCGCCGCAGGGAGGCCGCGGACACGGTCCTGGCCCACCTGGAGGAACTCCGTGGCCAGGAGTCCGGGGCGGCGAACGCCCCGCGGGAGCTGGGAGCCCCGGGCACCTCGGACGCCCGGGAGAGCGCGGACGAGCTGGCCGGCCCTAACGACCCGGCCGATCCTGACGACCCGGCCGACCCTGACGACCTGGCCGACCCTGACGACCCGGAATTCTGGAACGGCCTCTTCGACTCCGACCTCACCGACCCTGCTGATCCCACCGACCCTGCTGATCCCGGCGACCACTCCGACCCCACCGGCGACGCGGGCGATCTGGGCGCCCCGGACGCCCCGGGCCGGTCCGTTGTTCCACCGGCCGTGTCCGACGAGGACCCCTGGGACCCCCCGGACCCCTGGGACTCCCCGGACCCCTGGGACTCCCCGGACCCCTGGGAGGACTATCCGGAGGACGCCCCCGGGGAGGACCACCCCGACCCCCGGGAGACCGCGCCCCAGCCCTTCCTCCCGGCCCCCCGGTCACCGGTTCCCGGGCGGGGCGGGGCGGGGGAGGGGCCGACCCCCGAAGAGGCCCGCACCCTCGCCTCCTGGGACCGCGACCTCGACGCCCTCGCGGGCGAACTCGCGCGGACCCGCGCCACCGTCCGCGATGTCCCCGTACCGCCGTCCCTCTCCGCCTCCCAGCTGCTGCGCCTCGCCGCCGACCCCGACGCCTTCGCCCACGAACTGGCGCGCCCCATGCCCCGGCCCCCGCAGCCCGCCGCGCGCCGGGGCACCCGGTTCCATGCCTGGGTGGAGTCGCGGTTCGAGGAGCTGCCGCTCCCGATGCTCGGACCCGACGAGCTGCCCGGCGGCGCCGAGGACGAACCCGAGATCGCCGACGAACGCGACCTCGCCGCCCTCAAGGAGGCGTTCGAGCGCACCCCGTACGCCCGGCGCACGCCGTACCGCGTGGAGGCGCCGTTCCATCTCACCCTCGCGGGCCGGATGATCCGCGGCCGTATCGACGCCGTCTACCGTCACCCCGCGTCCACCGACGCGTCCGCGCAGGGCACCGACGATTCCGCACCCGGCGCGGACGCGGCGCCGTACACGTACGAGATCGTCGACTGGAAGACCGGCCGCACCGGCGGCGACCCCCTCCAGCTCGCCGTCTACCGCCTCGCCTGGGCCGAGCAGCACGGGCTCCCGCCCGAGGCCGTGTCGGCGGCGTTCCTCTACGTACGGACCGGCGAGGTCGTCCGCCCCGGCCGGCTCCCGGGCCGCGCGGAGCTGGAACGGATCCTCACCGCCGAGGCTCCTTACGACACCGGGGGCGGCCACGGCGGTCCCGGCGCACCCACGGACGAGCGATCTGCGCGACAGGCAGACGAGACAGCCCGCCGGGCCCGTTAGGCTCGACGTCATGAGCGACATGCCGGACAGCGTCGTCCGTACGTATATCCAGACCCACCGCACGGCCTTCCTCGACGACCTCGCCGACTGGCTGCGCATCCCTTCCGTATCCGCCGACCCCGAACACGACGCTGACGTGCGGCGCAGTGCCGACTGGCTTGCCGCCAAGCTCAAGGAGACGGGCTTCCCGGTCACCGAGATCTGGGACACCCCGGGCGCCCCCGCCGTCTTCGCCGAGTGGCCCTCCGAGGACCCGGACGCCCCCACCGTGCTCGTCTACGGCCACCACGACGTGCAGCCCGCCGCCGTCGAGGACGGCTGGGACACCGACCCCTTCGAGCCGGTCGTACGGGACGGCAGGATGTACGGGCGGGGCGCCGCCGACGACAAGGGCCAGGTGTTCTTCCACACGCTCGGCGTGCGCGCCCATCTCGCCGCCACCGGGCGCACCACCCCGGCGGTCCACCTGAAACTCCTCGTCGAGGGCGAGGAGGAGTCGGGCTCCCCGCACTTCCGTGCCCTCGCCGAGCAGCGTGCCGCGCGTCTCGCCGCCGATGTGGTGATCGTCTCGGACACCGGCATGTGGTCCGAGGACACCCCGACCGTCTGCACCGGCATGCGGGGTCTCGCCGACTGCGAGATCGAGCTGTACGGCCCCGACCAGGACATCCACTCCGGCTCCTTCGGCGGGGCGGTCCCCAATCCGGCCACCATCGCGGCCCGCCTCGTCGGGGCGCTGCACGACGAGGACGAACGCGTCACGGTCCCCGGTTTCTACGACGGCGTCGCCGACCTCACCGACGCCGAGCGTGCCCTCATCGCCGAGCTGCCCTTCGACGAGGCGGAGTGGCTCCGTACGGCCGCGTCACACGGCACCCTCGGCGAGGCCGGCCACTCCACCCTGGAGCGCGTCTGGGCCCGCCCCACCGCCGAGGTCAACGGCATCGGCGGCGGCTACCAAGGCCCCGGCGGCAAGACGATCATCCCGTCCTCCGCCCACCTGAAGCTCTCGTTCCGGCTGGTCGCCGGGCAGGACCCCGACCAGGTGGAGCGGGCCGTGCGGGCCTGGGCCGAGGCGAGGATCCCGGCCGGGATCCGGCACAAGATCAGCTTCGGTGCGGCCACCCGGCCCTGTCTGACCCCGCTGGACCACCCCGCGCTCCGGTCGGTGGTCCGGGCCATGACCCGTGCCTTCGGACAGAAGATCCGCTTCACCCGCGAGGGCGGCTCGGGACCGGCCGCCGATCTCCAGGACGTGCTGGGCGCACCCGTACTGTTTTTGGGTATCTCCGTGCCGTCCGACGGCTGGCACGCGCCCAACGAGAAGGTCGAGATCGACCTGCTCCTGAAGGGTGTGGAGACCACCGCCTACCTGTGGGGCGACCTCGCGGCCACCCCCACCCCGCGCTGACCCCACGCCCGCCTTTCCACCGCCCGCCTCACCACCGACGACTCCACCGACCACTCCGCTGACCAGACACCCACACCGCCCCGGGGGAGTAGAAAGAACCTGTGAGCACCATCAGCAGTGACGCCACCGCACACCAGCCCATCGGCCTGACCGCGCACAGCGGCATCGACCGCGCGGCGCACCACCGTCTCGACGAGGCATGGCTTGCGGCGGCCTGGAGCCACCCGACGACCAGGGTCTTCGTGGTGTCCGGCGGCCAGGTGCTGATCGACGACACCCCTGACGGGCGGACCGAACTGGTCATGACCCCGTCCTTCGAGGCTCCCCTCACCGAGACGCACCGCTACTTCCTCGGCACGGACGGGGACGGCGTACGGTACTTCGCGCTCCAGAAGGACTCGCTCCCCGGGCGGATGGACCAGTCCGCGCGCGCCGCGGGGCTGCGTGAGGCGGGTGTTCTGCTCTCCGCGCGTGACGCGGGTCTCATGGTGCACGCCGTGGCGCTGGAGAACTGGCAGCGGCTGCACCGCTTCTGCTCCCGCTGCGGCGAGCGCACGGTCATCGCGGCGGCCGGTCACATCCGCCGCTGCCCTGCGTGCGGGGCCGAGCACTACCCGCGTACCGACCCCGCGGTGATCATGCTGGTGACGGACGAGGAGGACCGCGCGCTGCTGGGCCGCCAGGTCCACTGGCCCGAGGGCCGGTTCTCCACGCTCGCCGGCTTCGTCGAGCCCGGCGAGTCGATCGAGCAGTCGGTGGCCCGCGAGGTCTTCGAGGAGGCGGGCGTCACGGTCGGCGAGGTCGAGTACATCGCCAGCCAGCCGTGGCCCTTCCCGTCCAGCCTGATGCTGGGCTTCATGGCCCGCGCCACCTCGTCGGAGATCACCGTGGACGGCGAGGAGATCGAGGAGGCGCGCTGGTTCTCCCGCGAGGACCTGCGCACCGCGATCGAGACGGGCGAGATCCTGCCCCCGCTCGGCATCTCCATCGCCGCGCGCCTGGTGGAACTGTGGTACGGCAAGCCGCTGCCGAAGCCGCTGAACTGACCCCGTCGGCACGGCGGACCCCGAGGCACCCGCCCCACCGCCCCAGGGCATCCCGCACAGCAGAGACCCCCGGCCGCCGTCCACGAGGCGACCGGGGGCCGTGCGGTGCGAGGATCAGGCGCTGAGGGCCTGCTTGACCTGGGCGAGGCTCGGGTTGGTCATCACGACCTCGGC
Source organism: Streptomyces sp. NPDC059255 (assembly GCF_042752355.1). Taxonomy (NCBI): domain Bacteria; kingdom Bacillati; phylum Actinomycetota; class Actinomycetes; order Kitasatosporales; family Streptomycetaceae; genus Streptomyces; species Streptomyces sp. NPDC059255. Next base: position 15,814 of record NZ_JBHYZP010000043.1, read on the forward strand.
GCCCCCGCCGACGGGAACCACCTGCACCGTCGGCACGGTCTGGTTGCCGCCGTTCGCCTTCTCGACGAAGGCCGCCGACTCCGGGTCGTGCTCGATGTTGATCTCCGTGTACGCGATGCCCTCGCGGTCCATCTGGCCCTTGAGCCGACGGCAGTATCCGCACCACGTGGTGCTGTACATCGTCACAGTGCCCGGCATGGTCTCGCACTCCTCTGTCTCGCCTGTCCCGCTGGAAGCGCCGTCCGTCGTACCGGTACGGCGCCCGCAGAATGCTGAACGTAACCGATCCGGCGACCATTCCCGAGGCCGGTATCGCGGGCGCACGATCTGACGGTACGACCGGTGCGGCACCCCTGTGGACAACCGCCGCACCCGCACCGGGGGACCTGGCAGCATGGCGGGGTGACAGCAGCAACGCACCCCTCACTGTTCCCGCGGGAATCCGCCGGCGGCCAGATCGTGGCTCCGCCGCGTGACGCCGACGCCGTGCTCGACGGGCTCGACCCCGAGCAGCGCGAGGTCGCGACGGCCCTGCACGGCCCGGTGTGCGTGCTGGCGGGGGCCGGCACGGGCAAGACGCGCGCGATCACCCACCGGATCGCGTACGGGGTGCGCGCGGGGATACTCCAGCCCGCCAGTGTGCTCGCCGTCACGTTCACCAACCGCGCCGCGGGCGAGATGCGCGGGCGGCTGCGGCAGCTCGGCGCGGGCGGTGTGCAGGCCCGGACGTTCCACGCGGCGGCGCTGCGCCAGCTCCAGTTCTTCTGGCCCAAGGCCGTCGGCGGCTCGCTGCCACGGCTGCTCGACCGAAAGGTCCAGCTCGTCGCGGAGGCCGCCGCGCGCTGCCGGGTCCGGCTCGACCGTAACGAACTGCGCGATGTCACCGGCGAGATCGAGTGGGCGAAGGTCACCCAGACCGTGCCCGCGGACTACCCCGCGGCCGTCGCCAAGTCCCACCGCGACGCCCCGCGCGACGCGGCCGAGATCGGCCAGATCTACGGGATGTACGAGCAGCTCAAGCGCGAGCGCTCGGTGATCGACTTCGAGGACGTCCTGCTCCTCACGGTGGGCGTCCTCCAGGACCGGCACGACATCGCGGACCAGGTCCGCCGCCAGTACCAGCACTTCGTGGTGGACGAGTACCAGGACGTGAGCCCGCTCCAGCAGCGGCTGCTCGACCTGTGGCTCGGCGACCGGGACGACCTCTGTGTGGTGGGGGACGCCAGCCAGACGATCTACTCCTTCACCGGCGCCACCCCCGACCATCTGCTGAACTTCCGCACCCGGCACCCGGGCGCCACCGTGGTCAAGCTGGTCCGCGACTACCGCTCCACCCCGCAGGTCGTCCATCTCGCCAACGGCCTGCTGGGCCAGGCGCGCGGCCGGGCCGCCGAGCACCGCCTGGAGCTGATCTCGCAGCGCGACCCGGGCCCCGAGCCGGTCTGTACGGAGTACGCGGACGAACCCGCCGAGGCCGAGGGCACCGCCCGCCGGATCCGCGATCTGATCGCCGCGGGCGTCCCGGCCGGCGAGATCGCGGTGCTGTACCGCATCAACGCGCAGTCGGAGGTGTACGAACAGGCGCTCGCCGACGCGGGCGTGCCGTACCAGCTCCGGGGCGCCGAGCGGTTCTTCGAGCGCCAGGAGGTCCGGGAGGCGGGCGCGGCCCTGCGCGGTGCCGCGCGCTTCGGAGGGAACGACGCGCTGCTGGACGATGTGGTGGAGCTGCCCTCGCAGGTGCGGGCCGTGCTCTCCACCAAGGGCTGGACCACCGAGCCGCCCGCCGGGTCCGGCGCGGTCCGCGACCGCTGGGAGTCGCTGGCCGCGCTCGTCCGGCTCGCCGAGGACTTCGTACGGGCCAAGCCATCGGCGACCCTCGCCGACCTCGTCACCGAACTGGACGAACGCGCCGCCGCCCAGCACGCGCCCACGGTGCAGGGCGTCACCCTCGCCTCGCTGCACGCGGCGAAGGGCCTGGAGTGGGACGCGGTGTTCCTGGTCGGCCTCACCGAAGGGATGATGCCGATCACCTACGCCAAGACGGACGAGCAGATCGAGGAGGAGCGCCGGCTGCTCTATGTGGGGGTCACCCGTGCGCGGCTCCATCTCACCCTCTCCTGGTCCCTCTCGCGCTCTCCGGGCGGCCGGGCCTCCCGGCGGGTGACCCGCTTCCTGAACGGGCTGCGGCCGGGCTCCACGGCCCCCGGAGCCCGCGCCGCGGGGCCGGGGGCGGGCGGCTCCGTCGAGCGCGGCGGCGCCACCGCCGACGCGCCGGCCGGTGCCACCCGGCGCAGGCGGCGGGGCCCGGCCCGCTGCCGGGTGTGCGGCAGGACCCTCACGGACGCCGGCGAGATGAAGCTGATGCGCTGCGAGGAATGCCCCTCCGACATGGACGAGGGGCTGTACGAGCGGCTGCGGGACTGGCGCGCCGGTCAGGCCAGGCGGATCGGTCAGCCCGCGTACTGCGTGTTCACCGACAAGACGCTGATGGCGATCGCGGAGGCCGTGCCCGGCAGCGCGGGAGAGCTGACCGGTATCCCGGGCGTCGGGATCCGCAAACTGGATCGCTTCGGAGCCGATGTGCTGGCCATCTGCGCAGGTGAGGAAGGTGTGGGCGAGGACGGCGACGACTGAGCCAAACTCGTCGGAAAAATAGTTTGCGCCCGCGCGGGGAATCCCCATAGGTTCTTAACCACGGAACGGCGGGCTTCTCCGAAGCCCGGTCCCCGTGCTCTACTTGTCAAGCAGTACATGTCCACACATACGTGTGACAGATCTTCGGACCTGTCCTTGAGACGCCGAGAGGAGGCGATTCCAGTGATCAGCATCGACTTCAGCTTCATCAGCACCGTCAAAATGACCGATCGTCCGATCGCCTCCGCCTGCTCGCTCGGCCTCTCCCGCACCGAACTCATCGCCAGTGGTCTGTCCGGCGTCTCCGCCGTCAAGCCCGCCGGTCTCTCGGGTCTGCTGACCCGTGAGCGGCCCGTCATGGTCCGCGATGAGCGACCGACCGAGGCACTGGAAGCAGGAGTAGCAGCAGCAGGCAATGCCTATGCCTTTGCGGCGACCGGTGCCGAAACGAAGCAGCAGACGCAGCATCACCTGATGTGGGCCTTCCGTGGGCTCGAACCCTGGAGTGATCCAGCCTGATCGACGATCAGGCCGGCGCCTTCAGGGCCGCGGAACCCCACCCGGGATCCGCGGCCCTTCTGTTTGTCCCGAACGGGACAGCCGGAGCGAAGGGGCCTCGGGACACGCACCACCCGGTACCAGCCGACAACTGGCCGACCAGGCCGGACCGACCAGACGAGGAACGAAACCCGTGCAACTCGAAGCGCACGCCCCGTCCGTACCGCCTTCCGAAGCGATCTCCCCGCCCGTCCCCACGGAGGACTCCACCTTGACCCCGCTGACCGCGCTCACCGCGCTCGACGACGCCATCGAGAACCTCGGCGTGCCCGTTCCCTGCCGTGCCTACGACCCGGAGGTCTTCTTCGCCGAGTCCCCGGCCGACGTCGAGTACGCCAAGGCGCTCTGCGGCACCTGCCCGCTGATCGAGGCCTGCCTCGCCGGCGCGAAGGAGCGGCGTGAGCCGTGGGGTGTCTGGGGTGGCGAACTCTTCGTCCAGGGGGTCGTCGTGGCGCGCAAGCGGCCGCGTGGCCGTCCGCGCAAGAACCCGGTCACGGCATGAACGCCGCCGGAACGATCGACCGTCCCTTCACGCACGATCCCCAGAAGCAGGCCCCGATGACCTCTTCCCTGAGCGAGCCGTCCGGCTCCGCCACCCCAGTTGTTTCCACCATGGGCGCGAACGACTCGCGTCAGAACAGGACCCGCGAGATGCAACTCATCCCAGAAGCCCTGGCTCGCGCGCATATGAACGAGCGCCTGCGTGAGGCCGACGCGGAACGCCGGGCCGTGCGCCTGGTCGCCGCGAGGCGCATGCAGCGTCGTGCCGAGCGCGTGTCCATGCGCGCGCGCCGCGCGCTGGCCATGGCCGTCATGCAGTAACACGGCCTCACCAGGCCATGGGCGTCAGCCACCACCCACGCACCGCGGGGGCCGGTCCCGAGGGACCGGCCCCCGCGGTGCGTTGTCCTGCGTTGTCCAGCGCCGGTGCTCCCGGCGCGGTTGTCGTCGCCCCGCCCCGCCCCGTGCCGAGCAGACCCGACCCGGCCCGCTCGCGACACACGCGGGGTCTCTCAGGCCCCCGCGTCCACCCCCGCTTCGGCGGCCTCGGCGTCCCCGGCGGCCTTGGCCGTCTTCACCTCGTCGAGGTCATCCGCGTCAGGCGCGTCCTCCGCGGCATCCGCTGCGTCCGTGGCCTCCCGCTCCGGCAGGAAGCCGGGCAGCCACTCCTCCAGCTCGTCCCTGAGCCGTACCGCCGCGTTGAGCTGGCAGAGCACCCCGATCGTGCTCAGCGTGACGCGGTGGATCAGCAGATACGACGGCGGCAGATTGAGCTGCTTGCCCAACTGATGGGCGGGCGAACGCGGATCGGCGATCCTCGCCGCCTGCGTACGGATCCAGCTCCGGGTGAAGACGAACTCCTCCACCGCGGCCGGCTCGATGATCGGCAGCAGATACTCCAGCACGGCGTCCGGGTCGAGAGCGATGGATTCCTTGACGAACCCCTCCTCACGCAGCCGGTCGTACACCGCCTCGGCGTCGCCCGCCAACGCCAGCCGCAGCGCCTCACCTATGATGTCGGGCAGCCCGCCCGGGAGCCGGTCCACCGTCCCGAAGTCCAGCACCCCCAGCCGGTACGCGCCCTCCCGCTTCCCGTCCGGTGCCTCCCCGCCCTCCGCGGGCGGCAGCAGCCGGAAGTTCCCCGGGTGCGGGTCCGCGTGCAGCAGCCCCGTGCGCGCCGGACCCGAGAAGAGGAACCGCGCCAGGAGCTGACCCGCCCGGTCCTGCTGCTCCGGTGTGCCGTCCGCGATCACCTCCGACAGCGGAACCCCGTCGATCCACTCGCTCACCAGCACCTGCTCGCCCTGGTGCACCACCTCGGGCACGACCACGTCCGGATCGTCCGCGAACTCCGCCGCGTGCGCCCGCTGGGCCTCCGCCTCCAGCGCGTAGTCCAGCTCCTCGGAGACCCGGTCACGCAACTCGGCGATCAGCGGCTTGATGTCCATCCCCGGGATCAGCGGCCCGAGCAGCACCGCGAAGCGGCTGAGCTGCGTCAGATCGGAGAGCAGCGCCTCCCCGGCCCCCGGATACTGCAGCTTCACCGCGACCTGGCGCCCGTCGTGCCACACCGCCCGGTGCACCTGGCCGATCGACGCGGCGGCCGAGGGCTTCTCCTCGAACTCCAGGAACAGCTCACGCCACTCCTCGCCCAGCCGCTCCGACAGCACCGCGTGCACCGTGCGCGTGGGCATCGGCGGCGCCGCTTCCTGGAGCTTGGTGAGCGCCGCCCGGTAGGGCCCGGCGATCTCCTCGGGCAGTGCCGACTCGAAGACCGACAGGGCCTGCCCGAACTTCATCGCGCCGCCCTTCAGCTCCCCCAGCACCTTGAAGAGCTGGTCCGCCGTGCGCTGTTGGAGCTCCCGGGTGACGATCTCGGCCGACTTGCCGCCGATCCGTTTGCCCAGCCCCCATGTGGCCCGGCCCGCGAAGCCCAGTGGCAGCGTGGCCAGCTTCGCGGTGCGGGTGACCGCCTTCCGGGGAAGATCAGACATGAAGCCCCTCCTAATCCCAGACAGCCGCGCCGCGTACGGCGGTTACCCGGCCATTGTGTCGTGTGGCGCGCCCGTCCCGGCGACGCGCTCCCCCCTTCGCGGTCCGGCCGCCCCGCACGGGCAGTCCCGATGAGGGGCGATCCGCTCCGCACGCCAGTCCAGCAGCGGCAGTGCCGCCTCCCATCGTGCACCCGTACTCGCCGGAAGCTCCCCGTCGAGGAACGAAAGAGCATGAGCCGCCGTCAGCCCGGCCACCGCGGTGGCGAGCGCCAGATCACACGCCTGAACGGCGCGCGCCCCGCGCCCGGAGCGCCACTGGGCCAGCATCCTCGGCCACCCCGCGTCGTGGTCGGTACGGACCCGCGCGAGGCATCCCGCGCACGCCGTCCCGCCGGGCAGCACCAGCGGCCCCACCAGCCCCGTGGCCTCGATCACCCCGGCGTAGAGGTGCGGCGTACCCGTGGCCATCCAGGGCTCGGCCGTCACCGGATCCGGTGCGTACGCCGCGAGCCCGTCCCGCGGCGCGACGATCACCAGGGAGAGCGGCGGCTCTCCCGCCGCGGACTCCCGCGACTCCCCGGGTCCCGGTGGCCGGCCGGGCGCGGACCGCCTGACGAGCTGCCGGGCCGCCAGGTCTCTCCGCTCGCCGACCGAATGGTCCGGCAGCCCGCCGGGCGTCACGTCCCCCGCCGTCGCGCACCCGCCGTCCAGCACATCGACGCGCCCCACCCCCGAAGCCGCCAGGACCGCGGCGACGGCCGCGCCGACCCGGCCCGCACCTCTGACCTGCACCCGCGCGAGCCGCCGCTCGGCCAGCTTCCGCGCCGCCGCGCCCGGCTCCGGATGCAGGACGGAGAGCGACGCGAGATCGGGCCGCAGCCGCTCGACCTCCCCCGTCCTGCCGCGCAGCGCGTCGGCCGCCGGGCCGCCCGCCCCCGGGTCGTCGAGCACCCCCGCCGCGGTGAGCCGCCGTACCAGCGCCTCGACCAGCCCGTCCGGCAGCCCCATCGCACGGGCCTCCTCCCGCAGCAGGGGCAGCCCGCGCGTCCCGTCCAGCAGTTCCAGAAAACTGCCCGTGGCCGTGTCGACCGGGCCCATCACCACCGCGTGCGCGGGCGTCACCCCGAACTGCACCGTCTGCCGGTCCCGCCAGGCGCGCCGCAGCGCGGGCTTCATCATCGGATGCATGTCGGCCTCCCCGTTCCCGCTGATCCGTGTCCGCGTTCGTGATCTCAGCGTGCAGGACGGCGGCCGGCCGTGCCGAAAGTTATCCACAGCCCCGGGTATTAGTCGTTCGAATGGTGCGCGTCTCGCGGGGAAGAAGGGGATCCGGCGCGGCAATCACGGGGATCAGGTGGGAACCCTCCAGGAGGCGGGACTTCCGCCACACCGAGCGGGTAACGTCGGGGCGTGCCCGCCGACCCTTCCGTCAGTCGCCCGCTCCGTGGCTCGGGGACGAGCGCTGTCGAGGTCCGCAGAAGCGCCCGCCGCAGCAGAACGGTCTCGGCGTACCGTGAGGGCGACCGCACGATCGTGCTCATCCCCGCCCGGATGTCGGAGGCGGAGGAGCACCGCTGGGTCTCGGTCATGCTCGACAAGCTCGCCGCCCAGGAGAGCAGACGGGTCCTCGGCGACAGCGCGCTGACCGAGCGGGCCGAGCGGCTCTCCGCGCAGTATTTCGACGGGAGGGCGCGGCCCGCCTCCGTCCGGTGGGTCACCAACCAGAACACCCGCTGGGGCTCCTGCACCCCCGCCGAGGGCAGCATCCGGCTCTCGCACCGGCTCCAGGGGATGCCGGAATACGTCGTCGACTACGTCCTCGTCCACGAACTGGCCCATCTGCTGGTGCCGGGGCACGGCCCGCGCTTCTGGCGGCTGCTGGAGGCGTACCCCCGCACCGAGCGGGCCCGCGGCTATCTCGAAGGCGTGGTCGCGGCCGAACGGCTCCCGCATCTGCCCCTCGCGCGCGGCGGGAACGGAGCGGACGGCGAGGACACCGACGCCGATGTCATGGACGGTGCCGATGTCATGGACGACGCCGATGTCATGGACGACGCCGATGACACGGTCGAAGCGGGCCACGCGGTCGAAGCGGGCGACGGCGAAGCCCGTGCGTGAGCGCCGGCCCCGTCCGGAAGAGCACCTCCCGCTCGGGTGCGGTCGCTGACCGCCGCCCGGGGAGCGCCCGTTCACCGATCCTGTCCCGAGTCTGTACCGGCTTGGCCGATTGTCCGAGGCAGCCGTTAGCCTGGCGCGACGCATTGACATTCGGGATGGGGGACGGTCGTTACGTATGGCACGGGAATTCCAGCGTGGCCACAAGGCCAAGATCAGTGATCTCACGGCGGGGACGGATCTGTACGTGGGGGTGCAGATCGCGGGCCCGGGTCTGACCTTCGACATCAGCTGCTTCGGGCTCGACGCCGACGAACAGCTCTCGGACGACCGGTACTTCATCTTCTTCAACCAGCCGAAGTCCCCCGAGGAATCGATCCAGTTGCTGGGCCCGCAGGCCGGCGACACGGAATCCTTCCGGGTCACGCTGGACCGTGTCCCGGCCGCCGTCCAGAAGCTGTCGTTCACCGCCACGATCGACGGCGCGGGACAGATGTCGCAGGTCGGCCCCGGATACATCCGGATCGTCGCGGGCGGCGAGGAAGTCGTCCGATACGCCTTCACCGGCTCGGAGTTCACCACCGAGCGTGCCGTCATGCTCGGCGACTTCTACCTCAAGGACGTCTGGCGGTTCGCCGCCGTCGGCCAGGGGTTCGACGGCGGACTCGACGCGCTCCTGAAGAACTTCGGCGGCGAGGTCGCCGAGGAGGAGCCCGCCGCCCCGCCACCCCCGGCCGCCGACGGCCCGGTCCCGGGCTTCGCCCCGCCCGCCGGGCCCGCCGCGCCCGCACCGTCCTTCGGAGCCCCCGTCGCACCACCGGCCCCGGCCCCGGCACCGCGGCCCGTGCACGCCGCGCAGACCATCGTGGCGCCGATGACCCCGCCGGGCGGCACCGTGCCGCCGCCGCCCGCGCCGTCCCCGTACGGCCAGCCGCCCCCGCAGCCCCAGTTCGGCCAGGTGCCCGGACAGGCTCCGGGACAGTTCGGCCAGGTCCCGGGAGGGTTCCCCGGCACGCAGCCGCCCGCCGCGCCGTCCCCGTACGGAGTGCCCGCCGCCACCCCCTTCGGCCAGCAGCCGCCCGGCGCCCCCCAGGGCGTCCCGCAGGGCGTCCCCGCCGGCGGCGCCGGTCTCGCCGCGGCTCTCCAGCCGTACAAGGAAGCGCCCACCGGGCAGCGCTGGACCTCGCAGAACGGCCAACTGGTCCGGGTCGACCTCGGTGAGGACGGCAGCCCCGTCCTCGCCCGGCAGGGCAGCATGGTCATGTACCAGGGCAAGGTCGACTTCGGCTACAAGGGGGCCGGTTTCGTCGGCCGTGTCATCGGCAACGCCACCGGCCAGGAGATGCAGCTCATGCGCTGCACCGGACGCGGCCAGGTCTTCCTCGCGGAGGAGGGCGCGCACCTCCACCCCGTCGAACTCCAGGGCGACGGCATCTGCGTCTCGGCGGAGAACGTCCTCGCCTTCGACGAGAGCCTCCAGTACGAGGTCCGCCGCATCGAGGGCCACGGCATCCCCGGCGGCGCCCTGTTCACCATGCAGTTCCAGGGCACGGGCACCGTCGTCGTGAAGACCCACGGCACCCCGGTGGTGCTGCCCGTCACGCCCACCACCTTCGCCGACAGCAACGCCGTCGTCGCCTGGTCGTCGGCCGCGCAGGTGATCATCTCCAGCCAGGTCAGGCTGCGCCGCAACGCCTACCCCGGCCACAGCGGCGAGACCGTGAACCTCCAGTTCCGGGGAGCGCCCGGCAATTTCATCGTCGTCCAGCCGTACGAGGTCTGAAGGAGCCCGGATCATGAACCAGCAGCTCGCGGGCTTCGCCCCGACCCCCGTCGCGGCCCGGATGGAGAACCACGGCCGCTCCATGCTCAAGGTCGCCATGGCCTCGGGACACGACCTCTACGCCCGCACCGGCTCGATGGTCGCCTACGAGGGCTTCGTCCAGTACGAGCCGAACCCGCCCGCCGTCCGCCAGATCGCCTCGCAGTGGGTCACCGGCGAGACCACGCCCGTGATGAAGTGCGCGGGTGACGGTCTGCTCTATCTCGCCGACTACGGCGCGGACGTCGTCGTCATCAACCTCGACAACGACGCGCTCTCCGTCAACGGCTCCAACCTGCTCGCCTTCGACGCCCACCTCCAGTGGGGCGTCGAACGCGTCAAGGGGCTGGCCAAGTTCGCCGGCCAGGGACTGTGGAACGTACAGATCTCCGGGACGGGCTGGGTCGCCCTGACCTCGCGCGGCACCCCGGTCGTCGTCGACTGCGGACGCGGCGAGGACGAGACCTATGTCGACCCCGACGCGCTCGTCGCCTGGTCACCCGCGCTCAAGGTGAAGGGCAAGCGCAGCTTCACGATGTCCTCGCTGATCGGGCGGGGCAGCGGAGAGGCCTACCAGATGGCCTTCTCCGGCCAGGGCATCGTCGTCGTACAGCCCAGCGAGGACAGCACCGACCGCCTGCGGGTCCGGGGCTGAGGGGAGCGAGGAACCCATGCAGAGTCCGCTTTTCGCCTACACGGAACAGCAGTCCCAGGACCGCTACGCCGTCCAGAACCCACAGCTTCTGCGGGTCGCGCTCACCGGCCACGACGATGTCCTCGCCCGCAAGGGCGCGATGGTCGCGTACCAGGGGCTCATCGAGTTCGACGGTGAGTACGAGTCGCACGGACAGCGCCAGACGCGCGCGGTCACCGGCGAGGGCCTGGACCTGATGCGCTGCTCCGGGCAGGGCACGGTGTATCTGGCCAACCTCGCCCAGTACATCCATGTGGTGGATGTCGACCACGACGGGATGACGGTGGACGGCGACTACGTACTGGCGCTCGACTCCGCGCTGCACAGCGAGGTCGTCGCCGTGGACAGCGAGTACGGGATCTCCGGATCCGGCAAGTACCAGCTCAACATCTCCGGGCGGGGCAAGGTCGCCCTGATGACCTCGGGGCAGCCGCTGATGATGGAGGTCACGCCGGACAAGTACGTCAACGCCGACGCCGACGCGGTCGTCGCCTGGTCCTCCGCCCTGCGGGTGCAGATGCAGGCGCAGACGCACTCCTCGGGCGTACGGCGGCGGCGCGGCTCCACCGGCGAGGGCTGGGAGCTCAGCTTCCTGGGCCAGGGGTTCGCGCTCGTCCAGCCCAGCGAGGTCATGCCGCCGCAGCACGCGGAGATCGGCCAGGGGCTGGCCGCGCAGTACGGCGTCGGGGGGAACGGCGCGTACGGGCAGAACCAGGCCAACGACTGGAGCAGGTGACCCCGAGAGGGGGCGGGCCCGGCGCGGGACCCGCCCCCTCACCGGTTCAGGTCAGGCGTCCAGGAGCGCGCGCGTACGCTCCAGCAGCCGGACGACCGAGCCGTCGGCCACCCCCGCCACCTCGTCGTACGCGAACCAGCGCAGGTCCAGCGATTCCTCGCTGATCGACTCGACGGCCCCGGGCCGGGTCAGCGCCGCGTACTGGACATCGAGATGCCAGTGACAGGGCGCCGGGATCGGGTGCCGGTCGAGCTGTACGGGGCCGCCCGCCAGGGGCGTCAGCTCCAGGATCCCGGACTCCTCCCTGGCCTCCCGCAGCGCCGCGCCCTCCAGTGTCGGGTCGCCGGGCTCGCAGTGGCCGCCCATCTGGAGCCACATGCCGAGCTTCTTGTGCAGGGTCAGCAGGACGCGGCCCCGCTCCGGGTCGACGACCAGCGCGCTCGCCGTCAGGTGCCCGGCCTCGCACGCCTTCCACATCCCGTCCGGACGGGCCGCGAGATGGTCCAGATAGAGGCCGCTCAGCTCGCGCTGCGCGGGGTCGGACCCCTCGTACGCCTTCAGGACGAGGACCGCGTTGTCGTGCAGGCTCACTTGTCGGTGTCGTCCTTGTCGTCCTTGTTGCCGGTGCCGCCGTTGCCCGTGCCGCCGTCACCCGCGCCACCGGTGCCGCCCTTGGCGTCAGTGCCGTCGGTGGCGTCCTTGGCGTCCTTGGCGTCCTTCTGGAGGTTCGGCCCGTTGCCGGCCGCCTCGCCGAGCATCTTGTCCAGCTCGGAGAAGTCGAGCTGCTCGTGGTGGACAAAGCCGTCCGGGTCGTCCAGGTCGGAAGCGGTCGGCAGCATGTCCGGGTGCTCCCAGAGCCGGTCGCGCCCGTCGACCCCCCGCGCGTCGGTGAGGGAGGCCCACAGCCGGGAGGCGTCCCGCAGCCTGCGGGGCCGGAGCTGGAGCCCGATGAGCGTGGCGAACGTCTGCTCGGCCGGACCGCCCGAGGCCCGCCGCCGACGCAGCGTCTCGCGCAGTGCGCCCGCCGCCGTCAGCCGGTCCTTCGCGGCCTCGTGGACCACCGCGTCGACCCAGCCCTCGACCAGCGCCAGCGCCGTTTCGAGCCGGGCGAGCGCCGCCTTCTGCTCCGCCGTGTCCTCCGGCTGGAACATGCCCTGCTGGAGTGCTTCCTGGATCTCCTCGGGGTGGCTGGGGTCGAACTGGCCGACCACGTCCTCCAGCTTGGAGGTGTCCACCTTGATCCCGCGGGCGTACCCCTCGACCGCGCCGAACATGTGCGACCGCAGCCACGGCACATGGGCGAAGAGCCGCTGGTGGGCGGCCTCGCGCAGCGCCAGATAGAGCCTGATCTCGTCCTTGGGCACGCCGAGGTCCTTGCTGAACGCCTCGATGTTCAGCGGAAGCAGCGCGGCCCGGCCCGCCGGGCCCAGCGGCAGTCCGATGTCGGTCGAGCCGACGACCTCACCGGCCAGCACGCCCACGGCCTGCCCGATCTGCTGGCCGAACATGGCGCCGCCCATGGAGCGCATCATGCCGATCAGCGGACCCGCCACCGACTGCATCTCCTGGGGCAGCACCTCGCCCATGGCCGTGCCCACCCGCTCCGCCACGGGGTCGACGAGCTGCTGCCAGGCGGGCAGCGTCGCCTCGACCCACTCGGCGCGGCTCCACGCCACGGAGGCGTTGGCACCGGAGGGCAGCGAGGTCACGCCGTCCAGCCAGATGTCCGCCAGCCGCACCGCCTCGTCCACCTGCGCGCGCTCCGAGGGGCCGACGCTCGCGTCCTTCGTGCCGTCCGGGGTGCCCTGGGCGACGGTCTGGCGGGCGATCTGCTTGGCCATGTCCCAGTTCACGGGACCGCCCTCGTAGCTCAGCATCTGGCCGAGCTGCTGGAACGCGGCCCCCAGGTCGTTGGGGTTCAGCGAACCGAACATCGCGGCGAACGGATTGTCCGCGCCGCCCGGGCCGCCGGCACCGGGCATCCCGAATCCTGCGAACGGGTTGCCCTGGCCGCCTGGGCCACCGGAACCCTGACCACCTCCGGCAGGGTCCTTCTTCTTGCCGTCGCCGTCCTCCGGCTCCTCCGGCGGAAGGCCGAATCCGAATGGTGTGTCACTCACGGGGTTCCTCGGCTCGTAGGGCCACCGGCTTCCTGCCGGCGGCGGCTGCCCGACTGCACCTCCCAGCCTAAGCGGCACAGCGGGTGCGGGGGCGGTGCCGAGGGTCGGAACGGGACCGACACCCCGGTGGCTTCCGGGCTCGGTGCTCCGTCGGCCGGTGGCCTGCGGCAGGATGGACGTCTCCTGGTACGTACGCGTCATTCGCATACGTATTGAAGACAACCGCTGGAGACGCCCGGTGAGTTCCCCAGATCCGCAGGTTCGCGCAGCGCGAAACCGCTCAACCCCGACCTCGTCCCGCGGCCCCGTTGTCGCGGTCACCGGCGCCGCCTCAGGCGTCGGTGACCTGCTCACCCGGCGCCTGGCGGCATCCGAGGAGATCAAGCAGGTCATCGCCATCGACGAGCGCCGCGGGGAGGTCTCCGAGGCGCAGTGGCACATCCTCGACGTCCGCGACCCGGCCATCGCGGAGAAGCTGCGCGGGGCGGACGTCGTGGTGCACCTCGCGCTCGACCTCGACCTGGAGACCGACGCCGCCGCCCGTACGGCGTACAACGTGCGCGGCACCCAGACCGTGCTGACGGCCGCCGCGGCGGCCGGGGTGCACCGTGTCGTGCTCTGCACCTCGGCCATGGTCTACGGCGCGCTGCCCGACAACGACATCCCGCTCTCCGAGGACGCCGAGCTGCGGGCGACCGCCGAGGCCACGGGCGTCGGCGATCTGCTGGAGATCGAACGCCTGGGCCGCCGCGCGCCCCGCGCGCACCCCGGCCTGAATGTGACGGTCGTACGGCCCGCCGTCCTCGTCGGCGGTACGGACACGGCGCTCACCCGCTACTTCGAGTCGCCCCGGCTGCTCGTCGTCGCCGGATCCCGCCCGACCTGGCAGTTCTGCCATGTCGAGGACCTGGTGAGCGCGCTGGAGTACGCCGCGCTCGAAAAGGCCGACGGGGAGTTCGCGGTCGGCTGCGACGGCTGGCTGGAACAGGAGGAGGTCGAGGAGCTGAGCGGCATCCGCCGCATGGAGCTGCCCTCGGCGGTCGCCCTGGGTGCCGCGGCCCGGCTGCACCGGATCGGCCTCACGCCCTCCCCGGCCGGCGATCTCGCGTACACGATGCACCCCTGGGTGGTCAGTGTGAGCCGGCTGCACGACGCGGGGTGGCGGCCGCGCTGGACCAACGAGGAAGTGCTCGCCGCCCTCCTCGAAGAGGTCGAGGGCCGCCACACCGTCGCCGGCCGCCGCCTGGGCCGCAAGGATGCCACCGCGGCGGGCGCGGCGGGGGCGACCGTCGCACTGCTCGGTACGGCCGCGCTGGTACGGCGGGCCCGCAAGGCGCGGCGCCGGATCTGAGCCCACCGCGCGGGCGGCCCGCCCCGGGGGAACGGCTGTTCCGTGGTGCCGGTGCGGTACGGCACGATGGCCCCATGGCGAGTACGCGTTCCCACCCGGGCGAGCAGGCGGCGCAGGACCCCATCCGGCTGCTCGCGATCCGTGAAACCCCCCTGACCGTCGACGAGGTCTTCCGCGCGGTGGGGGACGACGCGGCGGGCGGTACGGCGCTCTTCGTGGGCACGGTGCGCAACCACGACGGCGGCGCGGACGTCGACTCCCTCGGCTACTCCAGCCATCCGTCCGCGGAGGCGGAGCTGCGGCGGGTCGCGGAGAAGATCGTCGCCGGTCATCCGGTGCGCGCGCTGGCCGCCGTCCACCGTGTGGGTGATCTGGAGGTCGGTGATCTGGCGGTCGTCGTCGCGGTCTCCTGCCCGCATCGGGCGGAGGCGTTCGAGGCGTGCAGGAAGCTGATCGACGACCTCAAGCACGAGGTCCCGATCTGGAAACACCAGAAGTTCTCGGACGGTACAGAGGAATGGGTGGGCGCGTAGCGCCATCGTTGGGGGGCGGTGGTCGGGCTACGGGAGGGCGGGTGGGTGCGTAGCGCCTTCGTCCGGTCGCGTAGCGCCCCGTCCCGGCACCCTGCGCCCCCGCCCACTCGATTTGCGTAACCGCCTCCCGGCCAGCAGCGTTGGTGCTGCAGATGATTAATCTGCTGATCGGTCAGTTCGCAGACACTCATCCGGTCGGGAGGTCGGTATGGCCGTACTTGCCTGGTTGTTGATCCCGCTGTTCGCTGTCATTGGCGCGGCGATATGGGGAAGCTGGGTCTCCAGGGACCGCACGATAGGGGACATAGCCGAGCTGAACGGCTACGCCCGGTTCCGTGACGCGATGGAGAAGGCGGAGACCAGCTCCGATCCGGTCTGATCCGTCGGCCCGCGGGCCGATCGGTCCGCGGTCACGCCCCCTGTGACCTCGTACGGACCGGCCCCGGGGGTGCACTGACAGAGCCTTCCCGTACTGTCGTTCCATGCCACGCCGCACCGCGACGATGCTCGCTTCCACCCTCGTCCTCATTGCGCTGCTCTGCGCGGGTGTGCTCATCACGGTCCCGTATTCGGAGATGAGCCCCGGACCGACGGTGAACACGCTGGGTGAAGCCGGCGGTGAGCCCGTGCTCCAGGTCTCCGGTCGCAAGACATACCCGACGTCGGGCCATCTCAATATGACGACGGTCAGGGTCACCGGCGCGGACTACAACATGAACATCGTCGAGGCGGTCTACGGCTGGCTGGCCCACGACAGCGTCGTGGTGCCGCACGACACCCTGTATCCGGACGGCAAGACGGAAGAGCAGTCCACGCAGGAGAACGCCGAGGAGTTCAGCCAGTCCCAGGAGAGTGCCAAGGTCGCCGCCCTGGGCGAGCTGGGCATCCCGGTCTCCTCGCGCACGATCGTCTCCTCGGTGGTCAAGGACAGCCCCTCCGAGGGCACCCTGCACGCCGGAGACGTGATCAAGGCCGTGGACGGCACGGAGGTCAAGGCCCCCGAGGATGTCGCGAAGCTCGTCACGAAGCACAAGCCGGGCGAGGACGTCGTCTTCACCATCGTTCCCGCCAAGGCGGCGGAGGCGGCGGAGAAGTCCGGCAAGGAGCCGACGACCACCGAGAAGGTCACGATCACCACACGGAAGTCCGACGAGGGCGACCGGGCGATCGTCGGCATCCAGGCGGGGACCGATCACACGTTCCCGTTCACCGTGGACATCAAGCTGGCCGATGTGGGCGGTCCGAGCGCCGGGCTGATGTTCTCCCTCGGCATCGTCGACAAGCTCACCCCCGGCTCGCTGACCGGCGGCAAGTTCGTCGCGGGGACGGGGACGATCGACGACAAGGGTGTGGTCGGCCCGATCGGCGGCATCGAGATGAAGCTCGTCGGGGCGCGGAACGCGGGGGCGCGCTACTTCCTCACGCCCGACGAGAACTGCGCCGACGCGGCTTCCGACATCCCCGACGGCCTCACCCTGGTCCGGGTGAAGACGATCAAGGACGCGACGGCGTCGCTGGAGAAGATCCGCACCGGGGACGCGGCCGGCCTGCCGAGCTGTTCGGCAAGCTGACCGGCCGCGTCCGCGGAAGGGCCCTCCGCGCGACCTCTTACGCCTCGAAGGTGGCCGAGAGTGCCTCCGCCAGCCCCGGGACCAGCCCGGAGCCCGTGAGGACCTCGTTGGGGGAGTCCTTCTCGCGCAGCCGCAGCGCGGACTCCCGGGCGCCGTCCCGCAGCACCGCCACGGTCATCCGGACCTCCTGGCGCTCCGGGTGGGAGGCGACCCACGCGGCGAGCGCCGTTTCATCCAGATTGTCCGGTACGGAAGCTTCTGCCGACGGCGGCAGCATCAGTCGCTCCACCGTCATCGCGCACCCCGCCACCGCGTCGGGCCACGCGATGGTGCCGAGGAACTCGTCCAGCGGGGTGCCCGCCGGGATCTCGTCCTGCTCGACGGGGGTGAGGGGGGCGGCGGGGGCGTCGTCCTCGTCGAGCCCCAACTGGGCGGCGAGCGCGGGTTCGTCGGCGCGCAGCCGGGCGGTGTCGACCAGCGCGAAGAGCCGGGCGGGCTGATCCCAGCCGAGCGTGGAGGCGTACTCGTCGATTTCGAGCACGGCGCGGGTCAGGGGGCCGGCGGCCATGGGTGTACCTGAAGGAGAAACAGTGGACATGGTCAATATCCTGCCTCCTTCGGACCCGGGTGCGGGAACTAGGTAAAGCCTCAGTAAGTTGAACCAGCAGAACCCTACGAATTCACACGACCGCGAACTTTGAGGTGCGCACGTTGGCTTTCCAGATGCCGGACCGCGGCGGAGGCCCGACCGGGCCACGGATCAGAGTGGGCCGGCCCTCCCGTCGGGCCCGGACCCTGCTCATGACTTTGGGCGTGCTGGCCGTGCTGGCCATGCTCTTCGTCATGTTCGCGGGGTTCTGGACCGACTGGCTCTGGTACCGCTCGGTGAAGTATTCATCGGTTTTCACCACCACTCTCTGGACCAAGATCGGTCTTTTCGCGGTCTTCGGGCTGCTGATGGCCTTCGCGGTGGGGCTGAACATCTGGCTGGCGCACCGGCTGCGGCCGCCGCTCAGCGCGATGTCCATGGAGCAGCAGAACCTCGACCGGTACCGGATGGGGATCGCCCCGTACAAGAAGTGGGTGCTCCTCGCGATCACCGCGCTGGTCGGGCTGATCGCCGGAGCCTCCGCCGCCGGTCAGTGGCGTACGTGGCTGATGTGGATCAACGGGGTGCCGTTCGGGCAGAAGGACCCGCAGTTCAAGCTGGACGTGGCGTTCTACGCCTTCGACCTGCCCTGGTACCGCTTC
Source organism: Streptomyces sp. NPDC059255 (assembly GCF_042752355.1). Lineage (NCBI taxonomy): Bacteria > Bacillati > Actinomycetota > Actinomycetes > Kitasatosporales > Streptomycetaceae > Streptomyces > Streptomyces sp. NPDC059255. Next base: position 33,694 of record NZ_JBHYZP010000043.1, read on the forward strand.
CTGCTGGCGTTCGGCTTCGCGACGGCCGTGCTGTCGCTGATCGCCGCCGCGCTCACCCACTACCTGTACGGCGGGCTGCGGATCACCAGCCCCGGCGCGCGGGCGACCGCCGCGGCCACCGGGCATCTCTCGGTGGTGCTCGGCGTCTTCGTCTCGCTGAAGGCCGTCGCGTACTGGCTCGACCGGTACGGCCTGGCGGTGAAGTCCAGCGACTTCAAGGCGACGGGCAACTGGACCGGACTGCGGTTCACGGACGCGAACGCGTTCCTGCCCGCCAAGACGATCCTCTTCTGCATCGCGGTCATCTGCGCCCTGCTGTTCTTCGCGACGCTCTGGCGCCGTACGTGGCAGCTTCCGGTGATCGGCTTCGGCCTGATGGTGCTCTCGGCGATCCTGATCGGCGGCCTCTACCCGGGGATCGTCCAGAAGTTCCAGGTCGAGCCGAACGAGCAGGCCAAGGAAGCCCCGTACATCAAGAAGAACATCGACGCCACGCGCCAGGCGTACGGCATCGATGCCGCCGATGTGCAGGACTACGGGGGCAAGGGCGACCCGGACAAGAAGGCCGAGCAGCGCCAGGCGGCCGACACGGCGGCCAGCTACCGGCTGGTCGACCCGAATGTGGTCTCGCCCGCGTTCCAGCAGCTTCAACAGGAGCGTAAGTACTACCAGTTCCCCTCCACGCTCGACGTCGACCGGTACCCCGGTCCCGACGGCAAGCCGCAGGACACGGTGGTCGGTCTGCGCGAGCTGAACATCACCGGTATCCCGAAGCGCAACTGGATCAACGATCACTTCACGTACACCCATGGGTACGGACTGATCGCCTCCAAGGGCACGAACACGGTGACCGACGACAACGAGGGCACGATCGGCGCCCCCGACTTCACCGAGTCGGGCCTGCCGACCAGCGGTGAGCTGCCGAAGTACGAACAGCGCGTCTACTACGGCGAGAAGACCGAGCAGTACTCGATCGTGGGCGGTCCGCAGAAGGAACTGGACTACGAGAAGAACGGCGAGCAGACCACGAGCTACAAGGGGAAGAGCGGCGTCGACCTCTCCAACCCGCTGAACCGCGCGGCGTACGCCGTGGCCTTCAGCGAGCCCCAGATGCTCTACTCCGGCGCCATCGGCGACGGCTCGCGGATTCTCTACAACCGCACGCCCAAGGAGCGCGTCGAGGCCGTCGCGCCCTGGCTGACCATCGACGGCGACGCGTACCCCGCCGTGGTCGACGGCCGGATCCAGTGGATCGTCGACGCGTACACGACGACGAACGGCTACCCGTACGCGTCCCGTACGACGCTCGGCGACACGACCGCCGACTCGCTGACCGACAGCCAGCGCGCAGTCGTCGCCCAGCAGAACCAGGTCAACTACATCCGGAACTCGGTGAAGGCGACCGTCGACGCGTACGACGGTTCGGTCAACCTGTACCAGTGGGACACCAAGGACCCGGTCCTCAAGACCTGGATGAAGGCGTTCCCCGGCACGGTGAAGCCGAAGGGCGACATCGACTCGACGCTGCTGTCGCACCTGCGCTACCCGCAGGACATGTTCAAGGTGCAGCGCGAACTGCTCACCCGCTACCACGTCACGGACCCCGCCCAGTTCTACAGCGGCAGTGACGCGTGGCAGGTGCCGGACGACCCGACCACCAAGGACAGCAACTCCGTCCCGCCGTACTACCTCAGCCTGAAGATGCCCGGCCAGGACGACCAGAAGTTCTCGCTGACCACCACCTTCACGCCCAACGGACGCCCCAACCTGGGCGCGTTCATGGCGGTGGACGCCGATGCCACCAGCACGGACTACGGCAAGATCAGAGTGCTGAGAGTGACGTCCACGGTCCAGGGCCCGCAGCAGGTGCAGAGCGAGCTGAACGGTGTGCCGGAGGTCGCCGAGTTCGTCAGGAACCTGAGAGGCACCGACTCGGACATCGAGTACGGCAACCTCCTCACGGTGCCGCTCGACGGAGGCTTCCTCTACATCGAGCCGGTGTACGCGCGAGGCGGCAGTGCCAACTACCCGCTGCTGAAGAAGGTGGCCGTCTCCTACGGAGGCAAGCCGGTCTTCAAGGACAGCCTGCCGGAGGCGCTGAACGCGGTCTTCGGGGAGGAGAGCACGTCGCCGCCGTCGACCGAGCCGCCGGGCACCACCACCCCGCCGGCCACCGGTGACCAGGCCCTCCAGCAGGCGATCTCGGACGCCCAGAAGGCGTACGACGCGGGCGAGGAGGCGCTGCAGAAGCAGGACTGGACGGCGTACGGCAAGGCGCAGAAGGACCTGCAGGACGCGCTCCAGCGGGCCGCCGACGCGGAGGCCGCTGCGAAGTCGGGATCCGCCGACAAGCCGGGTGACAAGGCCGCCGACAAGTCCGGCGACCAGCCGGCCGACAAGGCTGCCGACACGTCCGGTGACCAGGCCGGGGGAGACTCCGGCAGTGCGGACGGCGGTGGCGGTACGAGCTGACCTGGCATCACCTCCACCCCGTGGTACGGTTGGCACACAACGACGCGGGGTGGAGCAGCTCGGTAGCTCGCTGGGCTCATAACCCAGAGGTCGCAGGTTCAAATCCTGTCCCCGCTACGGCGAAGTCAAGGGCCCGGATCCTTCTAGGATCCGGGCCCTTGCCATGTGCCCGCCCCAACTGTGTTCCAGCTCGGCCCAGTTGGTCTCCGGTGGGTTTGATGTGTCTCTCTGTGGGCATGTCGACAAAACGCTGTAGTGACCTTGCGGGGCGCGGTATACCGGCTGTACGCGGCCGGCGGGTGGTGCGACGATGGAAAATATGGGGGATAGGGCAACTCTGTTGGAGACAGGGCGGTATGTGCAGTCACACGTGAACGACGTGACCGGTGGGACCGGCGCCGCCGACGGGGCCGACACCGAGGCCGAGGAGAGACACCGTCGCGCCGCCGACGCCGGGGACACCGCGTCGATGAGCGTTCTCGGCGCGCTGCTGCTGCGCCGCGGCGATCTCGACGGCGCGGAGCCGTATCTGCGGGCCGCGACCGGCGAGGGCGAGCGCGCCGCCGCGAACAATCTGGGCGTACTGCTGCACCAGCGCGGCTACGTCGACGAGGCGGCCGGCTGGTGGCGGATCGCCGCCGTCGCCGGCTCCGCCCCGGCGGCCCATGCGCTCGGCCGCCACTACCGCGAACTCGGCGACGAGCCCGCGGCCGAGTACTGGCTGCGCCAGTCCGCCGAGCAGGGCCACGCGCTGGGCGCCTACGCCCTCGCCGATCTGCTGGAGCACCGCAGCGACGTCGGGGCCGAGCGCTGGCTGCGCGCCGCCGCCGAGCAGGGGCACCGCGAGGCGGCCTACCGGCTCGCCCGCGCGCTGGAGCGCAGAGCCCGTGAGACGGCCCGCTCCGGCGCCGACGTGGTCTACCGGACCGGTCCGGTGGCCCCCGGCGCGCGAGGCCGCCGTACGGGCCAGGAGCCGCTGCTCTCCCTGGACCCCGTGACCAGCACCGACCCCCGGCTGCCCGCGTACACCGGGACGCGGGGTTCCGGGGCGTGGGGTCCCGGGACGCCGGGGCCGCACGGTCCCAGGACAGGGGGCCCCGGCACGTCCGGCTTCGCGACCATGGGCTCCGGCCCCGCGGCCTCCCTGGTCGGCGAGGCCGCCCAGTGGTACCGGCAGGCCGCCGCCCGCGGCCACCGCCGCGCCGCCCTGCACCTCGGCGCGATCCTGGAGCGGCGCGGCGAGCTGAAGGAGGCCGGCCGCTGGTACCTGAGCGCCGCCAAGGACGGCGAGGCGCGGGCCGCCTGCGCCCTCGGCTTCCTGCTGCGCGACGCCGGGGACGAGGAGAGCGCAGCCGTCTGGTGGCTGCGCGCCGCCCAGGAGGGCGACGGGAACGCCGCCAACGCCCTCGGCGCGCTCCACGCCGCCCGGGGCGAGTCGCAGACCGCCGAGCGCTGGTACCGCGCCGCCATGGACGCGGGTGACGTCAACGGCGCGTACAACCTCGGGCTGCTCTGCGCCTCCCAGGACCGTACGGTCCAGGCCGAGCAGTGGTACCGCCGCGCCGCCTACGCGGGCCACCGCGAGGCCGCCAACGCGCTCGCCGTCCTGCTTCTCCAGGCCGACGACCCGACGGGCGCCGAGCCCTGGTTCTCCAAGGCCGCCGAGGCGGGGAGCGTGGACGCCGCGTTCAACCTCGGCATCCTGTACGCGGGCCGTGACGACGACGGCGCGGCCCTGCGCTGGTACGAGCGCGCCGCGGCCGCCGGGCACACCGAGGCGGCCCTCCAGGTCGGCATCGCCTGTCTGCGCGACGGCGACGACCGCACCGCCGAGCGCCACCTGCGCTGCGCCGCCGGTGGCGGCAGCGCGGAGGCGGCCTTCCGGCTGGCCACCGTCCTCGACTCGCGCGAGCCGCCGCCGGGGCCGCCCGCGCTCGGCGAGCCGTACGGGGTGAAGAGCGAGTGCGAGCAGTGGTACGAGCGCGCCGCCGAGCAGGGCCACCGCCGCGCCCAGGTGCGCGTCGGCATGCTCGCCGCCGGCCGCGGCGACACCGCCGAGGCCGCCCGCTGGTACCGGGAGGCCGCGGAGGCCGGCAGTCGCAACGGCGCCTTCAACCTCGGGCTGCTCCTGGCCCGCGAGGGCGGCGAGCGGGAGGCCGCGCTCTGGTGGACCAGGGCCGCCCAGGCCGGACACGGCAGGGCCGCGCTGCGGCTCGCGCTGCTGGCCGCCCGCCGGGGTGAGCTGACCGAGGGGCAGCGCTGGTGCGCCCGCGCCGTCGAGCTGGGCCCGGCCGAGGTCGCGGAGCGCGCGGCCCGGCTGCGCGAGGCGCTGCACCAGGAGCTGACCGCGTGACCTGCGTGGACGGCCGTCGCGGGGGACGGATACGAATTTGCGCCGCTCGGCACCGTGACGTAATGTTGCATTCAACGGCGCGGGGTGGAGCAGCTCGGTAGCTCGCTGGGCTCATAACCCAGAGGTCGCAGGTTCAAATCCTGTCCCCGCTACTGAAAGTCCTGAGGCCCGGATCTCGATCACGAGATCCGGGCCTCAGGCATGTGAGCCGCGGGCAGTCCTCAGTTCTGGCAGCCCCGGCGGGCAGAACCCGTCACGCGGACGCGCAGCCGGGGCACGTGCCCCGGTACGTCACCTCGACGTCCGAGACCGTGAAGCCGAAGCGCTCGCCCACCGGCAGATCGGCCAGCGGGTCGCCCGACGGGTGCACGTCCCTGATGGCGCCGCACCGCGCGCACACCAGATGGTGGTGCGGACGGTGCGCGTTCGGGTCGTACCGCTTGGCGCGACGGTCCGTCGAGACCTCGATGACCTCGCCCAGCGTCACCATCTCGCCCAGCGTGTTGTAGACGGTCGCGCGGGAGATCTCCGGGAGTCTCGCCACGGCCCGTTCGTGCACCTCGTCGGCGGTCAGATGGACGTGGTCCCCATCGAGGACCTCGGCCACGACGCGCCGCTGCGCCGTCATGCGCCAGCCGCGGTCGCGAAGTCGTTCCAGCAGGTCACTCATGGAAACCAGCCTAACAGTGACGAACACCAGGTCACGAATCAGTGTGACTTTGGATGCTCACCCGAATTAGACGAAGTCCAGTCAGGCTCCCCGTGGTCGACGGTTGTCGCTCGCCCGCCGAAGACGGGAGGGGCCGGCTCTCCTCCGGGAGCCGGCCCCTCCCGCCGCCCTCGGGGGCGTACGGGGGGAGGTGCCCTTCCCGGCCTCAGCCGGCCAGGACGGCCGCCTCGTGCCGGGTCGGGGCCCAGCAGCGGATGATGTCGCGTACGGAGACGATGCCGACGGGCTCGCGCTCGTCGAGCACGATCAGATGCCGGAAGCCGCCGGTCGACATGGCTGCCGCGGCCTCCTCCAGCGTCCATGCCGGTGCGGCGAAGACGACGGCGGTCGTGGTGTGGGAGCAGGCCGTCTCGACGTCCGGGCTCTGGCCCGCGCCGAGCGAGTTGAGGATGTCACGTTCGGTGAGGATGCCGATGCCGCAGTGATCGGTGTCGAGCACGACGGCGGCGCCGACGTGCCGGGCCGACATCAGCCGGGCGGCCTGGCGGAGGGTGTGTGTGGGGCCGATGGTCAGAACCACCGAACTCATGGCGTCACGGACAAGCATGGGGTGGAGCCACCTCCTTGGTGAGCCGGCTTCCGGGGTCCCGCGGGGAGCGGAGGGACCTGGAGAAACGATTCACAAGTTCACAAGTGGGGGGACTCCCAGAGTGACACGGTTGCCCTGAGTCAACAAGGGGGCGGGCGGCGCGGGGGCGGGGGCGCCCGTAAAGCGGACAAACAACCCCTCGCCGGTAGCGCTGGGCTAGTAGCGCTGGTTCAGGTAGCCGAGGAGTTCCTCGTGCAGGACGCCGTTCGACGCCGCCGCGTTGCCGCTGTGCGGGCCCGGACGGCCGTCGAGGCCCGTGAAGCTGCCGCCCGCCTCCTGGACGACGATCGCGGGCGCGGCCATGTCCCACAGCGACAGTTCCGGCTCCGCGCACATGTCCACGGAGCCCTCGGCTACCATCATGTAGGGCCAGAAATCGCCATAACCGCGCGTCCGCCAGCACGCCCGGGACAGATCCAGGAAACCGTCCAGCCGGCCCTGTTCCTCCCAGCCGGTCAGCGAGGAGTACGCGAACGACGCGTCCTGCACGCGCGACACGTTCGAGACACGCAGCCGCGTCGCGGACGACAGACTGCGCCCCGTGTACGCGCCGCCGCCCTTCGCGGCCCACCAGCGGCGGCCCAGCGCCGGTGCGGACACCACACCGACGACCGGTTCGAAACCGCCCTCACCGGCCACCATCAGCGCGATCAGCGTCGCCCAGACCGGTACCCCGCGTACATAGTTCTTGGTGCCGTCGATCGGGTCGACGACCCAGCGGCGCGGGCCCGTGCCCTCGACGCCGTACTCCTCGCCCAGGATCGCGTCGCGCGGCCTCGCCCGCTGGAGGTTGCCGCGGATCAGCTCCTCGGCCGCCTTGTCGGCCTCGCTCACCGGGGTCATGTCCGGTTTTGTCTCGACCTTCAGGTCCAGAGCCTTGAACCGGTCCATCGTCGCGGCGTCGGCGGCATCCGCCAGTACGTGGGCGAGACGCAGGTCATCGTGGTAGTCGGGCATGGGCGCCACAGTATCCACCGGGGCGGTGGAGCTGCCACGGCCCCCTGGGCCCGGTCGGCCGGAACCGGACGACGGTCTTGACAGTGAGCGACGGTCCGTCAACTCTGTGCGCAGAGCCGCACGGCCCCGGAGGCGACGATGCCCAGCGCGCGTGAAGCCCTGCTCAGTGCTGCCCTTTCGGCCCTCGCCGACCAGCCGTGGTCCGCGGTGCGCATGGTCGACGTGGCGGCGGCGGGCGGGGTCTCCCGGCAGACCCTGTACAACGAGTTCGGCAGCAAGGACGGCCTCGCCCGCGCCCTGGTACGGCGCGAGGCGGACCGCTACCTGCACGGAGTGGAACGGCTGCTGCGCGAACGCGCGGACGCCGCCGACCGGCTGGTGGCGGTCGCCGAGTGGACCGTGGGGGAGGCGCGCGCCCGGCCGCTGCTGCGGGCGCTGCTCACCGGCTGCTGGGGCGAGTGGCTGCCCGCCCCGCGCCCCGCACGGCCCGACGCCGCCCCGTCCGGCATCCCGGCGCAGCGCCGCGCCGACGCGGGACCGCCCGCCACCACCGAGCTCGTGGCACTCGTACGGGACAGATCCGCGGCCGCGCTCGACCCCACCCGCAAGGACCACGGGCGCCCGGATCCGGGCCGTCCGGAGCACGGCCGCGGCGAACACGGTCACGCGGGCCACACCGGCCCCGTCGGCCACAGCCGGTTCACCGCGTACGGCCGTACCGAACTGCTCTACCGATGCGAACTGGCCATGCGGCTCGCGCTCGCCCATCTCGTCGCGCCCGGCGCCGAACCCGTGGGCCCGCTGGTCCGCACCGCCGTCACGGCCCCGCCGTCCGCGCTGCTCAGTGCGCCGAGCCCGAGAGCTGGAGCCCGATGACGCCCACGATCACCAGCGAGATGGAGATCAGTTTGAGGACGGACACGAGGTCGCCCAGGAAGACCATGCCGTAGATCGCCGTACCGGCCGCGCCGATACCCGTCCACACCGCGTACGCCGGGCCCACGTCGAGCTTCTTCAGGGCGAGCGTCAGCAGTCCGAAGCTGCCGAGTGCGAAGGCCGCGAAGGCGATCGTCGGCCAGAGGCGGGTGAATCCGTGGGAGAGTTTGAGACAGACGGCGAAGCCCGTCTCCAGGATTCCCGCCACCACGACCAGCAGCCACGCCATGTCAAACGTCTCCCCACGTCAGTGACCGCCCGGCGCGCCGGGTCTTCCGCCGACCGTCTGTGACCAACTGTGACAGGGCTGTCGCTCCTGATGGTGATTATGCCCTTACCAGTCGTGCCGGTCCGCAAACACGGCCACGGCCCGGCCGGCACGGTCCTGGGCCGGCGGACCCGGTCCTGGCCCGGCCGACACCGTCCGGGCCGGCGGACCGGCCACGGCGTGGCGCGGTCAGTCGCCCTCGCGCCGCTCGCGCGTGGCGAGCAGCCGCCGGAGCGAGTACAGCCGGGCCGGATCGGCGTGCCCCTCGGCCACCCACGCGTCGAGCGCGCACTCCGCCTCGTCGTGGCTGCACGCGCGCGGACACCCCTCCGTGCCCGGCACCAGGTCGGGGAAGGCCAGGATGACCCGCGAGGGATCGACATGGTGCAGGCCGAAGGAGCGGATGCCGGGGGTGTCGATCACCCAGCCCTCCGCCTTGGCCAGCGGCAGCGCCAGCGCCGAGGTGGTGGTGTGCCGGCCGCGCCCCGTCACGGCGTTGACGTCGCCGGTGATCCGCTGCCTGTCGTCCGGCACGAGGGCGTTGACCAGGGTCGTCTTGCCGACGCCCGAGTGGCCGACGAAGGCCGTGACCCGGCCGTCGAGGTATTCGCGTACGAGATCGGCCGCGTGACCGCTCATCAGCTCGTCGCGGCGCGTGACGACATGACGGATGCCCAGCGCCCGGTAGGTCTCCAGCAGTTCGTCCGGCGGCGCGAGGTCGGACTTGGTCAGGACCAGGAGCGGTTCGAGACCCCCGTCGAAGGCGGCGACGAGACAGCGGTCGATCAGCCGGGGGCGCGGCTCCGGGTCGGCGAGCGCGGTGACCACGGCGAGCTGGTCGGCGTTGGCGACGACCACGCGCTCGTACGGGTCGTCGTCGTCCGCCGTGCGCCGCAGCACGGAGCGGCGCTTCTCGATCCGTACGATCCGGGCGAGCGTGTCCTTCTTGCCGGACAGGTCCCCGACGAGGAAGACCTGGTCCCCCACCACGGCGGCCTTGCGGCCCAGTTCGCGCGCCTTCATCGCCACGACGGCCCGGTCCTCGACGAGACAGGTCAGCCGCCCCCGGTCGACGGTCAGGACCATGCCCTCCGACGCGTCCTCGTGCTTGGGCCTGATGTTCGTACGCGGCCGGTTCCCCTTGGGATTGGGGCGGGAGCGGATGTCGTCCTCGTCGGGGTTCTTGCCGTAGCGCCGCATGCCCTCAGGCACCCGCTCCCGCGAGCATCTCTGTCCACATCCGCGGGAAGTCGGGCAGGGTCTTGGCGGTCGTGCCGACGTTCTCGATCTCCACACCGGCCACGACGAGGCCGATGATCGAGCCCGCCGTCGCCATGCGGTGGTCGTCGTACGTGTGGAACACGCCGCCGTGCAGCGGGCGCGGGCGGATGTGCAGACCGTCCGCGGTCTCGGTGACGTCACCGCCCAGCTCGTTGATCTCCTTGGTGAGCGCGGCCAGCCGGTCCGTCTCGTGGAGCCGCAGATGGGCGACGCCGCGCAGGGTGGACGGCGAGTCGGCGAGCGCGGCGACCGCCGCGATGCCGGGCGTCAGCTCCCCGACCTCGCTCAGGTCGAGGTCGACGCCGTGGATCCGGCCCGTACCGGTGAAGGTGAGGCTGGTGCCCCCGGCCGTCTCGGTGAACTCGCAGGAGCCACCCATCGCGGTGAAGATCTCGCGCAGCGCGTCGCCCGGCTGGGTGGTCCGTACCGGCCAGTCGGGGACGGTCACCCGGCCGCCGGTGACCAGCGCGGCGGCCAGGAACGGCTGGGCGTTGGACAGATCGGGCTCGACCGTCAGGTCGCGGCCGAGGAGCGCGCTGGGGGAGACCCGCCAGACGTTCGGCTCGCCGCCCGTCTCGGGTTCGTCCACCTGCGCGCCGACCCCGCGCAGCATGTCGACGGTCATCCGGATGTGCGGCAGGGACGGCAGCCGGGAGCCGGTGTGGCGCACCTCCACGCCCTGGTTGAAGCGCGGCCCCGAGAGCAGCAGCGCCGAGACGAACTGGGAGGAGGCGGAGGCGTCGATCTCGACGGTGCCGCCGTCCAGCGCGCCGCCGCCGTGCACGGTCAGCGGGAGCGAGCCGCGGTCGTCGTCGTCGATCCGGGCGCCGAGGGCGCGCAGCGCGTCGATGACGCTGTGCAGCGGACGCTCGTACGAACGGGGGTCGCCGTCGAAGCGGACGGGCCCGTCGGCGAGGGTTGCCACGGGCGGCAGGAAGCGCATCACCGTACCGGCGTTGCCGACGTCGACCGAGGCGGGGCCGCTCAGCCCGGCGGGGATCACGCGCCACGCCTCGCCGCTGGGGCCGCCGCCGGAGCTGGACGAGACGGTCTCCTCGATGCCGACGCCCATCGCGCGCAGCGCCTCGGCCATGAGCAGGGTGTCGCGGGAGCGCAGCGGACGGCGCAGCCAGCCGGGCTCGGCGGCCAGCGCGGCGAGGACGAGGCCACGGTTGGTGACCGACTTCGATCCGGGCACGGTGACCGTCGCGTCGACGGCCCCGCTCGCGTAGGGGGCGGGCCAGAGGGCGGACTGCACGGAGCTTTCGGTCATGACCCACACTTTAGTGGGTCTTGACGATGCCGGATCCTGATCAAATACGCAGCAACCCGGGCGTAATGTGAAGGTGATAGGCGGTTCGGTGTCTCAGTGGTCAGAGGCCCAGCAGCCAGCGTCCGCCGCCGATCAGGGAACAGAGCGAGACGGCGTGGAAGAAGAGCAGCCACAGTGTCGGCGGCGTGTGGGTGAGCCGGCCGAGCTGGTCGGCGTCCGAGTCCCCGGCGCCGCCGTGCCGCCGCTTCGACTGGAGCTCGAACGCCGGGCGCACGCCGCCGAGCAGCAGGAACCAGACGGCGGTGTACGCGAAGGCCGCCTGGACGTCGGGGCTGGTCAGCCAGGAGATGAGGAGGAAGGCGGCACCGGTGACGATCACGGTGAGCGCCCCGTACGCGTTGCGGATCATCACCAGTATCGCGAGCAGCAGCGCGGTCGTCAGCCAGAGCAGGAGGGTGATGTGGTCCGCGGCGAGCAGCCAGGCGCCGCCGAGCCCCAGCAGGGGCGGCGCGGTGTAACCGGCGGCGGCGGTGAGGATCATGCCGAGGCCGGTCGGCTTTCCCCGGCTGACGGTGAGGCCCGAGGTGTCGGAGTGCAGCCGTATCCCGTCGAGTCTGCGCCCGGTGCACAGGGCTATCAGCCCGTGGCCGCCCTCGTGCGCGATGGTGATGGCGTTACGGGAGAGCCGCCACAGCGCGCGCGGGACGACGACGACGAGCGCGACGGCCGCCGTGGCGATCACCAGCCACTCGTCCGGTGCCGACTGGGTGCCGAAGACGCGATCCCAGAGATCGCCGAGCGAGGTCGGGTCGATGCTGGCCATTTCTCGGGCGGCTCCTCAACTGGGGGTACGTCGTGGCAGTCTGGCACTCATACGCGGTACGGGGGAAAGACGCTCAGCCGCCGCCCCCCCTTCCGGCGGACGGGAAACGCACAGGCAGTTCATAAGGTGGTTGATGGGGAATGTGCGGCAGGTACGCGGCGAGCCGCCGGCCCGAGGACCTTCAGGGGATCTTCGGCATCGAGAAGTGGGAGCCGGAGGAGACGCTCGCCCCGGACTGGAACGTGGCGCCCACCAAAGAGGTCTATGCGATCCTTGAGCGCCCCCTGAAGGACGCGCCCACGCCCCGTCCGGTGCGCCAGCTGCGGCGGCTCAGGTGGGGGCTCGTCCCGTCCTGGTCGAAGACGCCGGAGGGCGCCGCCCGGATGATCAACGCGCGGGCCGAGACCGTCCACGAGAAGCCGTCCTTCCGCCGGCCCTTCGCCTCGCGGCGGTGCATCCTGCCCGCCGACGGCTACTACGAGTGGGTCACCGGCTCCGACGAGCGGCAGCTGGAGGAGCAGGGCAAGAAGAAGCGGACGCGGAAGCAGCCGTACTTCGTCACCCCCGCCGACGGCTCGGTGATGGCGCTGGCCGGGGTGTACGAGTTCTGGCGCGACCCGACCCTGCCGCCCGACCATCCGCTGGCCTGGTGGGCGACCTGCTCGGTGATCACCACGGAGGCGGAGCGGACCCCGCTCGCGGTGGCGCCCGCGGAGGGGCCGGAGGCGCTGGCGGACATCCACCCCCGGATGCCGCTGATGCTGACCCCGGACCGCTGGGACGCCTGGCTGGACCCGGCCCGTACGGACCCGGACGACCTGCGGGGGCTGCTGGAGCCGCCGCCGGCCGGGCTGATGCGGGCGTACCCGGTCGCGACGGCGGTCAGCAGCGTCCGCAACAACGGGCCCGAGCTGCTGGAGGAGCTGGCCGCGCCGGAGGAGAGCACGCTGTTCTGAGGGGCGTGCCCTGGTCCGGGGGCGTGGCCCCTTCTGAGGAGCGTGCCCTGGCCCGGGGAGGGGCCCCGGGGCGGCAGGATGGCTCTGTGACTCAGGATGACCGTGTGACCCACGACGGCCGGGTGACCCGTGTGACTCGTGACATGCCTCGGGAGCCGACGGCCCAGACCGTGGAGACCCCCGCCGGGGACGCCAGGATCACCTGGCACCCCGCCCCGCGCCCGCGCCTCGTCCTCGCCCTCGGCCATGGCGCGGGCGGCGGGATCGAGGCGCGGGACCTGCGGGCGCTCGCCGGGGCGCTGCCGCCGCTCGGGGTGACCGTCGCTCTGGTGGAGCAGCCCTGGCGGGTGGCGGGGAAGAAGGTGGCGCCCGCGCCCGCGACCCTCGACGCCGGCTGGCGGGCGGTGTGGCCCGCGCTGGAGCGGCCGGGGCTCGGCCTCGTCGCGGGCGGGCGCAGCGCCGGGGCGCGCGTGGCCTGCCGTACGGCGCGCGAGCTGGGCGCCCGCGCGGTACTGGCGCTGAGCTTCCCGCTGCATCCGCCCGGCCGCCCCGAGAAGTCCCGGGCGGCGGAGCTGCTGGGCTCCGGGGTGCCCACCCTGGTCGTACAGGGAGGCAACGATCCCTTCGGAAAGCCCGCGGAGTTCCCCGAGGGGGCGGTGGAGTGGACGCCCGGGGAGACACCGGAGGGGGCAACGCGGTCGCCGGAACCCTCCGGAGGCGGTTACGGGCTCCTTGAGGTGCCGTACGGGGATCACTCCTTCGCCGTACCCAGGAAGGCACCTCTCGGACCGGACGGCACTCTGGAAGTGATCACCGGGGGCGTCGCCCGGTGGCTGGCGGCCCTGGGCGGTTCCCGGCGGGAATGATGCGCGAGGGGTCGCTGTTGTGACGAACGTCGGTACACAGCGCATCGAGAGGGAGTCCGTCGTATGGGTTCGACCATCTGCCCGCGCCGCAAGGACGCCACTGACCTGGAGTGGACGGTGCTTTCCGCGGCCCGGAACGCCCCGGGGCGGGCCGGCGCCGGAGCGGACCGACAGGCCCCGTCCCGGCAAGGTCGACTATTCTCCGATTCGAGTGGGTCCGCTTTTGGATCCGCCGGGGCATTGGAGGAGGTGGGTCCGGTCACTGGGACCGACGGAGCGACCGACGACGGCCACATCGAAGAGACCACAGCCGAGCGCAACGCCCGCTTCGAGCGGGACGCCCTGGGCTACCTCGATCAGATGTACTCGGCCGCGCTGCGCATGACGCGCAATCCGGCCGACGCCGAGGACCTGGTGCAGGAGACCTATGCCAAGGCGTACGCGTCCTTCCACCAGTTCCGTGAGGGCACCAACCTCAAGGCGTGGATGTACCGCATCCTCACGAACACCTTCATCAACTCGTACCGCAAGAAGCAGCGCGAACCCCAGCGCAGTGCCGCCGAGGAGATCGAGGACTGGCAGCTCGCGCGCGCCGAGTCGCACATGTCGACCGGGCTGCGCTCCGCCGAGTCGCAGGCGCTGGACCACCTCCCTGACTCCGATGTGAAGTCGGCGCTCCAGGCGATTCCGGAGGAGTTCCGGATCGCCGTCTATCTCGCCGATGTAGAGGGCTTTGCGTACAAGGAGATCGCGGACATCATGGGGACACCCATCGGTACGGTGATGTCACGACTCCACCGTGGCCGCCGCCAGTTGCGCGGCATGCTGGAGGATTACGCCCGTGACCGCGGGCTTGTCCCGGCAGGTGCCGGGGAGTCGTCGGACGATCGGAAAGGTTCGGGCTCATGAGCTGCGGAGAGCCGCATGAGACGGATTGCGCCGAGGTTCTCGACCACCTCTACGAGTTCCTCGACCGGGAGATGCCCGACAGCGACTGCACCAAGTTCGAGGTCCACTTCGAGGAGTGCTCCCCGTGCCTGGAGAAGTACGGCCTTGAGCAGGCCGTGAAGAAGCTGGTGAAACGGTGCTGCGGCCACGACGACGTACCGGCCGACCTGCGCGCCAAGGTACTGGGACGGATCGACCTGATCCGCTCGGGCGAGGCGGTACCCGACCATGACGTGGCATCGACGACGGCCGTGACCACAGCGGCCGGCGGCGAACTGCCGGGGACCGGCCTGCCCGGAGTCGCCAAGGAGTGACGCGTCCCCTTCGGGGCCGTCTTCTTCGGACCGTCCTCTTTGGGACCGCCCGTTCGGGACCGTCCGTTCGGGACGCCGGTGGACCATGACGGGGGCGTATCGCGCGCTGCGCGGTGCGCCCCCGTCATGGTCCATAGCACCTTATTCACCCGAAGGTGCTAATCAGCGCCAATTACCCGATGATCGCCCCCCAACTCGCTAGCCTGACCCTCTGTTTGGGCGGCGTCGAGGGAGGGGGCTGGGACGCGTGAGGGCCATACCGGGTGCGGCGCGCGCGTACATTCTGGTGACCGCGCTCTGCGCCGCCGCCTGTGCCCAGCCCGCCCTGCGCGACGCCGGCTCCACCCCCTGGCTCGCCGCCGGGCTGCTCGCTGCGCTCTACGCCCTCTGTGAGCTGCCCGCCCGCTGCCGCGTCCTCGGGCGCTCGCTGAACGGCTCCGTACCCGTCGCGGCCGGGTCGTTCTTCCCCGTGCTGCTCGCCGCCGCCCTGCTGCTGCCGCCCGCCGCCGCGGCGCTGGTCGCCGTGCCCGGCGCGCTGCTCGGCCGGATCGAGCAGCGGCCGCGGAGCGCGCGGCGGATCTGGCGCGCGGCCCAGCTCGCCCTCGCCACCTGGGCGGCGGCCCGGGCGCAGATGGTCTTCGGCGGTCCCGTCGCGCTCGGCGGCGGGGGGTACGGGCTGACCGTGCCCGACTTCCCGTACGTCCTGCTCCCCGCGGGCGCCGCGGCCCTCGCCTTCTGCCTGGTGGTCACCGCGCTGGACGGCTCCATCCTCGTCGTCGCCGAGCGGATGGACCCGCGCACCGCCTGGCGCGGACTGCTGGCGAGCTCCCTCGCCCCGCACGCCGCGCACGGGCTGGCCGGACTGATGATGGCCGTCCTGTGGCGCAGCCCGTACGGGCCGCTGTCGGCGCTGCTGGTCCTGCTGCCGATGTACATCTCCTGCTGGGTCTTCGCCCAGTACCACCGCGAGCGCGCCGCCCATCAGGCCACGATCAGGGCACTCGTCCAGGCCGTCGACATCAAGGACACGTACACCCGGGGGCACAGCGAGCGCGTGGGACACGCCTCCGTGCTGATCGCCCGGGAGATGGGCATGGAGCGGGAGCGGATCGAAGTCCTCCGCTTCGCCGGGATCCTGCACGACGTCGGCAAGCTCGGCGTGCCGACCCGGGTGCTCCGCAAGGACGGCCCCCTGACGCCCGAGGAGCGCCGCGTCATCGAACTGCACCCCGAGTACGGGCACGAGATGGTGCGGGGCATCGCCTTCCTCGGCGAGGCGCGCGGCGCGATCCTCCACCACCACGAGCGGCTGGACGGCAGCGGTTACCCGTACGGGCTCGCCGGGGACCGGATTCCCGAGTTCGCCCGGGTGGTGGCGGTGGCGGACGCCTTCGACGCGATGACCTCGACCCGTTCCTACCGGCGCGGGCGGCCGGTCGCGACGGCGGTGGCGGAGCTGGAGCGGTGCGCGGGGACGCAGTTCGACCCGGCGATGGTGCGGGCGCTGGTACGGGCCCTGGACCGGCACGGCTGGCGGACGGCGGTCACGGCGGACGAGGAGACCGCCCCGTCCGCCCCGGCTTCCCCGTCCACCCCGTCCGGCCCGGCTTCCCCACCAGCCCCCGGGCCGCGCGGAAACGTCCCTTCGGCGCGCACCACCGAACCGGGCGCGGCGGCCGGGGCGTACCGCACGGCCGGCCCGCGTACGACCGACACCCGTGCGCCCGGCGGCGTGTCCCGTGGCGGCCGACGATGACCGCCGCCACCACCACCGTCCAGGCGCCGGCGGGCCACGCCCGCACCCGCGCCCTCCCCCTCGCCGTCGTCGCCCTGTACGGCGCGGCCGGGCTGCTCACCGCCGCCGGCCTCGGCTCGACCCTCTGGCACGGCCTCGCGGAACCCCGGGTCGCCCTCGCCTTCGGCGTCCTCGTCGCCGTCGGCGAACTGGCCCGCTGGGGCGCGCTCCCCGGCGAACGGGAGCCCGCGCCGCTCGCCGCCGCCGGGGCGCTCGGCTACGCCCTGCTCGGCGAGAACGCCGGGCAGGAGACCACCCACGGCGTCCTGCAGACCGTGGCCGTCGTCCTCGCCGCCACCCTCGCCGGCGCCGCCCCCCATGTCGCGCGCGGTCACGGCCCCACCCCCGACCAGCTGGTCCGGCGGGTACTCACCGCCGGCTTCGCCGCCGTCTGCTTCCAGCCGCTCTACAACTCCGGCGAACTGCGCGAACACGTCGGCGCCGGGCCCGGCCACGCGCTCCTGCTCCTCGTCCTGCTGGTCCTCACCGCGCTCTGCGACGCCGTACTGGCCGCCCTGATGGTGCGCGCCCGCACCCGCCATCCCTTCGGCCCGCTGCTCCGCGACGAACTGCGGGCCCTGCTGCACATCGGCTCCGCCGTCTGCGCCACCGGCGCCGTGATCGCCCTCGGCGTCGCCGTCGCCGGACTCTGGGCGCTGCCCGTGTTCTGCGTACCGCTGCTGCTCACACAGCTCTCCTTCCGCCGGTACGCCGCCGTACGCGCCACCTACGCCCAGACCATCGCCTCGCTCGCCCGCGCCACCGAGATCGCCGGCTACACCCGGCACGGACACGCCCGCAGGGTCGCCGACCTCAGCCGGGCCGTCGGCCGCGAGCTGGGGCTCTCCGGGCCCGAGCTGACCGTCCTGGAGTACGCCGCCCTCATGCACGACATCGGCCAGCTCTCCCTCGTCGACCCGGTGCCCGAGGGCGCCACCGCGCTGCTCCCGGTCGCCGAGCAGCGCCGTATCGCCCTGCTCGGCGGCGCCGTGGTCCGGCAGACCGGGGTGCCCGCCGCCGTCGCGATGGTGGTGGAGCGCCAGGCCGATCCGTACCGCGAGCAGCCCCTCCCCGCCCGGATCATCCGCGCCGTGAATGCGTACGACGACCTCGCCGGGGAAAGTGCCAGTGCGGGCGGACCGCTCGCCGCGCTGGAGCGGCTGCGGCTCGGCACGGGGCACGACTACCAGCCCGAGGTGGTCGAATCCCTGGCGCGCGTCCTCTCCCGGGGCGGCCCGGCCGCTGGTGGGGCGGGGTAACCCATGGGTAATGAGCGGGCGTCCGACCGGGCATGGTTGGATGCGAAGAAGAGGGTGGAAGAAGAGGGTGTCAGGGGGCACTGCCCGACGACCGGCAGGCGGGAATCGTGAAGATCTTCGGGAAGGTACGGCATCGGCCCTCCGCCTCGTGGCGGCAGGCCACCGACCGCGCGTTCACGCTGATCGGTGACGGCCGGTACGAGGACGCGGGCGCGCTGCTGACGCGCGCCGCCGATCTCGAACCGTGGCTCTCCGAGTCCTGGTTCAACCTGGCGCTGCTGCACAAGTTCCGGCACGACTGGGAGCAGGCGCGCGCCGCCGGACTGCGCGCCGTGGCCCTGCTCGACAAGGAGACCGGCGCCCCCGACTGGTGGAACGTCGGGATCGCCGCGACCGCCCTCCAGGACTGGCCGCTGGCCCGCCGCGCCTGGCAGGCGTACGGGCTGCGCGTGCCGGGCGATCCGCACAGCGTCCAGGCGAACGGCGAGCCCGAGGGCATGGTGCTGGGCAGCGCGGCCGTCCGGCTCTCCCCGGAGGGCGAGGCCGAGGTGGTCTGGGGCCGCCGGATCGACCCGGCGCGGATCGAGGTGCTGTCGATCCCGCTGCCCTCGTCGGGCCGCCGCTGGGGCGAGGTCGTCCTCCACGACGGCGTGCCGAACGGTGAGCGCACCACCTCCGCGAGCCCGGACGGAGCCGTCCGCGCCTACCCGGTCTTCGACGAGATCGAGCTGTGGGCCCCCTCGCCCGTACCCACCTGGGTGGTGCTGCTCGAAGCGGCCACGGAAGGGGACCGGGACGCCCTGGAACGGCTGGCCGCGGACGCCGGTTTCGCCGCCGAGGACTGGTCGTCCTCGGTGCGGCTGCTCTGCCGCTCCTGTTCGGAGTCGACGATGCCGAGCGCCGAGGGCGACGGCGAGCACCTCGACCCGCACGACCACAGCGAGCCGGGCCACCCGGGGCCGCTGGGGCACCGTACGGCCGGCGAGCTGTGGGCACCGGAGCGCGAGTGCGGGATCGCGGCGCCGCCCGGGCTGGTGCGCGGCCTGCTCGACGGATGGGTCGCCGACAGCCCGGACAGCCGGGAGTGGCGCGACCTCGAAGAGGTGTGCTGAACGCAGGGCGGGGACGGCCCCGGAGCGCACCGGAGGGCCCGGACCGCTGCCCCCTCGGTCACCCGCCGGACCGCCCGCCGGGGCAGCCGTAGCCCGTCCGCCCGGTCACCCGCCGGGTCCGGGACCGGTGAGCCTTGCGCGGGCTGCCCTTAGGCTGTACGGGCACACCGGCGCACCGCCCGGGATCGTGCAAGCAGCATCGGTACCGAGGAAGGCGTACTGCGGACATGGCGCAGCAGGAGACGGACCAGGGATACGAGAGCGGCACCTCGGTGGCGGAACCGGGGGACGGGTTCGTCGTGGACACGGAGGACGCGGCGGCCCGTGAGCTGGCGCACCGCGAGCGCGGCACGTCCCGCCCGATCACCGTGGTCGGGAACCCGGTGCTCCACAAGGAGTGCCGGGACGTCACGGAGTTCGACGACGAACTGGCCCGGCTGATCGACGACATGTTCGCCAGCCAGCACACGGCCGAGGGCGTGGGCCTGGCGGCCAACCAGATCGGCGTGGACCTGAAGGTCTTCGTCTACGACTGCCCGGACGACGACGGCGTACGGCACGTCGGCGCCGTCTGCAACCCGGTGCTGGAGGAACTGCCCCCGTCGGAGCGTCATCTCGACGACTCCAACGAGGGCTGCCTCTCCGTGCCGACCGCGTACGCCGCGCTGGCGCGCCCCGACTACGCGGTGGTCCGCGGCCAGGACGCGCAGGGCAAGCCGATCAGGGTCGCGGGCACCGGCTACTTCGCGCGCTGCCTCCAGCACGAGACGGACCACCTGTACGGGTACCTCTACATCGACCGGCTGTCGAAGCGCGACCGCAAGGACGCGCTGCGACAGATGGCGGAGAACACGCCGCGCTACGAGGTCGTCCCCAACTCCTGAGCGGTGCCGGGCTCCTGGGCGGCGCCCGGTCCCTGGGCCGTGCCCGGTCCCTGGGCCCCCTCGGGGGTGTCCGGGGTGTTCTGCGCGCCGCCGGACGTCGCCCCGTCCCGCGGCGGCAGGAGGCCGTCGGAGCGCTCCAGCGACCCAGGGTCCACCGTCCGCAGGTACGTGTCCCAGATCCGTACGGGGAAGACGTTGCCGCGCTCGGTGTCCGGGCCGCCGACGCCCTGCATGCCCAGGAGCTGCGGGGTGTCCGGCTTCGTACGGAACATCGCGACCGCGGTCGAGAGCTTCTCCGTGGAGCCGATGAACCACGCCGAGCGCATGTAGTCGCCCGCGTTGGTGCCGCCCGCCCAGACGGGCGCCCCGGCCGGCCGGGGCGCCCGTACACCCTGGTCCTCCCGCTCCACCAACTCCCTCTTCGCCAGTGCGGCGAGGGCGTTCTGCCCCGTGTTCAGGAGTGAGGCGGAGACCTCCGCGGCCACCTCGGCCCTCATCGCGCGCTGCGGCTCCGGCCTGGTGAATCCGTCGACGGGGACGCCGTCGCGTTCGACCGAGGCCACCGAGTACGGCTCGGTCCGGCTGCCGTAGTTGACGAAGGTCGTGTAGGCGCCGGCCAGCCGGACGGCGCTGGGGGTCGAGGTGCCGATGGAGAACGTCGGCTCCAGCTTCGCCATGGACTCCTCGCGCAGCCCGGCCGAGACGGCCATCCGCCGGACGTTCCGCAGCCCGACCTTCTCGCCCGCGCTCACGAACGGGGCGTGCCCCGTGCCCAGCATCGCCCTGGCCAGCGGCGACCCGATGAACGCGGGGACGGCCACCGGGGCGTCCGTCGCGCGCGGGCCCGGTGCGGCGGTGTCCTTCCCGGTCGGCTCCGCGGCGGAGCCGTACTCCAGTGCGGCGGCGTACACGAACGGCTTGAACGCGGAGCCGGCGGGCACGCCCGAGGTGTCCGCGTTGTTGCTGAAGTGGGTGATCGCGTCGGCGCCGCCGTACACCGCGACGACCGCGCCGTCCTCGGGCCGTACGGACGCGGCGCCGACCTCCACATGGCGGTCGGCCGGGCGCTTCTCCGGGTCGAGGCCGTCCTTCCGTACCGTCTCGACCGCCTTGGCCAGCGCGTCCACCTTGTCCTTCTCGAAGGTCGTGTGGACACGGTAGCCGCCGCCCGCGAGATCCTTGTCGGTGATGCCGCCGCGGCTCTTGAGGTACTTGTTGGCGATGTCGACCAGATAGCCGGTCTGCCCGGCCTGACTGGTCGGCTTGACCGGCTTCCTCGGCTCGGGGAAGTCCTGGTACGTGGCGCGTTCGGCGGCGCTCAGCACACCCGTCTCGACCTGACGGTCCAGCACCCAGCTCCAACGGTCCACGGCCCGGCGGTGGTTGGCCGGGCTGAGGGAGGGGTCGTAGCTGTCCGCGCCCTTGAGGAGGGTGGCGAGCAGTGCGGCCTGGCCGGCGTCCAGATCCTTGGCGGGGACGCCGTAGTAGGCGTACGCGGCGGCCTGGACGCCGTACGAGTCGCGGCCGAACCAGGAGGTGTTGAGGTAGCCCTCCAGGATCTCCGCCTTGGTCTTCCGGTTGCTGATCTTCAGCGCGAGGACGAGTTCCTTGACCTTGCGGCTGACCGTCTGGTTCTGGGTGAGGTACGTGTTCTTCACGTACTGCTGGGTGATGGTCGAGCCGCCCTGGGTCTCCTCGCCCTCGATGATGCTGAGGGCGGCGCGGCCGATGCCGGTGAAGGAGACGCCCGAGTCGGAGTAGAAGTCGGCGTTCTCCGCGGCGATGACGGCGCGCTGCACGGAGGCGGGGACCTGGGCGAGCGTGACGTCCTGCCGGTTGACGTCGCCCACGCTCACCATGCGGCTGCCGTCGGCCCAGTAGTAGACGCTGGCCTGGCGGCGGGCGGAGTCGTGTGCGCCGGGTATCTCGACCTGGGCATAGACGACGGCGAGCAGGCCGCCCAGGGACACGGCCGAGAACAGGGCGACGCCGGAGACCAGCTTCCAGGACGGTGTCCAGCGCCGCAGGCCGTGGCGGCCGTGGCGGGGGTAGTCGATCAGCCGCCTGCGGGCGGGGGCGGGGTGCTCGTCGGCTTCCCCCGTATGTGAACGTTCTGTGCGGGTCGGGGCTTGTGTGGTGCGGCGCGACCGGAGCGCGTGGGGCAGTCTCATCGGTGCGGACCTCCTCCTCGGTCAAGAGCCCCACCGTGGGGAGGTGGTGGCTCGGACTCTGGAATGGAGAGTTCCGGTGGGTGGTGGAGGTTGTTGCCCTCCATGGAATCTTCACAACTGGCAGGTTTGATTATCCGGAAGGTCGGACCTAAGGATCCTGTCACCCAGGGTGTTCGGGCCATGCGTGACGTTCAGGCCACGTGTGAGGGCCCCCGGAAGGTGCGGCGGTACGCGTGCGGCGTCGTCCCGAGCGTGCGGAGGAAGTGGTGGCGCAGCCCGGCCGCGTTCCCGAACCCGGAGCGGCCGGCGACGCTGTCCACCGTCTCGTCCGTCCCCTCCGGCAACTCCTGTGCCAGCAGCACGCGCTGGCGCAGCAGCCAGCGGTGCGGAGTCGTCCCCGTCTCCTGCTGGAAGCGGCGGGCGAACATACGCGGCGACATGTGCGCCCGGGCGGCGAGCTGTTCGACCGTCATCTCCCGGTCGAGGTGGCGCTCCATCCAGCCGAGGACCTCCACGTTGAAGGTGGCACTGTCGGTTCCATGGCCCCCCCGCCGTTCGTACGGGCGTTTCCCTGTCCCGCGCCCATGGTAGGAAGTGAGGCGGGGGACCACGGTCGAAGGGGGAGACGCATGGCGAGCAGGGGGACCGGCTCCATGCCGGGGGACGAGTTCTTTCTTCCGGGGAACTCCTCCTTCACCGATTTCCTGATAGCCCACAGCCCGGAGCTGCTGGGCACGCGCCGCTTCCTGCCCCCGGGCGCCCGGCCCGCCCCGGATCAATTCCCGCACGGTACGACGGTGTTGGCGCTCACCTACCGGGACGGCGTGCTGATCGCCGGTGACCGGAGGGCCACGATGGGGAATCTCATCGCGCAGCGCGATCTGGAGAAGGTGCACGCCACCGACGACTTCACCGCCGTGGCCTTCGCGGGCACGGTCGGGCTCGCGGTGGACATGGTCAAGCTGTACCAGGTCGAACTGACGCACTTCGAGAAGATGGAGGGCATCCCCATGACCCTCAACGCGAAGGCGAACCGGCTGGCCGGGATGGTCCGGGAGAACCTCGACCAGGCGATGCAGGGCCTCGTCGTGGTGCCGCTGCTCGCCGGGTACGACGAGTCGGCCCCCGAGGGCGCGCGGGGACGCATCTTCAGCTACGACGTCACCGGCGGCCCGTGGGAGAAACGGGACTTCCACGTGGAGGGGTCCGGATCCCCGTTCGCCCGGGGCGCGTTGAAGAAGCTGTACCGCGCGGGGATGGACCGCCGCGACGCCGCCCTGACCGCGCTCCAGGCGCTGTACGACGCGGCGGACGACGACTCGGCCACCGGCGGGCCCGACATCGGCCGCGCGATCTACCCCGTCGTCTCGGTGATCACGGAGGACGGCTACGAGCGGCTGCCCGAGGCCGAGACGGCCGCTCTGAGCCGCGCGATGATCGCCGGGCGCCGGCACCGCCCGGACGGTCCCCCTGCCACGCTCTGACGCGACCGCCACGCTCTGACGCGACCGCCACGCTCTGACGCGACCGCCACGCTCTGACGCGACCGCCACGCTCTGACGCGACCGCCATGCTCTGCCCTGACCGGCACGCGCTGCCCCGACCGGCCCCCGGCGCGCGACCCGACTGCCACACTCTGACCCCATGAACCGTTTCGACATCGACGATGATCTGGTGCGCACCCTGGTGCGTGAGCAGCACGCGGACCTCGCCGGGCTGGATCTGCGACCGGTCGACGGCGGCTGGGACAACCAGATGTGGCGCCTCGGCGACGAGTTGGCCGTACGGATGCCGCGCACGGAGCAGGCCCCCTCCCTGCTGCGCAACGAGCACCGCTGGATGCCCGAACTCGGTCCTCGCCTGCCCCTTCCGGTCCCCGTCCCGGTGCGCGTCGGCGAACCGTCCGCGCGCTTCCCGCGCCCGTGGACCATCACGACCTGGGTGCCCGGCGAGCCGGCCGACCGGACCCCGGTCACCCGGGGCGGGCCCGCGGCGGACTCCCTGGCGGAGTTCCTCCGGCTGCTCCACCGGGAGGCGCCCGCCGAGGCACCGGTCAAGCCGCACCGCGGGGTGCCCCTCGCAGCGGTGACCTCGCATTTCGAGAGTTCGGCCGACGCCGTCGGCGGCCTGGACGGTGAGCTGAGGGCCGTGTGGGACGAGGCGGTCGCGGCCCCGGAGTGGCAGGGACCCCCGGTGTGGCTCCACAGCGATCTGCACCCGGCGAACGTCGTCGTCGCGGACGGCACTCTCGCGGGTGTGGTCGACTTCGGCGACCTGTGCGCCGGTGATCCGGCGACGGACCTGGCCGCCGCGTGGCTGCTGCTGCCCGCCGGGGCGGACCTCCGCCTCCTGCACGGGTACGCGCACGCCGACGAGGCGATGATCCGGCGCGCGCGGGGCTGGGCGGTGCTGCGCGGCATGAACCTCCTCGCCATCGGCCGGGCCGGTGACCGGGGCCTGCCCGGTGGCAAGGTGACCTGGGGCCCGGCGGGCCGGGCGACGCTCGACCGGGTGCGGGCGTCGTGGCGGAAGGCGGGCCTGCCTCGATGAGGAGCCTGGAGATCGTGCCGTTCGAGAGCGGTTTCGTGGAGCCGGCCGCGCTCCTGCTGGCCGAGGCCCATGCCGACGGCGGGGCCGGCCGCCCGGCCGGTGTGCTGGATCTCGCGGACCCGGACGTCGCCCGCCGTCTGGTGGGCGAGTGGCAGGGATCGGGGCCGGGAGTGGCCGCCGTACGGGACGGCAGGCTGACCGCGTTCATGGCGGCGACCGTGTCCCGCCTGCCCGGAGAACAGTGGGCGCGGATTCGCCTCCCCCAGTACGCGTGCGAGCGGCACGAGCGGCGCGCGACCTGGCGGAGCCTGTACGCGGCGCTCTCGGGCCGGCTGGCCGGCATCGGCGCGTACGACCACGCCGTGGAGGTCCCGGCGTACGACCGGGAGACGGTCTCCTGCTTCTTCGAGCTGGGCTTCGGGATCGACCAGGTCAGGGGCTTCCGCCCGGTCACCGGCCCGGCAGCCCCGGCGGAGCCCCCACGGGGGACCCGGCTGCGCGCGGCCCGGGCCGGCGATCTCGCCCCGATGTTCGAGCTGGCCGTGGAGTTGCAGCGCTTCCACACCGCGGCACCGGTCCTGCGTCCCGTCCTCGCCGACCTGCGGCCGATCCGGGAGGCGCTGTCGGCGGCGCTGACGGACGACGCCCAGCTCCTACTCGTCGCCGAGGAGGACGGCCGCCTGACGGGCCTGGTCCAGGCCGCGGCGGACACCCGGCATGCCGGCGCGGCGACGATCGGCCTCGCGGTGGTGGCCGCGCCGTCCCGGTCCACCGGTGTG
The DNA here is from genome assembly GCF_042752355.1 of Streptomyces sp. NPDC059255. NCBI lineage: Bacteria > Bacillati > Actinomycetota > Actinomycetes > Kitasatosporales > Streptomycetaceae > Streptomyces > Streptomyces sp. NPDC059255. The sequence goes on from NZ_JBHYZP010000043.1 coordinate 59,010, forward strand.
GGCACGGCGCTGGTCGCCGCCGCGGGGGAGTGGGCGGCGGACCGCGGCTTCGCCACGTACGGCGCCGAGTGGTCGTCCGCCAACCCGGTCAGCGACGCGTTCTGGCGCGGCCGGGGCATGGTCCCGGCGCGGTTCAAGCTCAGGCGGCTGATCGACTCCCGCGTGGCGTGGGCCGAAGAGCGCCTGGGCTACGGGCACTTCGGGTAGCCACTGACGGGTGGGTCACTCACCCTTTTCAGGGCGGTGCTGATGGAACAGATCGACGCCCTCCACGAGCCCCTTCTGCAGTACCTCCGCGTTCTCCTCCTTCATGAGCCACTCCAGCGCCTCATGGCTGTTCGGGGTCGACGTGACGAGCTGGTACTGGGCGAGATATCCCGCCAGGCGTTCGAGGAGCAGACTCGACTTGATCCCGATCTGCAGGCCCTGCGGCTGCTCGGCAAAGGCCGCGCGGATCGGTTTCCTCCCCCGGTGATAGCTGTCCAGGATGTGGAACTCGCGGGCGAGCTGATTGCGTTCCGGGGTCAGTCGCCCCTCGGGCGTGCTCGACAGGATCTGCGTCAGCGTCCCCTTGCCCCGGTCGTACGTGTCCCCCATGGCGAGCTTCAGCGCCGCGGCCGCCTCCCGGCCGAACGCCCGCAGCTCGGTCGAGATCTTGCGCTGTCTCATGTTCTGCGGCTTTTCCTTGGAGCCGTAACGCTTCTCGACCGAGTCCAGGGCGTGCTGCATCTCGTGGGTCATGGTCGCGGCGAACTTCCGCAGCTCCGCCGCGGAGGCATCGGCCCCTGGCGGTGCCACCTGCAACGTGCCGCCAACCCCCTCCGGGGCCAGGGCGAACAACGCGCGCGAACCGGCCGAGGGCCCTGCCTGCTCGTTGATCGCGACCGTTTCGGAGGAAGCGTTCAGGGTCTCGAACAGATCGCGGTACGGGACGGAGAAATCCTTCCCCGGCTGCTCCCCACCCGATGCCTGGCTCAGCAGAGCGGTGAACGCGTCAGGTGCGAGATGCTGCCGGGACCACGGGGCCTGTGTGTAGTCGACAGTACGCTGCACGGCCAGGCCGGCCCGGCCCGAGGACGCCTGCGCCGTGGCACCGGGGCCGGGCCCGTGGCCGGCACCGGGGCCTGAGCCGTGGCCGGTGCCGTGAGCCGGTCCGCGCTGCTCGATCATCCTGGCCACCGCGGCGTTTCCCGCACTGCTCTGCAGCGCCGCGTACTCCGAGTACGCCGTGGAGTCCGCACCGGGCGCCGGAGTGCTCGCCGCCGGCGTTTTCTTCGCCGGTGTTCTCGACTGCTGCGGTCTCCCGTGAGGTGCCTGCATGCGTCTCTCCATCCCTCTCGGCCGCGCCACGACCCACTGGTGAAGTTTTAGCCCGGCAGCAACTACCAGAGTTCCAGCAGCGTTTCACTAACTCTGCTTGTCAGGTTCGTGAGGTTGAGTGTAGAGGGATGACGTCCCGTGGGCGCCGGTGGTCAGTGCGCCCGGCGCAGTCCGGCGACGAGGAGCCCGACCAGCCGGCGCGCGTCGTAGCGGGCATCGCTCTCCGCGCCGATGCAGAGGTTCCCGACGCCGCGCATGAGTTCGTACGCCTCCAGGTCCGGCGGGATCTCCCCGGCGGCGGCCGCGGCCTCGACCAGTTGGCCGCACACGGGCAGCAGGCGGTCGAGGAAGTAGGCGTGCAGCGCCTCGAAGCCGGTGTCGTCGGAGCGCATCGCGGAGGCGAGGCCGTGCTTGGTGACCAGGAAGTCGACGAAGAGATTGATCCACTCCGCCAGCGCGGCGTGCGGGGTCGCGCTGCTCGCCAGCAGGGCGGGACCGGCCTCGGCGCAGGCCTCGATCTGGTGCCGGTAGACGGCGATGACGAGATCCGCCCGCGTCGGGAAGTGGCGGTAGATCGTGCCCAGCCCGACGCCGGCCTCGGCCGCGATGTCGCGTACGGGTGCCTCCACGCCCGACGTGACGAAGACCGCGGCCGCCGCGTCGAGCAGTGTCTCCTTGTTGCGCCGGGCGTCCGTGCGCTTGGGCCGGGCCGTGGGCCGCGTACCCGTGGGTTCCGTACCCGTCGGTTCCATGCCCGGGGGTTCCGTACCCCCGTTGTCGTCGTTCACCGCGCCACTCCTTCCGCCGTCGGGCTCGTGCCCGGCCTGCTCACGTCTTCCGCTCTTCCGGCTTGCCAAGCGGAACAGTGTTCCGTATGTTTTCTGGAACAGGGTTCCGTTTGATTATGGTGCCAGAGCGGGGGCCGACGGCCCAACCGCGCCGTGCGACGGCTCGTCGCCACCCCGTGCCGCATCCCGTACCGCATCCCGGATCGCCACCCGCAATGGAGGAACACAGTCATGCAGTACCGCACCTTGGGCCGCACCGGCGTGCAGGTCAGCTCGCTCGCGCTCGGCGCGATGAACTTCGGCACGATCGGACGCACGACCCAGGACGAGGCCACGGCCATCGTCGACGCCGCCCTCGACGGCGGGATCAACCTCATCGACACCGCCGACATGTACGGCGCGGGGGAGTCGGAGGAAATGGTCGGCAAGGCCATCGCCGGGCGGCGCGACGACATCGTGCTGGCCACCAAGGCGACCATGCCCATGGGCGAGGAGCGCAACCACCGGGGCAGCTCGCGCCGCTGGCTCGTCACCGAGCTGGACAACAGCCTGCGCCGCCTCGGTGTCGACCACGTCGACCTCTACCAGATCCACCGGTGGGACCCGAGCACCAGTGACGAGGAGACGCTGTCGGCCCTGACCGACCTGCAACGCGCCGGAAAGATCCGGTACTTCGGCTCCTCGACCTTCCCGGCCTACCGCATCGTGCAGGCACAGTGGGCCGCGCGGGCCGGCCACCTGAGCCGTTACGTCACCGAACAGCCCAGCTACTCGATCCTGCAGCGCGGGATCGAGGCCCATGTCCTGCCCGTGACCGAGGAGTACGGACTCGGTGTGCTGGCCTGGAGCCCGCTCGCCTCGGGCTGGCTGTCCGGCGCGGTCCGGTCAGGACGGTCCCTCACCACCCACCGCTCGACGCTCATGCCGGAACGTTTCGACACCACGCTCCCCGCCAACCGGGCCAGGCTCGACGCGGTGGAGGAACTGGCCGGAGTCGCCGACGGCGCCGGACTCACGATGATCCAGCTCGCCCTCGGGTTCGTCACCGCGCACCCCGCCGTGACCGCCGCGATCATCGGCCCCCGTACACCGGACCATCTGCGCTCGCAGCTCGCCGCCGCCGACACCGTGCTCCCCGCCGACGTACTGGACGCGATCGACGCGATCGTCGCCCCCGGTGTCGACCTCGCCGCACACGAGAAGTTCGACACCCCTCCCGCGCTGCTCGACACCTCCCTGCGGCGCCGCTGACCGGCCGGGCTCCGCACTCTTCCGGAAGCGGCGCGCACGTACCCGGCGCGCCCCGGTGCTGAAAGGACCACAGCTCCATGCCACAACCACCCCGGCCCCGATTCGGGATCATGACCGCGCCTCAACAGGTCCATTACGACGACATCCTCCGGGTCTGGCGCGAGGCGGACGCCATCCCGGAGATCGAGCACGCGTGGCTGTTCGATCACCTCATGCCGATCGCCGGCGACCCGGGCGGAACGGCCCACGAAGGCTGGACACTGCTCTCCGCCCTCGCCGCGCATACCAGGCGGCTGCGCCTCGGCGTGCTCGTCACCAGCAACCGCTTCCGGCCGCCCGCGATGCTGGCCAAGATCGCCGCGACCGTCGACATCGTCTCCGGCGGCCGGCTCGACTTCGGGATCGGCGCCGGTTCACGGCCCGGTCACCCGCTGGCCCGGCGCGAGTACGACGCCCACGGGCTGCCCTTCCACGACGCCGCCCACGCCGTGGGCAGCCTCGACGAGGCGTGCACGGTGATCCGGCGCCTGTGGACCGAGGCCGAGCCGTTCGACTTCGACGGCAACTACATCCGGCTCACCGGAGCGTTCTGCAACCCCAAGCCCGTCCAGCGGAACCCGCATCCGCCCCTCCTCATCGGCGGACGCGCGTCCTCGACGCTGCGCGTGGTCGCCGCCCACGCGGATCTGTGGAACATCCCCGGCGGCGACATCGAGGACGTCGTCGGCCGCAGCGCGCTGCTGGACCGCTACTGCTCCGAGATCGGCCGCGACCCCGCCTCGATCACCCGCTCCATCCACCTCCCCGTCTCGTACGACCGGCCCGCCACCACCCGGGACGCGATCGGCGAGGCGGCCGACGCCGGTTTCCGGCACATCGTCCTCGGACTGCCGACGCCCTACCCGGCCGGTGTCGCCCGCTGGGTCACGGACGAACTCATCACGCCGTCGGCCTGACGGGCCCCGTCCGTACAGATCTCCTCCGGCGCGGAACTGGACTGTCAGTGCTGCGTGCGAGACTCCCGGCATGACTGAACCCGACCCCAAAGCGGACCTTCTCCGCTATCTGCAAGAGTCCCGCGACGCGCTGCTGTGGAAGCTCGAAGGGCTCTCGGAGTACGACATACGCCGCCCCATGACACCCACGGGGACCAACCTGCTGGGCCTGGTCAAGCACGTCGCCTCCGTAGAGATGGGGTACTTCGGCGAGACGTTCGGACGGCCGTTCTTCGAAGGGGAGCCTCCGCCCTGGTGGTACACGGAGGACGCCGACCCCAACGCGGACATGTGGGCGAGCGCGGACGAGTCACGCGAGGACATCGTCGGGCTGTACCACCGGGCGTGGGAGCACTCGAACAGGACGATCGCGGAACTACCGCTCGACGCGATCGGCCACGTGCCGTGGTGGCCGGAGGAGCGGCGCCAGGTGACCTTGCACCGCATCCTGGTGCACGTCATATCCGACGCCCAACGCCACGCCGGCCACGCCGACATCGTGCGCGAGCTCATCGACGGGACCGCCGGACTGCTGAAGCAGAAGGACGCCATGCCATCGGGCGATCAGGCCTGGTGGGAGACGTACCGCAGCGGACTGGAGCGCGTGGCGCGAGAAGCCGGCCAGGGCTGAGCCCGCCCCGCCGCGACCCGGCGGGGACGGCCCCGGCCGCGCGACGGAGGTGATCTCCGGCCACCAGGGACCCGGGATGCGCAACCGACCCACCTGAGCAGGGCCGGTCGGCCAGTATGGGCAGATCATGGATACTCATATCAATCCCACTCAGCGGCTGGCCCTGGTGACCGGCGCCAACAAGGGCATCGGGTTCGCGGTCGCCGAAGGGCTCCTCGGTCTGGGGATGACGGTCTACCTCGGCGCCCGCGACACCTACCGTGGCACATCGGCCGTGTCCGCCCTGGCCGCGCGTGGATACGACGCGCGATTCGTCCAACTCGACGTCACCGACCAGGCGTCGGTCGACGCGGCGGCGGAGACGATCGCCTACGAGGCCGGCGGACTCGACATCCTGGTCAACAACGCCGGTGTGCTCGCCACCCCCATCCACCGGCCGAGCGGCACCTCGGTCGAGGAGATGCGCGGAACGTACGAGATCAACGTGTTCGGTGTCGTGGCGGTGACCAACGCGATGCTGCCGCTGCTCCGCCGCTCCTCGGCCGCGCGCATAGTGAACCTCACGAGCAACCTCGGCTCCGTCTCCCTGGCCGCGTCCAACAAGGCGTTTCCGCAGTTGCTGGCCTACAACTCCTCGAAGGCCGCGCTGAACGCCGTCACCGTGACGTACGCGAACGAACTGCGCGCGGAGCCGATCCTGGTCAACGCGGTCTCCCCCGGATCCGTGGCGACCGACCAGAACGGACACGTGGGCGCCCTGACCGCCGCGCAAGGAGCCCTGCTCCCCATCCGCATGGCCACCCTGCCACCCGGCGGCCCGTCAGGAACCGCCGTCACCGCCGACGAAGACCTGAGCCACCACCCGCTGCCCTGGTGACCAAGGGCCCGGGCCGGTGGTGTGTTGGTTGCAATGCGCCACCGGTTCAGCCCGTCAGGCCGTGGTGTCCCGCCGGGTGCTGGTGAAGGCGACGAACGTGGACCACTGGTCGGCGGCGACGTTGAGTATGGGGCCGGGGACTGTCTTCGAGTCGCGGATGAGGACGGCTGCGGGGGCGAGGGCCACTTCTACGCAGTTTCCGCCGCCCGAACCGCTGTAACTGCTCTTGGCCCAGGCCACTTCTACGCAGTTTCCGCCATCTGTGCCGCTGTAGCTGCTCTTGAACCACGCCAGATGGGATGGCCGGTCTGTGGAGCCTTCGGTGTTCATAGCTCTCCTGCCATGCGCTCGATCAGACGGGCAGACTCCACCGCGTTCAGGGCCTGTGTACGCAGCTTGCCATAGCGCAGCCCCAAGGTGCTGACCGTTGTGGCGTCGGTGATCACCAACCCCACGCCCTGCGACTCGATGTAGCCGACCTGCCGGTGCTCCAGGGTCTCCAACAGCACCATAGGTCCGTTGTGCCCGAGGTGGAAGTCGCTGTCCGAGGGCATCACTTGGATCGCCACATTGCGCGCCTGGCCCAGTTTCAGCAGATGGTGAAGCTGCCCCCGCATCACGTCACTATCGCCCACCGTCGTGGTGAGGGCGGCCTCCCCGATGATGAAGCATGTCTCGACCATGGGTGTGCGGGTGAGCAGCCTTTGTCGGCCGAGCCTCGCTTCTACGTTCTGCTCGATCATCTCGTCGCTGAGTGGCGGGCAGCTTGCTGTGAAGAGCGCCCGCGCGTAAGGCTCGGTCTGGAGCAGCCCCGGGATCAGTAACGGTTCGAAGTCGTACCGGCTCACCGCCTCCAACTCGAACTTGGCGAAGTCCTGGAAGAACGCCGGGAGTTTGGCCAGGTCCACGTCGTCCTGGAGCACCGCCAGTGTTCCGGCGGCCTTCAGTACCGTCTCGGCCGCGTCCGTGAACGCCGACTTCGCCGGTCGGCGCCCCTGCTCGATCGAGGCGACCTGCTCGTACGAGTAGCCCACCGCGTCGGCGAGTTCCTGCTGGGTCAGGCCCGCGCGGTCGCGGTGGAGCCTGACCATCTTTCCGTAGCCGACCCAGATACGAGGTCGGCCGTCATCCTGGGTCCGTTGCTTCTTCTGGCTCTGGCGGCTGGTTCCCATACGCCTCACACCCCATCGTGTGTGCCGATGCGTGCATAACCTTCCTTGTGCAACGCGCCGCGCCCCGGCGCCGTTACGGAACGCGACCCGTACAGAATCAGGGTCCGGTCCGTACCAGCTGGTCAGGTACGGACGTTCGCCCTGGTGACGTTATCCGGGTAACGGGACGGTTACCCTATGAAGTCGGAAATTCCCCTCGCCGGGCCGGGCTCGTCGCCGGCCTTCTCGCCGCTCTTCCCGGTCTCGCGGATCAGGCTCAGTTCCAGCCATCGCGGTGCCCGGCTCGCCCGGTTGCTCTGCGCTCAGCAGCTCGATTCGTGGGACGTTCCGCGTACCGTCCCCGCCTCCGGCGCGGTCTCCGCGATCGTCGCCGAGCTGGCCGCCAACGCGGTGACCCATGGCCGTACCCCCGGGCGGGACTTCGAGGTGCGGCTCGGGCTCGGGGTCGACCGGGTCCGGGTCGAGGTCATCGACACGCGGCCCGACCGGCTGCCCCGCGCGCCCGGGATCTTCCCGCCGCCCGACGGGGACTCGACCGGCGGGCGGGGGCTGTTGCTGGTCGCCGCTCACGCCGACCGGTGGGGGTGGGGCGTACGGGATCCGTACACCAAGACGGTCTGGGCGGAGGTGGGGTACAGCGCGGCCGAGTACTTCTCCGCCGAAGGGGCCGGACACGCGTAACGGCCTGCCGGAAGAACCGGCGGGCCGTCATACGTCAAAGGGAGCGCAGCGGGATCAGTCGCGCTGCGCGTTCGCGGGGAGCTTGCGGAGCTTCATGGTCTCCGCTGTGTCCGAGCCGAACCCGTAGTCCAGCATCTTCGCCGCGTCGCCGTACCGGTCGGTGCTGTTGAGGACCGTACCGACGAGGGTCTTGTCGCCACGGGTGGCCGCGAAGACCAGGCACTGGCCGGCCGGGGTCGTCGTGCCGGTCTTGATGCCGATGACGCCGTCGTACGAACCGAGCAGCTGGTTCGTGTTGTTCCAGGTGTAGTAGCGCGTACGGCCGTTGGCGGCCGGGGCCTCGGCCTTGTACTGCTTGGTCGCCACGACCGTACGGAAGGTGTCGTTCGTCATGGCGTGCCGGGCCAGCTTCGCCAGCTCGGTCGGGGTGCTGGAGTCGGTGCCCACGCCGTCGAAGGAGTCGAACTCGGTCTTCGGGAGGTAGAGCTCGTCGGCCTTCGCGTTCATCTGCGAGACGAAGGACTCGGCCCGCTCCTCGCCGGTGGCCCCGGTGCCGAAGGTGTCGGCGAGGGCGTAGCCGGCGTCGGCGCCGGAGGGGAGCAGCGACGCGTAGAGGAGCTGGCGGACGGTGAGCTTGTCGCCGGTCTGGAGGTCCGCCGTGCTGGTGCTGTGCTCCGTGACGTAGTCGCGGTACTCCTGCTTGACGGTCACCTGGCGGTCCAGGTCGGTGCCCTTGTCGAGCACCACGTACGCCGTCATGATCTTCGCCGTGCTGGCCATGGGGCGGACGGTGTCCGCGTCCTTGCCGTAGAGCGTCTCGCCGCTGTCGCCGTCCATGAGGGCTGCGCCCTTGGCGGTGACGGTGGGTTCGGGCTGGGCGGCGGCCGCGGTCTGGGCGACCAGTGGGGAGAGCGCGAGGAGCGCGCCACCGGCGAGGGTGGCGGCTGCCTTGCGCTTGGTCAGTGTCTTGGCAGTCAAGAGGTAAGGCTCCGTCTCTGCATTGCTTGCGGTGGAACAGTGGAACCGTCGTACGAGGGGCGCGTGGGGTTTAAGTGCCCCCTGCAGGAATACGTGCCGACGGGACCGATCGGTTGCCTGGGATCTTGTAGAGATCTCGGGGTCCTGGTGCCGCGTCAGACAACGTTCGCCCCGTTGTCGGCCAGCGGTGCCGGTTCGTGCTGAGTGGCGCGGTTGTCTGCGCCGACGGCTGCCGGGGTTGTGTGATGCGCGGCTCAGGGGATGGGGAGTGGCGATGGTGGTTTCGTGACGGCGAAGGCGAATGTCGTCTTGATCGAGGACAGTGACGGGAGGGTCCGAAGCTCTCGCCGTACCAGGACTTCGTATGCGGCGAAGGAGTCGATGACGATCTTCACAAGGTAGTCGTCATCTCCGGCGAGCAGGTACGCCTCGACCACTTCGGGAATCGAGCGGAGCTTCTCCTCCACGGCGTCGACGACCTCCGAGGTGTGTGAGAGGAGTGTCATCCGCGCGAAGGCGGTGATCGACAGCCCGAGCGCGTCCTGGGAGAGCATCGCCGCGTAGCGCTCGATTACGCCGCTCTCCTGCAGGAGCCGCACACGCCGCAGACACGGTGACGGCGAGAGGCCCACGCGATCCGCCAGCTCCTGATTGGTGAGCCTGCCGTCTCGCTGGAGTTCGAGAAGGATGCGCCGGTCAATGCTGTCCAAAGTCACCACGTGGCAGATTCTGCCACAGGAAGGCGCTTGTGCGGCATGATTTGCAATCGCCTGCCATCGACATCTTTCTAACATTGCTCGCCTGGAGCAGGGATGGAAGGAACTCGTCGTGGTCAATCAGATGCGCACCAGGCTGGTGGGGACGGCCGCTCTTGCAGCCGCGGTCGTTCTGTGGTCCTCGTTCGCCCTGACAGTCAGGGGGATCAGCTCGTCCAGCCTCACCCCGATCGACGTGGCGCTTCTCCGCTTTGCGACACCCGTCGTCATCCTGGCGCCGTGGATTCCGCGCACTGTCCGTGCACTCCGTGGCGAGAAGATCAGTGTCCTTCTCCTGCTCGGCATCGGTGGCCTGCCGCACTTCCTCCTCTCCGCACTCGGCGGACGCCTGACCTCCGCCGCGCTCGTCGGTCTCCTCATCCCCGGCACGGTGCCGCTGTTCGTCGCCGCGATCCTGTTTCTGCGGTGGCGGGAACGGATCTCCACGCGACACCTGATCGCCCTGGCCGCGATCATCACGGGTATCGCAGCGACAGCGCTGCAGACGACGTCCAGCGCGACGACCGCGGGCATCGGCATTCTCCTCACCGCCGGATGCGCCTGGGCCGTCTACACGATCGGCCTCCGGCAGACAGGGATGGGCCTTACCGGCGTCGTGCTCACCGTCTGCACACCCGCGACCATCGCAGCCGCCCTGCTTGCCGGCTCCGCCGCCATGCCCTCGCACCTGATGACCGGTACCGCCGATATGTCCGATGTTCTGCTCTTCATCGTCCTCCAGGGCATCGGGACGGGACTGCTCTCGACCCTGTGCTACGCCTACGCGGTACGCACGGTCGGCGCCGACGTCGCCGCAGCGGCGGGCGCGGTCAGCCCTGTTCTGACGGCTCTTGCCGCCATCCCCCTCTTCGGCGAGCCCATCACCCCGGGCGTGAGCGCCGCCCTCACACTCATCGTCACCAGCGTGGCGGTATTCAACACCGCGCCGCGCCATCGTGAAAAACGGACCGAACCGTCGGTTGCCCGGTTGGAGGGCACTTGGCCGAACCCACAACATGAGGAACGGGATGCCGCCCACCGGAGTGGCATCAGCGAACAAAGTGGCCTGGGAGCTGGGGACATCGGTCTGTACGCGACTGGTGAGAGCCAGGGCCGCATGCCATCAACCTGACCGATCCGGTGAAAGGACGGCATCGCCCTCGAAGCCTTCCGATCACAGGAAGCAGTGGTGCGGGGTGCTCATGAATGCCGTGCCATCAGTTTGCGAGCAGCTGTGAACCCCCTTGTGCCTCCGAAGGAGTTGACAGACACGGCCTGGTCCGTTCGCCGCGCTGTGCCTGGACGTCAGGACCGGGGCCTGCGGGCGTGGAGGACGAAGGCCGGGGGCCGGTTACGCCAGACTGTGCGGCCGGGCACGACCTCTTCGAAGCGGTCGGCCAGCATGGCCCGGAAGCGACGTGCGGATCTGAGCGGGACGGCATGGCGGTAGGCGAAAGTGGTGAAGGCACTGGACGGTCCCAGCGTGCCGGTCACCGCCTCCAGCAGTTGCTGCTGGGTGGTGGCAGGGAACAGCGCCCAGGGCAATCCGCTCACCACGGCGTCGGCGCGGGTGATTCCGTGTTCGTCCAGGATTCGCCGGAGATGCACGGCGTCCTCCCCGACCACCTCGGCGCCGGGGTGGCGGTCGCGCAGCAGTTCTGCCAGAAGTGGGTTGATCTCTACGGCCAGATGACGGCCGCGCCCCCCGAGCCGGCGCTGTATCTCGGCGGTGAACGGACCCGTACCGGCGCCGAGCTCGACGACCACGGGCTCGCCGCGCTCCGGTACCGAGCAGGACACCGCGCGGGCGAGGCGCGGTGAGCTGGGTGCCAGGGAGCCGATCCGTGCCGGGGAGCGCAGCCACTGTCCGAGGAACACCGGGAAGTCGCTCGTCGGAGGGCGGGGCGCGGGCGTCTCGGTGTGACGTTCGGAGCCCGGTGTGGCGGGTGTGATCACGGTTCTTCCCGGTGTGACGTGCGGTGGCGGACGGCTGGGCCTGGACGGAAGCCGTGGTGCGGCCGGGTCCCGGCCATGGCCGGCGAATCTGACGGTGGCCGGCCTGTCAGTGGGCCGGCACGGGCATCAGGACCTCGTCGGGGGCACCGGTTCCTGTCGGGGTGACGCTGGTTCCCGGGCGGGAAGCGTTGACGAAGGCCAGAGCGACGAGTGCGGCGGTCACGAGCAGACCGACCGCGAACCAGGCCGCGACGGAGTAGCCGTGCACCATGCCCTGCAGCTGCAGGAGGGGCCGATGTACCCCAGCCGGCGGACTCATGGCCTGGGGACGAGGAGCGCGTAGGACGGGGACGACGGGCCTGCCGCGCAGAGCGGTCGGTCCCCTCCCCGGTCAGGGATGGATCGGGAGGGTCAGTTCTCGATGGTGATGACCGTCCGCCCCAGCCGCTGTTCAGCGCGGATGTGGGCATAGGCGTCGACGACCTGGTCGAGGGGGAACGTTCGGGCGACACGGGGCGTGAAGCGGCCGTCGGCGACGCGGTCGAGCACATAGGTGACGGCCTGCTCGCGTGACCGTGGGTCGCTGAAGATCTCGCTGACCGACCAGCCTCGGATCGTGAGCCCTTTGCCGAGCACGAACTCCTGGGGGAACGGGCCGGGCCGGCCGGCCAGGATCCCGTACTCGATGATGATGCCGCCGGGCGCAGCAGCCACGGCCGCTTCCTGCAAGAAGTCGCCGCCGACCGGGTCGAAGGTCACGCGGACGCCATGCCCGGAGGTGATCTCGGCGATCCGTGCGGCGTAGTCCTCGTCCTGCGTCACGATGACGTGGGCGGCGCCGAGAGCACGCAACTCGTCCGCTTTGGCGGCGGCGCGGGTGACCGCGATCGGGGTGGCGCCGGTGTCCAGGACGATCTGCAGCGCGGCGAGTCCCACTGCGGAGGACGCGGCGGGAAGCGCCACGAAGTCCCCGGGCTCGATGCCGCCCGCTGCGACGAGACCGTACGCCGTCAGGTACGGCACCCACAGGGCCGCGGCCTCGGCCGGGGACAGACGCGCCGGGTACTCGCTGAGCAGGTCGGCGGGCACGACGCCCTCTTCGCCGAGAGATCCGTAGCGGGTCTCGTCGAAGGGGGCGACGGGGGCGACACGCTTGCCGATCCAGGATGCGTCGACTCCCTCGCCGACGGCGTCGACGACGCCGGCCACTTCATGGCCGAGCCGCGCGGGCAGGGACGGCCGAGCGAAGACGCCTTCGAACTCGTAGCCTTCCATGAACATGAACTGGTCGCGGTTCAGCCCGGCCGCCTCGACGCGCAGTCGGGCCTCACCGGGGCCGGGGGCACGGGCGGGCAGGTCGTCGATCCTGAGGTTCTCGGGGCCGCCGAAGGCGTGCAGTCGGACGGTGCGGGGCATGGAGGGTCCTCTGTTTTCCGTCTTGCTGGAGGCTGCTGCCCGGGTGCTGGTCGGCTCAGTTCCCGTCAGGCGAACGGAGGGGGTTGCCGGAGCCGTCGATGGACCGGAGAGCGGTGTGGCGGGAGGCCTTCTCGAGCCGGTCGGCGGCCTCGGCGGGCAGTTCGAGCCGGAGGCCTTCGAGGCTCCTGTGCAGGTGGTCGGTGGTGCGCGGGCCGATGATCACGGAGGTGACACCGGGGCGGCCGGCGACCCAGGCGAGAGCGACGGACCCGGGCGTCGTGCCCAGCTCCCCGGCCACCTCGGCGACGGCGTCGGCCACGGCCAGGTTGGGTTCGTTGAGGAGGCCCTTGAGGAAGTCGTCGGCACCCGGCATGCCGGAGTTCTTGATCCGGTCCATGCGGCTGCCCTCGGCCGGCGGCTCGCCGTGGCGGTAGCGGCCGGAGAGGATGCCGCCGCCGAGCGGTGACCAGACCAGGGTGCCCATGCCGTGCCGCTCGCAGGCAGGGAGGATCTCCGCCTCGATGTAGCGGGCGACCAGCGAGTACTGCGGCTGGAGGCTGACGAACGGGGTCGTCCCGGCGCGGGCCGCGGCCCACTGGGCCTCGACGATCTGCGCGGCGGTGAAGTTGGAGGCGCCGATGTAGCGGACCTTGCCGGCGCGGACGAAGCCGTCCAGCGTGGCCATGGTCTCCTCGATCGGAGTGGAGTCGTCCCAGTGATGGGCCTGGTAGAGGTCGATGTAGTCGGTGCCCAGGCGGCGCAGGCTGTCGTCGAGCGCCTTGGTCAGATACTTGCGGGACAGCCCGTGGTCGTTGGGCCCCGGGCCCATGGGGTAGGCCGCCTTGGTCGACAGGACGACATCCTCGCGCCGGCCTTTGATCGCCCGGCCGACGGTCTCCTCCGACCTGCCGTTCGAGTACATGTCGGCGGTGTCGACGAAGTTGTTGCCGGCGTCCAGGAACTCGCCGATGATCTGCGCGGCCTCCTGCGCGCCGGAGGCGGCCATCGCGTGGTCGGAGCCGAAGTTCATCGTGCCCAGGCAGGCTCGGGACACCTTCAGGCCTGAGCGTCCCAACGTCTCGTAGTGCATGGTGGTCCTTCGGTTTAGAATATTCGGATCAGGTGATCCGTTTACGACTATACGGATCAGGTGATCCGTATAGCAAGTCCGGGAGGCTTGATGTCCGATTCGCCCCGTCCGCTGCGGGCCGACGCACGGCGCAACCGCGTCCGTGTACTGGAAGTGGCGAAGGCCGTACTCGCCCGGGACGGGACGGCGGCGTCCATGCGCGAGATCGCACGGCAGGCTGAAGTGGGGCTGGCCACGGTCTACCGGCAGTTTCCGACGAAGGAAGCGCTCTTCGAAGCGATCGTCACCGAGCAGACGCGGGAGATCGCCGGCCAGGCTCAAAGCCTCGCGGACGACGAGAACCCCGGCGAGGCGTTCTTCGCCTTCTTCACGTACGCCGTCACGTCGTCGACCGGGCAGAAGATGCTCGTCGACGCGCTGGCCGACGCCGGCGTCGACATCAACGCCGGGGAACTGGGACAGGCCAACCGGGCCATGCTGGACGGGGCGGAAATCCTGCTGGTCCGCGCCCAGCAGGCAGGCGCGGTACGCAAGGACATGGGCATGCGAGAGCTGGGCGCGCTGGTCTCCGCCGCGTGCCTGGCCGCCGAGCGCCAGCACTGGGACGAGGACCTTCGCACGCGCGTGCTCGGCATCTTCTTCGACGGCCTGAGCCCCCGTACCTGACCCCCACCCCCCGCCCCACCGTGCCGACTGGGCCCGCCCGTACGGCCCGGGCGGGCGGGCGTCAGGTCCTGATCGGTGACTTCGGCCCGGAGGACTGCGAGGATGACCCCGCCCGCCGGCTCACCCGCGACGGACAGCCCCTCATCGGCCGGCCGCCTTTGTACTTCGGGTAGAGCGAGTCGAAGCCGTCGGTATGAAAGTTGTGGATCACGTCCCGGACCCGGTCCGCACTGGTGAACGTCACCTCGGCGATCTTCGCCACGGGCGTCCCCTGCGCGGCGAGCAGCACCATCCGAGCCCGCCGCCAGGTCACCACCGACCCCGTGCCGCGACGGAGGATCCGCAGGAGTCTTCGCCCCTCGTGGTCATCGATCTCACGAACACGCACTCGCTCTGCCACCGGCACGGTTTCGCTGCCACGTGCCGGCCGGGAGCGTTCATTCCGTAGGTGTGCCCACCCGTAGCCGGTTGCCGTCAGGATCACGCAGCTCAATCTCGCGCGCCCACGGAGCGTCCTTCGCCCGAGCACCGAACTCGTCGGCGATGGCGTCGACATCACGGACGCGGAGGTACACCAACGTATCCGGTCGGGCGTCTCCTTCGTGCTCGGACAAGAACAACCTCACCCGGCCGCGTGCCACCTCGACGAACGCGGGAAGTCCTGGCTCAAAGCGGTGTTCCCACAGCTGGGTGAAGCCCAGACGGCTGTACCACGCGACCGCTGCAGCGGCATCCTCGACGTGAAGAATCGGGATGGCTTCCTCGTCCATGCAGCCCATCATCCCAGAGCACCCGGCAGGGCAAGCGTTGCCTGATGCGGCACTAGAAGTCGTCGTCGAAGCCGACCGTGCCCTCCACCGCCACCTGGTACGCCGACGGGCGCCGCTCGAAGAAGTTCGTCAGCTCCTGGACGCCCTGGAGCTCCATGAACGCGAACGGGTTCTGCGATCCGTACACCGGCGGCAAGCCGAGGCGCTGGAGCCGCTGGTCCGCGACGCACTCCAGGTACGCGCGCATCGACTCCGTGTTCATGCCCGGCAGTCCGTCGCCGCACAGGTCGCGGCCGAACTGCAGCTCCGCCTCGACCGCTTCCCTCAGCATGTCCGTGACCTGCTGCTGAAGGGCGTCGTCGAAGAGCTCCGGCTCCTCCTTGCGGACCGTGTCCACGACCTCGAAGGCGAAGTTCATGTGCATGGTCTCGTCGCGGAAGACCCAGTTCGTGCCCGTGGCCAGGCCGTGCAGCAGGCCGCGCGAGCGGAACCAGTAGACGTACGCGAACGCCCCGTAGAAGAACAGGCCCTCGATGCACGCCGCGAAGCAGATCAGGTTCAGCAGGAAGCGGCGCCGGTCCGCCGGGGACTCCAGGCGGTCGATCTTCTCCACCGAGTCCATCCAGCGGAAGCAGAACCGCGCCTTCTCGCGGATCGACGGGATCTCCTCGACCGCGTCGAAGGCCGCCGCGCGGTCCTCGGGGTCCGGGAGGTAGGTGTCCAGCAGGGTCAGATAGAACTGGACGTGCACGGCCTCCTCGAAGAGCTGGCGCGAGAGATAGAGCCGCGCCTCCGGGGAGTTGATGTGCTTGTAGAGCGTCAGCACCAGATTGTTCGAGACGATCGAGTCGCCCGTCGCGAAGAACGCCACCAGCCGGCCGATCATGTGCTGCTCGCCGGGGGTGAGCTTGGCGAGGTCGGCGACGTCGGAGTGGAGGTCGACCTCCTCCACGGTCCAGGTGTTCTTGATCGCGTCGCGGTAGCGCTCGTAGAAGTCCGGGTAGCGCATGGGGCGGAGCGTCAGCTCGAAGCCCGGGTCCAGGAGATTCTTTTCCGTCGTCATTACTGGCAGGCCTCGCAGGACTCGGGGTTTTCCAGGGAACAGGCGATCGCCTCGTCGGCCGGGGTGAGCTGTGCCGGTACGGGGGCGGAGGCGGGGGTGGGATGGGTGGTGGGGGCGGGAGCCGGAGTGGAGCCGGCCGCGCGGGCGATCCGGGTCGCCGGGCGCGAGCGCAGGTAGTACGTCGTCTTGAGCCCCTTCTTCCAGGCGTACGCGTACATCGAGCTGAGCTTCCCGATGGTCGGCGTCTCCAGGAACAGGTTGAGCGACTGGCTCTGGTCCAGGAACGGCGTGCGGGCCGCCGCCATGTCGATCAGGCCGCGCTGCGGGATCTCCCACGCCGTACGGAACAGCTCCCGTACCTCCGCCGGGATCCAGCCGAAGCCCGCCACCGAGCCGCTCGCCTCGCGCAGCGCCTCGCGGGTCCGGGCGTCCCAGACGCCGAGCCGCTTCAACTCCTCCACCAGGTAGGAGTTGACCTGGAGGAACTCCCCGGAGAGCGTCTCGCGCTTGAACAGGTTCGAGACCTGCGGCTCGATGCACTCGTACACGCCCGCGATCGACGCGATGGTCGCCGTCGGCGCGATGGCGAGGAGGAGGGAGTTGCGCATGCCGGTCTCCGCGACCCGGGCGCGCAGCGCCGCCCAGCGCTCCGGCCAGTTCAGCGCCACGTCGTAGTGGTCGGGGTGGAGCACCCCGCGCGCCGCGCGCGTCTTCGACCAGGCGGGGAGCGGCCCGTCGCGCTCGGCGAGGTCGCAGGAGGCCTCGTACGCCGCGAGCATGATCCGTTCGGCGAACCGGGTGGAGAGCGCGGCGGCCTCGGGGGAGTCGAAGGGCAGCCGCTTCTTGAAGAAGACGTCCTGGAGGCCCATCGCGCCCAGGCCCACCGGGCGCCACTTGGCGTTGGAGCGGCCCGCCTGCTCGGTCGGGTAGAAGTTGATGTCGACGACCCGGTCGAGGAAGGTGACGGCGGTACGGACGGTCTCGTCCAGCCGCGCCCAGTCGATGTCGCCGGTGGCCGCGTCCACGAACGCGCCCAGGTTGACGGAGCCGAGGTTGCAGACGGCCGTCTCGCCGTCGTCCGTGACCTCAAGGATCTCGGTGCAGAGGTTGGAGGAGTGGACGGTGTGGCCGGGCTCGGCGGTCTGGTTGGCCGTACGGTTCGACGCGTCCTTGAAGGTCATCCAGCCGTTGCCGGTCTGCGCGAGGGTGCGCATCATCCGGCCGTACAGCTCACGGGCCTTGAGGGTCTTGCGCGCGAGACCGTCCGCCTCCGCCTTGCGGTACGCGGCGTCGAAGGCGTCGCCCCACAGGTCGACCAGGTCCGGCACGTCCACGGGGGAGAAGAGCGACCAGACGCCGTCCGCCTCGACCCGGCGCATGAACTCGTCGGGGATCCAGTGCGCGAGGTTGAGGTTGTGCGTACGGCGCGCGTCCTCGCCCGTGTTGTCGCGCAGTTCGAGGAACTCCTCCAGGTCCGCGTGCCAGGTCTCCAGGTAGACGCAGGCCGCGCCCTTGCGCCGGCCGCCCTGGTTGACGGCGGCGACGGAGGAGTCGAGGGTCCGCAGGAACGGGACGATGCCGTTGGAGTGGCCGTTCGTCCCCCGGATCAGTGAACCGCGCGAGCGGATACGGGAGTACGAGAGCCCGATCCCGCCCGCGTGCTTCGAGAGCCGCGCCACCTGGTGGTACCGGTCGTAGATCGAGTCCAGCTCGTCCAGCGGCGAGTCCAGCAGGTAGCAGGAGGACATCTGGGGGTGGCGGGTGCCGGAGTTGAAGAGCGTGGGGGAGGAGGGGAGGTAGTCGAGCCGGCTCATCAGCCCGTAGAGCCGCCCGACCTCCGCCACCGCCCGGTCGCTGTCGTCCTCGGCGAGCCCGGCGGCGACGCGCAGCAGGAAGTGCTGCGGCGTCTCGACGACCTGCCGGGTGAGGGGGTGCCGGAGCAGATAGCGGCTGTAGAGGGTGCGCAGCCCGAAGTAGCCGAAGCGGTCGTCGGCGGCCGGGTCGATCAGTGCGTCCAGGCGCGCGGCGTGGCGCGCGACGAAGGCGGCCGTACGGTCCGCGATCAGACCCTCGCGGTGGCCGACAGTGACGGACGCGGAGAACGACACGGCGCCCTGGGACGCGGCCTCGTCGGCGATCGTGCGGGTGAGCAGCCGGGCGGCGAGCCGGGAGTACGCGGGATCCTCGGAGATCTGTCCGGCCGCCGCCTCCGTGGCCAGCTCGCGCAGCTCGGCCTCGTCCGAGCGGGCGTTACGGCCGCGCAGCGCGGCGGCGGCGATCCTGCCCGGGTCGGCGTCGGGCAGATCGGCGGTCAGCTCGGTCAGGGTCCGCAGCAGCGCGGTGCCGGGGGCGTCGGCCGTCGGTTCCTGCCCGGCTCCGGGCCCCCGCTCGGTCGTTGCTGAAACCGGATCCGCTGGCGCGATGGTCACGTGGTGCTCTCCCTCGCTCGGCTCTGGGCCGCGAGGAGGCACGGGTCCGCGCGCACGGAGGCACGCCCGTCATCGCAGAGGGCCGCACACCGCGCCGCGTCCACCGGCCCAACCGCGAGGCCCGGACGTCTGGGCGCCCGGATCGGTCGAGCCGGACGCACTGCCGGCAGGTGTTCGGACTAGGGGGCGCGACAAAGCGCGCCACAGTACACCGTTGCGGGACAGTTCCGGATTCACACCGGATTCCCCTGCGTCGACAGCGAGGTCGAGCATACATCTGGGGGGCGCGCGCCGCGCCACCCCCCAGATGTTGTGTCGTACGCCGCCGCCGTACGAGATCGGCGGCGGCTCGGCAGCAGCTCCGCGACGGCCCGGCGGCGGCTCAGCAGCAGCGGAAGCCCTCGCGCGGGTCGGCCTCGCGGGCGTCCGTGCGGCTGCGTTCGAAGGCGCGGCGGGTCATGATCCCGCCCGCCGGGTCACCGGCGCCGGCACCCGCGCCCGTACCCGCACCGGCTGCCGCGTCCGCGTGGGCCCGGGCGTGGGCCACGTAGCGCTCGTACGCCGACTCGCCGGTGAACTCCCGTACGTACCAGCGGATCCGCCCGGCCACGTGCCGCACCCGATCCGCCCGGCTCCGGACGCGCGTCATGCCGGGCCCGTCCCCGCCGGGACGCTCTCCCGCTCCTTGGTGGCCTCGGCGGCGGCCAGTTCCGCCTTCTCCTCCTGGGTGGGGATCAGGCCGGCCGGGGCGACGATCTTCGACTCGACGTACGGGACCTCCGTCAGCCGGACGCCCTCCGGATCGCGGATCGCCTTGAAGCAGACCCGTCCGGCGTCCGCGATGACCACGAGGATGAGGACCGCGAAGAGCGCCGAGAGCACCCCGTCCACCGTGGAGTTGGTGACCACGGTGTGCATGTCGTCCATGGTCTTGGCCGGGGCCAGCACCTCGCCCCGGTCGATGGCCGACTGGTACACGTCGCGCTGGGTGAAGAAGCCCACCCTCGGGTCCGCCGAGAAGATCTTCTGCCAGCTCGCGGTGAGCGTGACGGCGGCGTCCCAGGCGAGCGGTACGGCCGTCACCCACGCCCACTTCAGGCGGCCGGACTTGACCAGCAGTGTGGTGCAGACGGCGAGCGCGACGGCCGCCAGGAGCTGGTTGGCGATGCCGAAGAGCGGGAAGAGCTGGTTGATGCCGCCCAGCGGGTCATGGACACCGACCCAGAGGAAGTAGCCCCAGCCGCCGACCACCACAGCGCTGGCGAACCAGACGCCCGGCTTCCAGCTCACCTCGCGCATCGGCTTGTACACGTTGCCGAGCATGTCCTGGAGCATGAAGCGCCCGACGCGCGTCCCCGCGTCCACCGTGGTGAGGATGAACAGCGCCTCGAACATGATGGCGAAGTGGTACCAGAACGCCTTCATGGCGGTGCCGCCGACGACGGACGAGAAGATCTCCGCCATGCCGAGGGCGAAGGTCGGCGCCCCGCCGGTCCGCGACAGCAGGCTCGTCTCCTCGACGTCCTTGGCCGCCTGGGCGAGCTGGTCCGGCGAGATGGTGAAGCCCAGGTTGGCGACGGCCTGCGAGGCGGACTCGACCGTACCCCCGATGACCCCGGCCGGGGAGTTGACCGCGAAGTACAGGCCCGGGTCGATGATGCAGGCGGCGATCAGCGCCATGATCGCGACGAACGACTCGGTCAGCATCGCGCCGTAACCGATCATCCGGATCTGGGTCTCCTTCTGGACCATCTTCGGCGTCGTGCCCGAGGAGATCAGCGAGTGGAAACCCGAGAGCGCGCCGCACGCGATGGTGATGAAGACGAAGGGGAACATCGATCCGGCGAAGACCGGGCCGTCACCGCGGCTCGCGAAGTCGGTGATCGCCTCCATCTTCATGGTGGGCAGCGCGATCACCACGCCCAGCGCCAGCAGCACGATCGTGCCGACCTTCATGAAGGTCGACAGGTAGTCGCGCGGCGCCAGCAGCATCCACACCGGAAGCACGGAGGCGAGGAAGCCGTACGCGATCATCCAGATGACCAGCGTGCCCGCTTCCAGCGTGAAGATGTCGGCGAGCGAGGACTCGGCGACCCAGCCGCCCGCCACGATGGCGAGCAGCAGCAGTGCCACCCCGATGAGCGAGACCTCGCTGACCCGGCCGGGGCGCAGCACCCTCAGGTACACGCCCATGAAGAGGGCGATCGGGATGGTCATGGCGATGGAGAAGACGCCCCACGGCGAGTGCGCCAGCGCGTTGACGATGACCAGCGCCAGCACGGCCAGCAGGATGATCATGATCATGAAGACGGCGATCAGGGCCGCCGCGCCGCCGAAGGGGCCGATCTCGTCCCGGGCGATCTGGCCGAGCGACCGGCCGTCGCGGCGGGTGGAGAAGAACAGCGTCACCATGTCCTGGACGGCGCCGGCGAAGATGACGCCCGCGACGATCCAGATGGTGCCGGGCAGATACCCCATCTGCGCGGCGAGCACCGGGCCGACCAGCGGCCCGGCGCCCGCGATGGCCGCGAAGTGGTGGCCGAACAGCACGCGCCGGTCGGTGGGGTGGAAGTCGACGCCGTTGTCGAGCCGTTCGGCGGGGGTGGCCCGGGTCCTGTCGACCTTGAGGACGCGGTTGGCGATGAAGCGGGAGTAGAAGCGGTAGGCGATCGCGTACGAGCCGAGCGCGGCGGCGAGCATCCAGGCGGCCGAGACCTCCTCGCCCCGGGAAAGGGCGAGCACCCCCCAGCCCGCCGCGCCCACCAGCGCGACCAGTGTCCAGATGACGACGGATCTCGGGGTGAGACCCCCGGTGGTCCTCGGTGGGGTGCCGGTCGACGGGGTGTCGGCCGACGAGGTGTCGGTCGACGGGGTGTCGGCCGACGGGGTGTCGGCCGACGGGGTGTCGGCCGACGGGGCGCCTTTCGGTGCGGGCTCTGGCATGGTGAGTCGTCCCCTCACTGGTCACCGCTGGTCACCTGCGTAGTGCCTGATGCGTAATGCGCAGGAAATCTAGGGGACCATCTCGGGACGCGCTACCACCAGCCCATATTCCGGTACGTTAACTGCCCGCACACGGTGGGTTTATGTCGCCGTGGCGGGTTTTCGTTCCGGGTCCCCGCTCAGGGGCGCGGGCGCTGGAGGCGGGCCACGAACTTGTAGCGGTCGCCGCGGTAGACGGACCGTACCCACTCCACCGGTTCGCCGGCCGCGTCCAGTGAGTGGCGCGAGAGCATCAGCATCGGCAGGCCCACGTCCGTACCGAGCAGCCCGGCCTCGCGCGGGTTGGCCAGGGACGTCTCGATCGTCTCCTCGGCCTCGGCGAGGTGGACGTCGTACACCTCCGCCAACGCCGTATAGAGGGACGTGTACTTGACGAGTGAGCGGCGCAGGGCGGGGAAGCGCTTCGCCGAGAGGTGGGTGGTCTCGATGGCCATCGGCTCGCCGCTCGCCAGCCGCAGCCGTTCGATGCGCAGCACGCGCCCGCCGGCGGTGATGTCGAGGAGTCCCGCAAGGGTGTCGTCGGCGGTGACGTATCCGATGTCGAGGAGCTGCGAGGTCGGTTCGAGGCCCTGCGCGCGCATGTCCTCGGTGTACGAGGTGAGCTGGAGGGCCTGGGAGACCTTGGGCTTGGCGACGAAGGTGCCCTTGCCCTGGATGCGTTCGAGCCGCCCCTCGACGACCAGTTCCTGGAGCGCCTGGCGCACGGTCGTGCGCGAGGTGTCGAACTCGGCGGCCAGGGTGCGCTCCGGCGGTACGGGCGTACCGGGCGGCAGTGTTTCGGTCATGTCGAGCAAGTGCCGTTTGAGGCGGTAATACTTGGGCACGCGGGCCGTACGGGTGGCGGGTCCGCCCTCGGTCTCCGTGCCGACCCCGTCCGTGGCCATGGCCTGCCTTCCCGACTCCTGCGCTGCTGCCGTCACCGGCTCCTCCGTCTGTCGCGGCTCACATGGTGGCACGGTCCTGCCACGAGTCGTCGCCCTCTCTCAGGTGTCGGTCCGATAACGGACACGACAGCCCTTCTTATACACCCTTGACACCCCTAAAGGTCTAGGCCAAGCTCCCCCCTACTGGTCTAAACCATTAAGCGGACCAGGGGGGTTGCAGTGTCCCTGAGGAGGGTGGCGTGAAGCGCAAGCTCATCGCGGCGGTCGGCGTCGCAGGCATGGTGATCGGCCTCGCGGCCTGTGGTTCCGACGATCCGAAGGGCGGGGCGGCCGGGGGAGAGTCCGCGAAGGAACTCACCGTCTGGCTGACAGTGGACGCCCAGAACAACTGGCCGGAGCTGGTCAAGGCCGCGGACGACGCCGTGGTCGCGAAGAACCCCGGCATCAAGATCAAGCACGAGTACTACGGCTGGCCCGACAAGAACGCCAAGCTCGACGCCGTACTCGCCACCGACAAGGCCCCCGACGTGGTCGAGATGGGCAACACGGAGATGCTCGGCTACACGGTCAAGGGCGCCTTCGCCGAGCTCGACCCCGCGAAGTTCGAGAACTCGGACGCCTGGCTCGACGGCCTCAAGTCGTCGGTGACGTACAACGGCAAGACCTACGGCGTGCCGTACTACGCGGGGGGCCGCGTCGCCAACTGGCGCAAGGACGTCGCCAAGGACGCCGGGGTCACCGCCGTACCGAAGACCTACGCCGAACTGACCGCCGGACTCGACAAGATCCAGGCGAAGCAGGGCGACAAGTTCAGCGCCTGGTACCAGCCCACGCGCGACTGGTACGCGGCCATGTCCTTCGTGTACGACGCGGGCGGCTCCATCGCCGAGGAGAACGGCGGCTCGTTCAAGGCGAACCTCTCCTCGCCCGAGTCCCTCAAGGGACTGAAGGAGTACAAGAAGATCCTGGACGCGTACATGCACGCGGACAAGACGAAGGACGAGTCCGACCGTTACATCGTGTACGGCCAGGGCCAGTCCGGCATGATCTTCGGCGCCGCCTGGGAGGGCGCGACCGCCGAGGACCCGAAGAGCGACAAGACCGGCAAGCTCAAGGGGAACCTGGAGAACTTCGTGATGCCGGGTCCGTCCGGCGCCAACATGCCGGTCTTCCTCGGCGGTTCCGACCTGGCCGTACCGGTCAAGTCGAAGGCGCAGGCCACCGCCGCCGAGTGGATCAACGCGTACACCGGCGCCAAGGGCCAGAAGGGCCTGATGGCCAAGGGCAACCTGCCGAACAACAAGACCGACCTCGCGACGCTGAAGAACGACCCGGCGACCGCGGTCCCGGCCACGGCGGCCGAGTCGAGCTGGTTCGTGCCGATGGCGCCGGGCTGGGGCCAGGTCGAGAAGGCCCAGGTGCTCCAGACGATGCTGCAGTCCATCGGCACCGGGAAGCAGTCGGTCGAGGCGGCCGCGAAGGAAGCGGACGCCGCCATCGACAAGGTCATCAACACCAAGTGACCTGAGGGCGGGGCGTCCGCCGGCAC
>NZ_JBHYZP010000044.1:0-40486 GCF_042752355.1 Streptomyces sp. NPDC059255
CCCCGGACCCCCGGGGCGGCCGCCGCCGTTCTCACACCAGCTGATAGCCGCGCATGTTCGTCAGCAGCATGTGGCAGTCCCGCAGCGAGTCCGACGTGTCGCCGAGCGAGCGGTAGATGCCCCACTTGGGCCGGACCCGGTCGGCGAGGAAGGTGTCGACGCCGGTCTTCTGCGCGTCGATCACTGTGCTGCCGCCCTTGCGGAGGATCCACCGCACGGTGCCGCTCGTACCGTTGCCGATCTTGAGCTGGAAGTCCACGTCGACCCATGAGTCGTGCAGGGGCGTGAGGGCGGTGCGGCCGACGAGGATGTCCTGCTCGAAGATCTTCAGCTCGATGGTCTGCGCGCCGTCGACCCGCCGCAGCGACTGCACGACGATCGGCGCGGACCCGGTGCCGGGCTGCTTCATCTGCATGATGTGGGTGAAGGTGGTGGTCGCCCGCAGGGTGCTCGGGATGTACATCGAGTACGTCACCCGCCAGCTCTCGCCCTGCTTCCACTGGAGGTACGAGCCGCCGGCCGGGCTGCGCATCCCGGTGACCTCGTGGCGCTGCCGGTCGGTGGAGGTGTCCCGGTCGACCATGTGCATGTTGAAGCGGTAGTTGTCACCCTCGGCGAAGATGTGCGGAGAGGCGGAGGTGTGGGAGTCCGCGCGGTCGTCCTCGATCGACTCGAAGGCGGCCAGCTTGTCGGTACGCGCCGAGGGCGCCCAGCGCTGCTGCCAGGAGGCCGCGGCGGCCGGACCGGCGAGCTGCGGCAGCCCGGCGGCGACGGCGCCGCCGATTGCCGCGCCCAGCAGCGTGCGCCGTGACGGGGCCAAGGACCGGTGACCCGGAACGGGGCGTGGGGAGTGTGTCATCGCGATTCACCTTGTCGTCTCGTCGGCAGGCCGTGGCTGAGGCGGCGCTGGGCGGTGTGCAGGTTGCGCGGGGTGACGGCGGGGGTCCCGTAGGCGTCGAGGCGCGCGTGCAGGGGCCCCTGGAAGTCGGGCTTGTCGATCTGGCCGAACGGGGTGACCTCGGAGATCCCCACGGTGGCGCTGTACGGGGCCACGTCGTCGATCCGTACGCACCCCGCCCGGCCGTTGGTGACGGTCACGTTCCAGTGCGTGAAGCGCGCGCCGTACAGGGGACCGGCGTTGGCGTCGCCGCCGTGCTTCCCGTCGTTGTGCAGGGTGATCTCGGTGCGTACGTTGGCGAACGGCAGGCCCCGGTGGGTGTCGAAGGTGCCGGTGGTCATGCGGCCGCGCGACCAGACGTTGTAACTCGACAGGCCCTCGACGTTGATGCCGTGCACCTGCGTCCCGGCGGGCGGTGGAACGGCGGGCCGCTCGACGGAGAAGTCCTCGACCAGGTTGTCGTGGGAGCCCTCGCGGCACGCGTACGGGTGGTGGCTGCCCCGCCCGGAGACGCGGGTCCGGCGCAGGGTGACGGCCTTGGCCGCGACGAAGAGGAAGCCGTTGTCGGCGTTGACGACATGGACGTCGTCGGCCCAGCAGTCCCAGGCGCACTGCATGGCCAGGCCGTTGTACCCGGTGTCGAGGAGATGCGGGGACTGCGTCGTCTCCCGCATCTCGATGGTGAGGCCCTCGACCCCGGACCCGGTGACGGGCGCGACCAGGGTGGTGAACCGCGGGGCCCACTCCGGGCGCGCGTCCAGCGGCAGCGGCCGGTCGAGGGTGACCCGGCGGCCCCGCACGGCGGTGATCCGCACCGGCCACTCGTACGGGGCGTAGCTCAGCAGCTTGGTCTTGTCGGACCAGTCGTACGCGGCGGTGCCCTCGACGTCGCCGCACATGTGGGCGAGCAGGCCGTGCCCGGCGTCGTCCGAGAGCTGGAGCAGCACGCGGTCGCCGGGGCGCAGCGCGGCCGGGGCGTCCACGGTGACGGTGAGGTCGCCCCGGCGGGCGGGCGAGGTGACGCGGGCGAGGGTGCGCCACTGGTCGCGCCGGTTGCCCGTCCATCCCTCGAACGGCCACTCCCGGGCCCTGATCGCCCCGGTCAGCGCCCGGAGCCGGTCGCGGGGGCAGACCCACACCAGCCCGCCGGCCCAGGACCAGGAGGACTTGTCGCCGCCGTACCGGCTGCCGTAGGGGCCGATGATGTCGGTGAGTGAGCGGGTGGCGTACAGCGTGGTGGCACCGCTGCCCGCGCCGCGCAGGGTGACGTTGCTGTGGCCGATGCGGATGATGTCGTCGATCCGGTACCGGCCGGGCGGGAGCCGGACCGTGCCGCCGCCGCGCTCGCCGGTCTCGGCGATGGCCCGGTTGATCGCGGGCGCGGCGTCGGCGGAACCGTCGGGACGGGCCCCGTACCGCACCACGTCGGCGCGGACCGGGCGGCGCGGGAAGGCGGTGGAGCCGCCGGCGAAGCCGGCCCGGCCGATGAACGGGATCTGAGGATGTGTACGGGGTGAGGCCCGGAACTCGTCCCAGAGGGAGGCGCCGGGGCGGTGTCCGGGGGCGGTGTCCGGAGCGCGTTCGCCGTGCGCCATACCGGTGAGGGCGACCGAGGTCGCGGTGGCTGTGGTGGCCTGGAGCAGACTTCTTCGGCTGATCACCATGCATGCGCCTTTCGGGGCAGCTTTCATGTATATGAATGGCGTTCAGATGTGCATCCCTGGGGGAGAGTGCCACGGGCCCGCGAAGCAGGGAAGAGGTCGCCCGCAAGATTTTCCCGGGCGAAGGCGCGGCGGGGCGCGGGCGGGCCACGGGCGGAGATCACCCCGATCACCCCGATCGCCCCGATCGACCGGGCCGCCGGAACGCGGCGGTGTCCCCGGGCGCACCGAAGCCCCGCCGGCGAGCGGATCCGGCGGGGCCAGGCACAACTGATGGTACGTCAGATGAGGTAGGTCAGGTCATCACACGGGGCCGGGGTGTCACACCGGCCGCAGCCAGACGGTGGCCAGCGGCGGCAGCGTGAGCTGGATGCTCGTCGGCCTGCCGTGCGCGGCCACCGACTCCGGCTTCAGCGGCTCCGGGTTGCGGATGTCGCCGCCGCCGTACCGCGCCTCGTCGGTGTTGAGGACCTCCGTCCAGGCCGTGAACTCCTCGGGCACCCCCAGCCGGTACTGGTGGCGCACCACCGGCGAGAAGTGCGAGACCGCCAGCAGCGGCGAGCCCTGGGCGTCGAAGCGCAGGAAGGCGAAGACGTTGTCCTCGCCCGCGTCGCCGTCCACCCAGGCGAACCCCTCCGGCACGGTGTCCCGCTGCCAGAGCGCCGGCGTCGCGCCGTACACCGTGTTGAGTTCCCGGACCAGGTCGCGCACGCCCCGGTGGTCGGGCTCGGCCTCGTACGACGGGTCCAGCAGCCACCAGTCCGGGCCGTGGCCCTCCGACCACTCCGCGCCCTGCGCGAACTCCTGTCCCATGAACAGGAGTTGCTTGCCCGGATGGGCCCACATGAAGCCGAGGTACGCCCGCTCGTTCGCACGCTGCTGCCACCAGTCGCCGGGCATCTTCGCGACCAGCGCGCCCTTGCCGTGCACGACCTCGTCGTGCGAGATCGGCAGGACGTAGTTCTCGCTGTACGCGTACACCATGGAGAAGGTCATCTCCCCGTGGTGGTACTTGCGGTGCACCGGCTCCTTCGAGACGTAGTCCAGCGAGTCGTGCATCCACCCCATGTTCCACTTCAGCCCGAAGCCCAGCCCGCCGAGCCCGTCGGGGCCCACCTGGTGGGTGGCGCGGGTGACACCGTTCCAGGCGGTGGACTCCTCGGCGATCGTCACGACGCCGGGACAGCGGCGGTAGACCGTCGCGTTCATCTCCTGAAGGAACGCCACCGCGTCCAGGTTCTCCCGCCCGCCGTGCTCGTTGGGGGACCACTGGCCCTCCTCGCGCGAGTAGTCGAGGTAGAGCATCGAGGCGACCGCGTCCACGCGCAGCCCGTCGATGTGGAACTCCTCGCACCAGTAGACGGCGTTGGCGACCAGGAAGTTACGGACCTCCGTGCGCCCGTAGTCGAACTCCAGCGTCCCCCAGTCCGGGTGCTCGGCCCGCTGCGGATCCGCGTGCTCGTACAGCGGCCGGCCGTCGAAGCACGCCAGCGCCCACTCGTCCTTCGGGAAGTGGGCGGGCACCCAGTCGACGAGCACCCCGATGCCCGCCCGGTGCAGGGCGTCCACCAGGTACCGGAAGTCGTCGGGCGTCCCCATGCGGGACGTCGGCGCGTAGAACCCGGTGACCTGATACCCCCACGAACCCCCGAAGGGATGCTCGGCCACCGGCATCAGCTCGACGTGCGTGAAGCCCAGGTCCTTGACGTACGCGGGGAGTTGAGCCGCGAGCTGACGATACGTCAGGCCAGGTCGCCAGGAGGCGAGATGCACCTCGTAGACGGAGAACGGCGCCTCGTGCACCGGACGTTCACCGCGCCGCGCCAGCCACGCGGCGTCCCGCCACACATGGTGGGACTCCGTGACGATCGAGGCCGTCGCGGGCGGCACCTCCGTACGCCGGGCCATCGGGTCGGCGCGCAGGGTGTGCGAGCCGTCGGGGCGGGCGATGTCGAACTTGTAGAGCGCGCCCTCGCCGATCCCCGGCACGAACAGCTCCCACACCCCCGAGGAGCCGAGCGAGCGCATGGGCAGACTCGTACCGTCCCAGTAGTTGAAGTCACCGGCGATCCGCACCCCGCGCGCGTTCGGCGCCCAGAGGGTGAACCGGGTCCCGGTCACCCCCTGGTGGGTCATCGTCCGGGCGCCGAGCGCCTTCCACAGCTCCTCGTGGCGGCCCTCGCGGATCAGGTGCAGATCGAGATCCCCGAGCGCGGGCAGGAAGCGGTACGGGTCCCCCACCTCCAGCTCGTCCGGCTCGGCCGCGGAGTCACCGCCGCCGTCGGCGTCGGCGCTCTCGCCGTACCGGACGAGCAGCGTGTACGCGGGCACCGTGCGCAGCGGCAGGACGCCGGAGAAGAAGCCGTCCCCGTCGTCTCTCAGCTCCGCCCGCAGATCCGTGGCGCATACGGTGACGGCGCGCGCGTACGGCCGCAGCACCCGGATCGCCACCCCGTCCGGCACGGGGTGCGCCCCCAGCAGCCCGTGCGGATCGTGGTGGGTCCCGCTGAGCAGCCGGTCCCGGTCGCCCGCGTCCAGCGGCGGCGCGACCCGCACCCGGGGCGCGGCCGTCGCGGGAGCCGCGGCGGGTGCGGGTGCCGTCGCGGGGGCCGGGATCGGGACGGCGACGGCCGGTGACGCGGCCTTCGGTTTCGTCTTCGGTGTGGTCTTCGGCTTCGGCTTCGGCTTCGACGCGGACTTCGATGTGGACTTCGACGCGGGCTTGGGAGTCCGGTCCGACGAACGGTCGGACGGCGTGCGGGCGGTCACGGGGGCTGCCTCCTCGAAGGGGCTTCGTTGTCGAACAGAGGGGGAAACAGGGAGGAGAGGAACGGGGGAGGAGCGAGGACCGCGACGGGCGGGCGGCGCGGGTCAGGTGCCCGCGGCGAGCCGGCGGATCGCCGCCATCGGGACCGGGAGCCAGTCGGGGCGGTGCCGCGCCTCGTACAGGACCTCGTACACCGCCTTGTCCGTCTCGTACGCGCGCAGCAGCTCGGGCTCCGCGCGCGGATCGGTGCCCGAAGCGGCGGCGTACCCCTCGCAGTACGCCGCGCGGCAGCGCGCCGCCCAGTCGGGGCGCCACGGCTCGTGCTGGCGCGCCGCGTAGTCGAAGGACCTGAGCATGCCCGCGACATCGCGGACCGGCGGCTGCGGCCGGCGCCGTTCGGCGAGCGGCCTGGCGGGTTCGCCCTCGAAGTCGATGACCGACCAGCGGCCGTCCGGGGTCCGCAGGGCCTGGCCGAGATGGAGGTCGCCGTGCACCCGTTGCGCGGGCCGGCCGCGCCCCGCCCCGGCCGGCCCGGCGAGCGCGTCGAACGCGGTGCGCAGCCCGGGGACGTACGGCAGCAGTGCGGGCACCGCGCGCGCCGCCGCCTCCAGCCGTTCGGTCATCCCCTCGGCGAGGTGCGCGGTCTGCCGGCGGCCCAGCGTCACCGTCGGCAGCGCCGCGGCGAGCGCGGTGTGCACCTCGGCGGTGGCCCGGCCCAGCGCCCGCGCCTCCGCGGTGAACTCCCGGTCCTCGGCGAGCGCCGCCAGCGCCAGGCGCCAGCCGTCCAGGGAGTCGCGCAGATACGGCTGGAGCACGCCGAGCGTCAGGGTCTCGCCGCCGCCCGGCCGGCCGCCGCCCGACGGGTCGGCCGCCTCGATCCAGCCGACCGGCGCGGGCACCCGCTCGCACCCCTCGGCGTCCAGGGCGAGCGGCAGTTCCAGATCCGGATGGGGGCCGGGGAAGACCCGGCGCAGGATCTTCAGGATGTACGCGTCCGAGCCGCCGGCCGGGCCACCGTCCACGGCGGTCCCGTCCGCCCCGCTCCTGTCCGCCCCGGTCCCGTACACCAGCGACGAGTTGGACTGTTCGGCGTCGAGCAGCCGGCCCGTGAGCCCCGCCGGGACGGGCGCCGCGCGGCAGAACCGCAGCGGCCCGCGCGCGCCCGGGGCGCGCAGCCGCTCCAGCAGCAGGTCGGCGACGCGCGGGTCGTGGAGGCCCTCGTAGACGGTGCGGCCGGCCAGCGGCCCCTGCTCCACCTGGCCGATCGCGGCGGCGGCGAGGGAGGCGGGCAGCGAGTGCCGCACGCCGAGGAGGAGCTGGTAGCAGTCCTGGTACCGGCCGGCCGCCGGGGCCGGGCTCGCGGCGCCGTGCTGCTCCACCCGTACGAGCAGATGGAGCAGCCCGGGACCGCCGGCGCCCAGCGCCCGCAGCTCCGTGACGGCGACCGGGACGAAGCCGGTGACCGGCCGGCCCTTGCCCGCGAACCAGCGCTGGCGGGGCAGCCATTCCCGGAGGAGCGGCGCGAGCGAGCCGACCAGGGTGCGTGCCTCGGCGTCGGAGAGAGCGGGAGTGGATGCCTGGGCCCCGGACGGCGGGGACAGGGCACTCCTGAGTCGGGGGACGCCGTGGTCGGGGCGGGCGTCCTGCGCCGGGGAGGTGACGGGGTCCTGCGGAGGGTGGCTTCGGTCAGCGAGACCCGGAGTAATCCGGGCGGATGCCGCCTTCGACATGGCATCGCGTCCTTTCCCCGGGCACACCACAGGATGCGCAGAGTGTCCCGGATTGCGGCAATGGCTGTCCGGCTGTGCGGGACGTGTCGGGTGAGGATGATCCGTACGGATCGATTCCGTACGAACTCGATACGAATTTGATCGAATCGATCGAACTGGATGTGGAGGAGAGTGCCCCGTGCGGGGCGGTGGAAACCGCCCCGCACCACGACACGCGTTAACACCGTGTCACAAGGGCCCTCCGGGCACGGGGGAGTGCGCGGCGCACGCCCGGGATGCCCTGCGCCTCACACCCAGGAGGGATACGCGGCTCACGCCGGCGGCGCGGCGGCGACGTCCTTCCGCAGCCTGAACCAGTAGAAGCCGTGACCCGCCAGGGTCAGCAGATACGGCCATTCGCCGATCGCGGGGAACCGCACCCCGCCGATCAGCTCCACCGGGTGCCGGCCGCTGAACGTCTTCAGGTCCAGCTCCGTCGGCTGTGCGAAACGCGAGAAGTTGTGGACGCACAGCACCAGGTCGTCGCCCTCGCCCTCCTGGGAGGGCGCCTCGCGCAGGAAGGCCAGCACCGCCGGGTTCGACGACGGCAGCTCCGTGTACGAGCCGAGCCCGAAGGCCGGATTCTGCTTCCGGATCTCGATCATCCGCCGGGTCCAGTGCAGCAGCGAGGACGGCGACGCCATCGCCGCCTCCACGTTGGTGACCTGATAGCCGTAGACCGGGTCCATGATCGTCGGCAGATAGAGCCGCCCGGGGTCGCTGGACGAGAAGCCCGCGTTCCGGTCCGGGGTCCACTGCATCGGCGTCCGTACGGCGTCCCGGTCGCCCAGCCAGATGTTGTCGCCCATCCCGATCTCGTCCCCGTAATAGAGGATCGGGGAGCCGGGCAGCGACAGCAGCAGCGCCGTGAACAGCTCGATCTGGTTGCGGTCGTTGTCCAGCAGCGGGGCGAGCCGGCGCCGGATGCCGATGTTGGCGCGCATCCGCGGATCCTTGGCGTACTCCGCGTACATGTAGTCGCGCTCTTCGTCCGTGACCATTTCGAGGGTCAGCTCGTCATGGTTGCGCAGGAAGATGCCCCACTGGCAGCTGCTCGGGATCGCCGGGGTCTTCGCCAGGATTTCCGAGACCGGGTAGCGGGACTCGCGCCGTACGGCCATGAAGATCCGCGGCATCACGGGGAAGTGGAACGCCATGTGGCATTCGTCGCCCCCCTTCGCGTAGTCGCCGAAGTAGTCGACGACGTCCTCCGGCCACTGGTTGGCCTCGGCGAGGATCACGGTGTCGGGGTAGTTCGCGTCGATCTCCGCCCGTACCCGCTTCAGGAACTCGTGGGTGGCCGGCAGGTTCTCGCAGTTGGTGTTCTCCTCCTGGTACAGGTACGGCACGGCGTCGAGCCGGAAGCCGTCGATGCCCAGGTCCAGCCAGAAGCGCAGCGCGGAGACGATCTCCTCCTGCACCTTCGGGTTCTCGTAGTTGAGATCGGGCTGGTGGGAGAAGAAGCGGTGCCAGTAGTACTGCTTGCGTACCGGGTCGAAGGTCCAGTTCGACGTCTCCGTGTCGACGAAGATGATCCGCGCGTCCTGGAACGCCTTGTCGTCGTCGGCCCAGACGTAGTAGTCGCCGTACGGACCCTCGGGGTCCTTGCGGGACTCCTGGAACCAGTCGTGCTGATCGCTCGTGTGGTTCATGACGAAGTCGATGATCACGCGCATGCCGCGCTGGTGCGCGGCGTCGACGAACTCCACGAAGTCGGCGAGGTCGCCGAACTCGGGGAGGACCGCCGTGTAGTCCGAGACGTCGTAGCCGCCGTCGCGCAGCGGCGACTTGAAGAACGGCGGCAGCCAGAGGCAGTCGACCCCGAGCCATTGCAGATAGTCCAGCTTGGCGGTGATGCCCTTGAGATCACCGATGCCGTCGCCGTTGCTGTCCTGGAACGAACGCACCAGGACCTCGTAGAAGACGGCGCGCTTGAACCAGTCGGGATCGCGGTCCTTGGCCGGGGTGTCCTCGAACGTGTCGTGGACGGGCTCATTGACGATCATGATGTGGGTGACCCTCCGATCGGCGGGGACGGTCGCAGCACCACGAT
The DNA here is from genome assembly GCF_042752355.1 of Streptomyces sp. NPDC059255. NCBI lineage: Bacteria > Bacillati > Actinomycetota > Actinomycetes > Kitasatosporales > Streptomycetaceae > Streptomyces > Streptomyces sp. NPDC059255. Next base: position 9,149 of record NZ_JBHYZP010000044.1, read on the forward strand.
GTGCGCGGGCGTGACGCCCGGCTCCAGGCGCACATAGAAGGAGCTGCCCCAGTGATAGGTCTCGCCGGTGAGCTCGTCGCGCACCGGCACGGTCTCGTGACCCTCCATCGATGCGAGGCCGAGCCGTGCCCTGTCCAACGAGACCGTCGCCTCCTGGGTGTGGTGGGGGTCGAGGTTGACGACCACCAGAACGATGTCCGTGCCCGACCTCTTGCTGTACGCGATGACCGCGTCGTTGTCGGCGTGGTGGAAGTGGATGTCGCGGAGCTGCTGGAGGGCGGGGTGGCGCCGTCTGATCCGGTTGAGTGAGGTGATCAGCGGTGCGATCGTCCGGCCCTCGCGCTCGGCCGCCTCCCAGTCACGGGGCCTGAGCTGGTACTTCTCCGAGTCGAGGTACTCCTCGCCGCCCGGCTTGAGCGGTGTGTTCTCGCAGAGTTCGTACCCCGCGTACACCCCCCAGGCGGGCGCCATCGTCGCCGCGAGCACCGCCCGCGCCTCGAAGGCGGGGCGGCCGCCGTCCTGGAGGTAGGCGTGCAGGATGTCCGGTGTGTTGACGAAGAAGTTGGGCCGCATGGACCAGGCCGACTCACCCGACAGCTCCGTCAGGTACTCCGTCAGCTCCTGCTTGCTGTTACGCCACGTGAAGTACGTGTACGACTGCTGGAAGCCGACCGCGCCGAGCGTCCGCATCATGGCGGGCCGGGTGAACGCCTCCGCCAGGAAGATGACGTCCGGGTCCGTGCGGTTGATGTTCGCGATGACCTTCTCCCAGAAGAGCACCGGCTTCGTGTGCGGATTGTCGACGCGGAAGATGCGGACGCCGTGCGCCATCCAGTACCGCAGGACACGGGTGGTCTCCCGGACCAGTCCGCGCAGATCGCTGTCGAAGGCGATCGGATAGATGTCCTGGTACTTCTTCGGCGGGTTCTCCGCGTACGCGACGGAGCCGTCCGCGCGGTGGTGGAACCACTCCGGGTGCTTCTCGACCCACGGGTGGTCCGGCGAGCACTGGAGCGCGAAGTCGAGCGCGATCTCCATCCGCAGGGTGCGGGCCGTCTCCACGAAGTGGTCGAAGTCCTCGATCGTCCCCAGGGCCGGGTGGATCTCGTCGTGGCCGCCCTCGGCCGAGCCGATCGCCCACGGCACCCCGACATCCTCGGGGCCGGGCGTGAGGCTGTTGTTGGGGCCCTTGCGGAACGTGGTGCCGATGGGGTGGATCGGCGGCAGGTAGACGACGTCGAACCCCATCGCGGCCACGGCGGGCAGCCGCTCGGCCGCCGTCCGGAAGGTGCCGCTCACCGGCGGCTCGCCCTGCCGGACGACCGCGCCCTCGGAGCGCGGGAACAGCTCGTACCACGATCCGTACAGCGCGCGCCGGCGCTCGACGAGCAGCGGCACCGGGCGTGCGGCGCTGACCAGTTCGCGCAGCGGATGGCGGTCGAGGGCCGCGGTGGCCTCGGGGGCGAGCGCGGCGGCCAGCCGGGCGGCGGCGGGCAGCGCGGTGTCCCGCAGGGTGTCGGCGGCGGCGAGCACCGCCTCCCGGCCGTCGCGCTTGGGCACCCCGGCGGCGGCGCGCTCGTACAGCTCGGCGCCCTCCGCGAGGACGAGGGGAATGTCGGTGGCACCGGCCGGGATCTTGATGCCGGCGGCATGGCGCCAGGTCGCGACGGGGTCGCTCCACGCCTCGACCGTATACGTCCACCGGCCTTCCCCGGTGGGGGTGACCTCCGCGCCCCACCGGTCGGTGCCCGGGGCGAGTTCACACATCGGGGTCCACGGGCCGGGGCGTCCGCCCGGGTCCACGAGAACGACATTGGCGGCGACGGCGTCATGGCCTTCGCGGAAGACGGTCGCGGTGACCTGGAAGGATTCACCGACCACCGCCTTCGCGGGGCGTCTTCCACAGTCGACGAGCGGGCGTACGTCCAGGACGGGAATGCGTCCGATCAGCGGTTTCACTGGATCACCTGAGGGCTGTGCGGGCTTGACAGGCAGGGCGGGTGAAGCGGGTATCGCGAGTGGAGCGGCTGCAGTGCCGTGACGAGACAAGGTGTGCGAGCTTTGTGTGGTTTTAATGCTCTTTGTAGCTGCTCTGTGGGCGACTGCGAGGCTGCGAGCATGGCCGCTCCTGTCCGCGTTCACTCGAATAGCGCTGGAAATCGGGACGAGACGCGCTCGTGTGCGGTAGGTACCGCTGGAGCCTTCCCACTCGTTTCGGGGCGGTAATCCAGCGGTGTGTTAACTCCTCCTACTCCGGCCGGATCGGGTCATGCATGCCGTGAGGGGGTGGGTTTCGGCCGATAAGGACGGTGCCGCGTGTCGCGGCGCCGGACCGCTCCGGTGTCCCGGCGCCGATGTCCCCACCACGTCCCGGATATCACCGACGGGACAACCGGGGAAACCACGGGGGAGGGAGCGAATGGAGTGCATTCGCGGCCACGTGTGCGCCGTGGTCCCGCGCGGCGGGGTAGGGCTACCTTCGAGGAGAGGCGGACGCACCCTGCGGTGTGTCCGCTGCGGCTCTTCTGCCGTCCGGCTGTCCGACCCCCCGGTTGCGAAGGTGGAACACGTGAAGGCAATCCGTCGGTTCACCGTCCGCCCCGTCCTGCCAGAACCGCTCCAACCCCTCAGCGACCTCGCCCGCAATCTGCGCTGGTCATGGCAGACCGAGACCCGTGAACTCTTCGAGTCCGTCGACCCCGCCGGGTGGCGCGCGGCGGGCGCCGACCCCGTACGGATGCTGGGCGGCGTCTCCGCCGCCCGCCTCGCGGAGCTGGCGGCCGACCGTGCTTTCCTCGACCGGCTCACCGCCGCCGCCGCCGATCTCGACACCTATCTGCGCGGTCCCCGCTGGTACCAGGAGCGTGCCGTCGACGTGGGGGAGACCGGTGGGGAAGGGGGCGTACGCGGGAGCGCGGGCGGGGCCGCGGAACTGCCCGCCGCCATTGGCTACTTCTCGCCGGAGTTTGGGGTCACGGCCGCGCTGCCGCAGTACTCGGGCGGCCTCGGCATCCTCGCCGGCGACCACCTCAAGGCCGCCAGCGATCTCGGCGTACCGCTCATCGGCGTCGGACTGCTCTACCGGCACGGCTACTTCCGCCAGTCGCTCTCGCGGGACGGCTGGCAGCAGGAGCAGTACCCGGTCCTCGACCCCAACGAGCTGCCGCTGACCCTGCTGCGCGAGGCGGACGGCACCGCCGCGCGGGTCGCCCTCGCCCTGCCGGGCCACCGCACCCTGCGCGCCTGCGTCTGGCAGGCCCAGGTCGGCCGCGTCCCGCTGCTGCTGCTCGACTCGGACGTCGAGGAGAACGGCCCCGGCGAACGCGAGGTCACCGACCGGCTCTACGGCGGCGGCAGCGAGCACCGCCTCCTCCAGGAGATGCTGCTCGGCATCGGCGGCGTCCGCGCGCTCCGTACGTACTGCCGGCTCACCGGCCACCCCGCGCCCGAGGTGTTCCACACCAACGAGGGGCACGCCGGCTTCCTCGGCCTGGAACGCATCCGCGAACTCGTCAGCACCCCCGCCGAGGCCCTGTCCGGCACGGGAGCCCCCGGATCCGGTACGGGCATGGGGTTCGAGGCCGCGCTGGAGGCGGTCCGCGCCGGCACGGTCTTCACCACGCACACCCCCGTCCCGGCCGGCATCGACCGCTTCGACCGCGACCTGATCGCCCGCCACTTCGGCGACGACGGCGAACTGCCCGGCGTACCCGTGGAACGGGTCCTCGGCCTCGGCATGGAGAGCTACCCCGGCGGCGAGCCGCACCTCTTCAACATGGCGGTCATGGGGCTGCGGCTCGCCCAGCGCGCCAACGGCGTCTCCACCCTGCACGGCGCCGTCAGCCGGGAGATGTTCGCCGGGCTCTGGCCGGGCTTCGACCCGGCGGAGGTGCCCATCACCTCCGTGACCAACGGGGTGCACGCACCGACCTGGACCGCCCCCGAGGTGACCCGCCTCGGCACCCGGCGGGACGGCGCCGACCACCCCGCCCCCGCGGATCTCCCCGGGGCGGCGGACCACCCCGCCCCCGCGGATCTCCCCGACTTCGCCGGGACCTCGGACGCCGACCTCTGGGACGTACGCCGCGCGCTGCGCGCCCGGCTCGTCGCCGAGGTACGCGAACGGCTCCGCGCCTCCTGGCGGCTGCGCGGCGCCGAGGACGCCGAACTGGGCTGGATCGACGGCGTCCTCGACCCGGACGTCCTGACCATCGGCTTCGCCCGCCGCGTCCCCTCGTACAAACGCCTCACGCTCATGCTGCGCGACCGGGACCGCCTCACGGAGTTGCTGCTCCACCCCGAGCGGCCGGTCCAGATCGTCGTCGCCGGGAAGGCGCATCCGGCGGACGACGGCGGGAAGCGGCTGGTGCGCGAACTGGTGCGGTTCTCCGACGACCCGCGCGTACGGCACCGCATCGTCTTCCTGCCCGACTACGGCATGGGCATGGCGCAGAAGCTCTACCCCGGCTGCGACGTGTGGCTCAACAACCCGCTGCGCCCGCTGGAGGCGTGCGGCACCAGCGGGATGAAGGCCGCGCTCAACGGCTGCCTCAACCTGTCGGTGCTGGACGGCTGGTGGGACGAATGGTTCGAGCCCGACTTCGGCTGGGCGATCCCCACCGCCGACACCGCGAGCGCCGACGAGAACCGCCGGGACGACCTGGAGGCGAACGCCCTCTACGAACTCATCGAGGACCGTGTCGCGCCACGCTTCTACGACCGGGGCGACAGCGGTGCCGGCGGACTGCCGGGCCGCTGGATCGAGATGGTCCGCCGCACCCTGGTCACCCTGGGGCCGAAGGTGCTCGCGGGACGCATGGTGCGGGAGTACGTGGAGCGGCTCTACGCCCCGGCCGCCCGCGCCCATCGCGCGCTCGACGGCGGTACGGCGGCGGAGCTGGCCGCCTGGAAGTACCGGACGCGCACGCTCTGGCCGTACGTCTCCGTCGACCACGTGGAGGCGGTGGCGGCCACCGGCGCCGGGGGCAGTGCCGAGCTGGGCTCCACGCTCACCCTCCGGGTGTGTGTCGGCCTCGGCGAACTGCGCCCGGACGACGTCGAGGTGCAGGCCGTCGCGGGCCGGGTCGGCACGGACGACGCGCTCGTGGACGCGCGGCCCTTCCCGCTCAAACCGGCGGGCGGCCCCGACCTGGAGGGCCGCTGGGTGTACGAGGGCCCGCTCGCCCTGGACCGTACCGGCCCCTACGGCTACACCGTCCGCGTCCTGCCCGCGCACCCGCTGCTGGCCACCAGCGCGGACCTCGGGCTGGTGGCCCTGCCGACGGAGGCGACCGGGGAGGGCGCGGGGGTGCTGATGCGCTGAGCCGCGCGCCGCCACGTCCCTGGGACACCGGGCCGGGACGCCGGTTCAGGACGCCGGTGCGGAAGTCCGGTTCAGGAGAGCGAGCCGGGGTCCGTGTTGGCGCCGCACAGCACCACGCACACCCGCTCCCCGGGGCCGGGCCGGTAGCCGTACCCTCCCTCCTCCGGGGCGTGGGTGAGCGCGGCCAGCGCCGTCGACGCCGCGTGCTCCACCGCGATCCGGTGGCCGTCCCACAGGGACTGCCGGGCCGCCGTGATCGCGGTGTCCGGGACGAGCACCGAACGCACCCCGTCCCGCCCGGCGGTGGACAGGGCCATCGCCGAGGCACGGGACGCGCCCAGGGAGTCGGCGGCGACCGAGTCGACCGGCACGTCCACCACGCGGCCCGCCTCCAGCGCCGCGTTCAGCGCCCGGCAGTTCTCGGGCTCGACCGCCACGACCCGTACGCCGTGGTGCAGCGCGGCGGTGGCGACGCCGGTGAACAGCCCGCCGCCGCCCACGGACACCACCACCGTGTCCAGCTCGGGAAGCCGGGCGTGGATCTCCTCCATCAGGGTGCCCGCGCCGGCCGCGATCAGCGGATGGTCGTACGCGTGCGAGGCGAGCGCGCCGCTCGTGGCGGCGAACTCCTCGCACGCCGCGAGCGCCTCGCCGTACGTGGCCCCGGTCAGCCGCACGTCGGCGCCGTACGACCGGAGCCGGCCGACCTTCACCGGCGGGGCCGACTCCGGCAGGAAGACCGTCGCCCGTACGCCCTGCTGCCGCGCCGCCCACGCGCAGGCGAGCCCGGCGTTGCCGCCCGAGGCGATGGTCACGCCCGCGGCCGGCAGGGTGCCGGAGGCGCGGTGGGCGCGGAGGAAGTTCTGCGCGCCGCGGGCCTTGAAGCTGCCGGTGTACTGGAGGTACTCCAGCGCCAGCCAGATCTCCGCACCGCCTTCGGACACCGGGTCCGCCGGGGCCAGGGCCACGGGGCGGACGTGCCCGGCGACGCGGTCCGCCGCCTGCTTGACGTCGTCGTAGGTGATTCCGGGCATGTGCTGGCTCCTGCCGGTGGGGCGCGAGGGTCCGATGGCCACCGGGGCTCCCGGAACGGGGGGCCGAGGGGACCGGTGGATGGTCCGATACGGTGTACCGTACGCTGGCTCCCATGCCCAGGCAATCCGCTTCCCTCGACGCCGCCACCCCGGAGCGCATCGCCGCCACCGCGCTGGCGATGATCGACACGGACGGCCCCGGCGCGCTGAGCTTCCGCACCCTCGCCGCCCGCCTCGGCGTCGCCCACGCCACCGTCCAGCGCCGCTGCGCCGACCTCGCCGGGCTGCTCGACCTCTGTGCGGACCATCTCGCCGGGGACCTCCCCGACATCCCGCCGGACACCGGCTGGGCCGAGGCGACCGAGACCCGCTTCCAGGCGCTGTACGCGACGCTGACCGCGCACCCCGGGCTGCTCGCGCTGCGTGGCAGCCGACCGTGGCTCGGCCCCCGGCTGCTGGGCAGGCTGGTGGAGCCGCAGCTCGCCGACAGCGTCGCCGCCGGGATGACACCGGGCGAGGCGATCGCCGCGTACCGCCGGATGTACCTGCTCACCCTCGGCAGCGCCACCTTCGTCGACCACCGCGACCCCCGGGGGAGTGTGGCGGCGACCCGTACGGCACTGGCGGCGCTGGACCCCGAGGAGTTCCCGGTGCTCACCGGACATCTCCCGGAGATCCTGTCCGCGGTCGTGGACCACGAGGTCTTCTACGGCGCGCTGCGCCAGCTCGTCCGCGCCGCCGACCCGGCGGCATGAAACCGCCCGGGGCGCAGAGGCACCCCGGGCGGCTTCCGTGGAACGACGGCTCAGACGGTGAGCTGTCGAAGGATGAACTTTCAGAAGGTGAGCTTGAAGCTGTTGAGCCGGCCCGTGTCCTGGGACGCGACATCCTGGACCTTCAGCGTCCAGGTGCCGTTCGCCACCTCGGACGAGGCGTTGACGTAGTACGTCTCGATCACGTCGTCCGCCGAGTCACCGCTGCTGGAGGCCTTCAGCCGGTACGAGGTACCGCTCGGCCCCACCAGGTCGACGACCAGGTCACCGCGCCAGGTGTGCGTGATGTTCACGTCGACCTGGAGGGTGGACGGGGCGTTGCCCGTGACGCCCGAGACGACGAGCGGCGAGGTGATCGCCGCGCCGTTGTCCGGGATGGCGATCGACGTCGTGGACTCGAACGCCTGGCCCGTGCCGCCGCCGCCCGGACGGGGGCCGACCGCGATGCCGGCCCACGCGTTCTGCACGGCCGTGTACTCGGCGCTGGTGGTGCCGTACAGCTCACCGGCGACCGCGAGCGTGCCGGTGCGGGCCGCCGCGTAGTTCGTCGTGGAGGTGAACTTCGTGGCGAGCGCCTTGAACCAGATCTGCTCGGCCTTCTCCCGGCCGATGCCGGTCACCGGCAGCCCGTCGGAGGTCGGGGAGTTGTACGAGACCCCGTTGACCGTCTTGGCGCCGCTGCCCTCGGAGAGCAGGTAGAAGAAGTGGTTCGCCGGGCCCGAGGAGTAGTGGACGTCGACGCCGCCGATGCCGGAGTACCAGTAGTCCTTGGAGGCGCCGTCCTTGCTCGGCTGGTCCATGTAACGGAGCGGCGTGCCGTTGCCGTTGATGTTGATCTTCTCGCCGACGAGGTAGTCGCCCGGGTCGTTCGGGTTGTCCGCGTAGAACTCGACGGCCGCGGCGAAGATGTCGGAGGTGGCCTCGTTGAGACCGCCGGACTCGCCGCTGTAGATCAGGCCGGCCGTGTTGGCCGTGACCCCGTGGGACATCTCGTGGGCGGCCACGTCGATGGAGGTCAGCGGCCGGGTGTTGCCCGAGCCGTCCCCGTACGTCATGCAGAAGCAGGAGTCCTGCCAGAAGGCGTTGACGTAGCCGCTGCTGTAGTGGACGCGGGAGTACGCGCCGACACCGTCACCGCGGATGCCGGTGCGGCCGTGCACGTTCTTGAAGTAGTCCCACGTCTCGGCCGCGCCGTACGCGGCGTCGGCGCCCGCCGTCTCCAGGTTGGCGGGCAGGCCGTTGCCCCACGTGTCGGTGGAGTTGGAGAAGAGCGTCCCGGTGCCCGACGTACCGCGGTTCAGGTTGTACGTACGGTGGTTGCCGCGGCCCCCGTCGGTGAGGTTGTACGTCGAGCCCGACGCGGTGGAGCCGAGGGTGACCTGGCCGCTGTACTGGGTGTTGCCCACGCCGTTCTTGACGGCCTGCCACTGGTACAGCTTCTTGCCGGTGGCCGCGTCGGTGACGACGTGCAGCTCGTTCGGGGTGCCGTCGTGCTGGAGGCCGCCGACGACCGTCTCGTAGGCGAGGGTGGGGGAACCCTGCGCCATCCAGACGACCTTGCGCGGCGCGCGCTCGGCCTCGGTCTTCTTCGAACCCTCCGCCACGGCGGCGCTCAGCGCCTGCTTCTCCGCGACCGGGGCCGCCACGTCGGCCTCGGTGCTGACGTTCGTGAGCGTGGACTTGGACGCCTTGCTCACGGACTGCGTGGTGCCCGCCTTCGTCTCGGCGACGACGAGGTCGCCGCCGAGGACCGGCAGCCCCTGGTAGGTGCGCTCGTACCGGGTGTGCGTGGTGCCGTCGACATCCTGGGTGACGTCGCGTACGACCAGCTTCTCCTGGGCGCCGAGGCCGAGTTCCCCGGCGGTCTCCGCCTTGGTCGCGTCGGCGTCGCGCAGCAGCGCGGCGCGCTGGGCGGGGGAGAGCGTGCGCGGCAGCGCACCCGGATCGGCCTTGCCCGCGACCGGTGCGGCGGGCGCGCCGTCCGGCTGCGCGACGGCGGTGCCGGCCTGGACGCCGACGGTGAGAAGGGCTGCTGCGGCGAGCAGTGCGCCGGTGGCCGTGGCGCGCCGACGGGGTCTGTGCGTGGGTCTCACGCGAACTCCTTCTGCGAGGGGGGACCGGGCGGCTCGGTGGGTCACCCGGACAGTGCACGCGGAGCTGGGTGGAGCGCGGTGGTGCGGAGAACGGGGGAAGAGTGGCAGCAGTGACGTACTCCTGTCAGGGGCGCGTCAAGAAGTTGGCCGGAATTCGTTCGCTGCCCGAAATTGCCTGTTCGTTAAGCGGACGTTTCACCGATCAACACCCGTGCGGTGCCCGCGCGTCGGGCCGGGCGCGGGGATGTGAACGGAACGTCAACCGGCTCCGGGCGAGACCCGCCCGGAGCCGGCTGCACTGTGGCGCGTTCTGTACTGTGCGCCCGGTCAGACCGCCGTACTCCGCGCGGACGGACGGGACACCGTACCGGCCCCTGCGGTGTGTGCGGATTCCGCCGGTGCGGACGGCTCCACCGGTGCGGACGGCTTCACCGGTTTCGATGGTTGCGCCGGTTCCGGGGCCTGCCGGGCCCAGCGGGCCGCGAGGACCGCGCACACCATCAACTGGAGCTGGTGGTAGAGCATCAGCGGCAGGATCACCGGGCCCGCCGAGGCCCCGAACAGCACCGCCGCCATGGGCAGTCCCGTCGCGAGGCTCTTGTTCGAGCCGCAGAAGACGATGGTGATCCGGTCCTCCCGGTCGAAGCCGAGCCGCCGGGCGGCGTACGCCGTCGCCGTGAGCGCCAGCCCGAGCAGGCCCGCCACCACACCGAGGAGGCCGGCCAGCCGCGCCGGAGTGATCTGCTGCCAGATCCCCTCGGCCACGCCCAGGCTGAACGCCGTGTACACGACGAGCAGGATCGAGCCCCGGTCCAGCAGGGCGAGTCCCCTTTTGTGCCGCCCGACGAACCCGCCGATCCAGCGGCGCAGCACCTGCCCGGCGAGGAACGGCAGCAGCAGCTGGACCGCGATGGCGAGCAGCCGCTCCGCCGAGAAGGTCGCCGTGGCGCCGATCAGCCAGGCGGACAGCAGCGGCGTGGCGACCATCCCGGCGAGGCTGGAGTACGTACCGGCGCAGATGGCGGCCGGCACATTGCCCCGGGCGGTGGAGGTGAGGGCGATCGAGGACTGGACGGTGGAGGGGACGACGCAGAGGAAGAGCAGACCGACGTGCAACTGGTCGGTGAGCAGATACGGTACGAGGCCGCCCGCGGCCACACCGAGCAGCGGGAAGAGCGCGAACGTGCTCGCGCCCACGACGAGATGGAGCTTCCACCGGCGCAGGCCGTCCAGCGCCTCCCGGGTGGAGAGCCGCGCTCCGTAGAGGAAGAAGAGCAGCCCGATGGCGAGGTCGGCGGCGCCCCCGACGGCCACGGCGGCGCCCCCGGTCGCGGGGAGCAGCGCGGCGAGCACGACCGTACCGAGGAGGGCGGCCACGTAGGGGTCGACCGCCTTCCTCAGCCGGCCCGGCCAGGACGGCGGCCGGGACTTCTGGTTCACGTCAATCACCTTCGCCGTCGTCGCCCTGCCACGGGGGGTGGCCGATCTGCGCGATCCACCCGAGCAGCGAAGGCGTGGAGTTGGCGGCCCGCGCGGGGGCCGGTGCGGGGGGCGGGGCCCCGGCCGGTGCGGGCGGCCGGGCCTGGTCGGAGGGATCCGCGGACAGGGCGGACGGGGACGCGGTCCCGGTCCCGGACTCGGTTGCCGGGGCCGGTGGTTGTGCCTGTCCCTGTCCTGCACCGGGTGCGGGCGCCGGCGCGGGTGCTGTGACCGGTGCGGGTGCGGTGCCGGAGGTGTCCCCGGTCCGTACGTCGATCGCGCCGCCGCCCCCGTCGTGGTCGCTGCCCGCCGTCCCCTTGCTGCTGATCAGCGTGTTGAGCGTGCGGTCGACCTCCAGCCAGGAATCGGCGTGGGAGTTGTCGATCACGACGAGCCCGACGTTCCGCCCGGCGACGGGCCCGGACTCCGACGAGTCGTCGTCATCGGCCTGCGCCCCGGCGCCCGCGCACAGGATGCTCGCGCCCGCCATGGCGACGACGCCCACGGCGGAGCCGCGGGTCAGGCGGGAACCGCCGGCGGTGTTCCGGTGCCGGCCGGTGCCGGCCCGGAAAGGATTCGACGACACGAGGTTCCGCGGCCCGCTCAGACGGAGGCGGGAACGGGCACGGAATGCCGGACGTCGTGATGTCTGCTGATGTTCTTCTCCAGCAGTTCCGTCGCGCCCTGCACTCCGATGGCGCCGGTTTCCCGGGTGTCCGGCAGCCGCCCGTCCTCCATTTTCAGATCGATGAGCGCGCTGTCGATCGCGCCGTGCGCGGCGAAAAGGCACGGCGTGCTGTAGATGGCGACATCGACGCCGAGTTCCGAGAGTTCGGTGAGCGAGAGACGCGGCGACTTTCCGCCCGCGATCTGGTTGAAGAGCAGGGGCTTGTCGCCGACGACCGAACGGATCTTCCGGATCCATTCGACGCTGCGCACCCCGTCGACGAGGACGACGTCCGCGTCGGTCTCCGCGAGCGCCTCGGCCCGCCGGATGATCTCCGCCTCCTCCGTGGCGTCCGTACGGGCCACCACGAGCAGGTCCTCCCGGCTGCGCAGCACCAGATCCAGCTTGGCCAGGTACTCCTCCAGGGGCAGGATCAGCTTGCCGTCCGCGTGCCCGCAGCGGCGGGGCCGCTTCTGGTCCTCCAGGATCACCCCGGAGGCCCCGGCGCGCTCCAGCCGCTGCACGACGTGGCAGGCGACCTCGGGGTCGACGTAACCGTCGTCGATGTCCACCAGCATGTGGTGGCGGGGGAAGGCGAGCCGGAGCCGCTCGGCGAAGGCCACCATGTCGGGCCACGCGATGTATCCGATGTCGGGGAGTCCGTAGTGCGAGGCGGCGAAGCCGAATCCCGAGACGAAGAATCCGTTGTAGTGCTGGGCCGCGATCGAGGCCGAGTACATGTCGTAAATACCGATGAGCGGTGTGGTGCGGGGCGATTGAACCGCTTCCCGCAGGGCGTTGCCGTAGAGCATGGCTCTCCTCTGTCCGGAGTGGATTCCTCGGTGGAATCCGGGACGGGGTGGGTGGGGGTACGGGAAGAGATTTGCAGAACCCCAAGAGTTGGTAACGCGACACACCGGAGTATTTCCCGGTTTGGCAAAATTTCGATATTCGTCCTGTCCGGATCCGGTTGACCCGATCCGGTCTGTTGGGCCCTGGATTGGGCCCTGGGGCCCATGACGCGCCTGTGTCGCGGCCGTTACGCTCGCCCGAACGGGGGGTGGGGCGATGTGCGCCACCATGAACGGCCCTTTCACCGGGGCAGTTTGAGGTCAGTCATGTCATTTTCTGGTGTCGTTCCACGATCGGTTCCGCAGCCCATGCCCAGGCAGCTCCTGCTGGCGCGCCTGCTGGTGTACGTCCTGTTCGGCGCGACGCTGCTCGGCGGTCTCGGGATCTTCCTGACCGCCGTGCTGCTCGGCGCGGTGGACGGGACGCTGATCGGGGCGGTGGCCTGGGCCGCCGCGCCCGGAGTGGCCGGCTGGGTGCTGGCGCGGCAGGCGGGGATCGGCGGGGTCCGGGTCTGGTGGGGGCTGGTCGCGGTCCAGGTGTGGCTGATCCTCGGCGGTCTGGCCAACATCCGGGACGGCTCGGTCGCGGGTCTCACCCAACTGGTGCTGCCCATCGCGATCCTGACGCTGCTGAGCCGGGTGCGCAGCCGCGAGTGGTTCGACCTGTCGGAGCGCGAGCGGCTCGTGGACCCGCCGTTCTCGTTCGCCCACATGATCACGTGGCGGCGGGACCGCGGGCAGACGGCGATGGAGTACCTCGGTCTCGTCCTGGTCGTCGTGGCGGTCATCGGGGGTCTGGTGCTGGGGGCAGCGCAGATCGGCGGCGGTGTCCAGGCCCGTATCTGCTCGGTCCTCGACCTGTCCTGCGCCTCGGAGGGCGGCGGGGACAGCGCGATCGAGGCGGGCGGCGACCAGGGCGGCCAGGGCGACCCGGGCGGCCAGACGGGCGGTGCCACGGGCGGTACGACGGGCGGCGCCACCGGAGGGACTGGCGGTACCGGCGGCACTGGTGGTACGGGCGGCACGGGAGGCACCGGAGGTACGGAGGGCGCGGGAGGCGCGGACACCTCCGGGGGGACGGCGGACGCCCCGGGCGATGACATCCCGGGCGGCTCCGACGACGAGGCGGGCGACCCCACCGACCCGTACGAGCCCATCTTCGCGCCCGGCGAGGAGGAGCGGCGCGAGGGGGGCGGCGACGACAAGAAGGCCGACTGCTCCGGTTTCTGGGGATGCACCTGGGACAAGCTCGGGCAGGTCGGCGAGGGACTGTTCGTCGACGGCGTCTGGGGTGACGTCACCGACCTGTTCAACACGGTCGTTCACCCGATCGACACGTTCAACGGCATCCTCGACTACGGCAAGTCGCTCGGCGACAAGTGGTCGGACGACTCCAAGGACGCCTCCGGCAAATGGGGCGACGGCGACTACCTCGGCGCGCTGGGCGACTGGACCGGCGCCACGCTCAAGACCGGCGGCACGGTCCTGGACGACATGTTCATCGGGGACGACGTGCGCGAGACGTGGAACCGGGGCGAGAAGACCCAGGCCGTCACCAACGTCGCCTGGAACATCGGTTCGCTCTTCATCCCCGGCTACAACGTCGCGAAGGTCGCCGGGAAGACCAGCAAACTCGGCAAGCTGGGCAAGATCGCCCAGGCCATCGCCAAGGGGGCCGAGAAAGCCAAGGACGCCGCGGGCAAGGCGCGGAAGGCGGCGGGCCTCGGCGACGCCAAGGGTGCCCGCAAGGCGGCCGACGAGGCGCAGCAGCACGCGGACGACGCGGCGAAGCAGGTCGAGGAGAAGGGGAGCTGCAGCATCGCGCTGGGCGGCGCGCTGCGCGTCCCGTACGGCGGCGGCTCGGGCGACGGCGGTCCGGGCGACGGCGGTCCGGGCGTCGGCGGAGGTCCGGCCGGGGTGGCCGGCTCCGGCACCGGGGTCCTCGCCTCGGCCCGTGCCTCCGTACCGCTGATCGTCCTCGCGGAGGGCGGCACGAAGCGGTGCGAGGGCGCGGAGGCGGACGACGCGCGGGAGGCGCAGCGGGAGGCGGACGACGCCGACCGGGCGGCGGACGGCGCGGAACTCGTCGACGCGGCCGACCGGGCGAAGCAGACCATCAAGGACGCGAAGGACAAGCAGAAGACGCCCAAGGAGGACCGCTACAACCTCAACGAGGGCGCGATCGACAAGCTCACCGCGAAGGCCAAGGACAACCCGGACCTGCGGCGGGGCGAGTTCGGCAAGGACGAGCTGGCCGCGGCGCTGGACGACCTCTCCGAGATGCTGAACACCAAGGGCATCGACAACCAGAGCCGCGGTTCCCTCGGCGCGACCGTCCTGAAGGCCAACGACCGTCACCAGCTGGCCGAGGCCATGGCCGAGGTCCGCGCCGCCAAGCGCGCCGCCGATCTGGAGGCCGAGCCCGGCACCAAGGTGTACGCGGCCGTCGGGGAGAAGAAGGGCCGCCAGTCGGTGGACCTCGGGGACGGCACCACCGCCGACCTCAAGGGCATCGACGACGCGGACGTCGTCTACAGGGGCAAGGACGGCAACATCCACGTCGCGGAGGTCAAGAACACCGCCAACGCCACCACCCAGGCGTCCCTGCCCGCCCAGGCGAAGAGGCTCGGCGAGTGGGCGAAGCAGGACGGGGCGAACCCGCCCAGGGCGGCGCGGTACGAGATCCAGACGCAGAAGGACTGGGACAAGATCTTCGACGGCTTCCAGAAGGACAAGAAGACGGGCGAGACCCCGGAAGGCACCCCCGCGCAGACCATCGCGGACAACGGCCTCGGGGCCCGGATCGCCGGCCAGGACCTCACCCCCAAGCAGCTCAAGGACCTGGACACGGTGTGGAACGCGAAGAGCCCGGCGGAGAAGCAGGCCGCGCGCGACTCGGGCAAGATGAAGGATCCCAAGAGCGCGATGGAATACCTGGGGGTCTCGTGACCAAGGACGACGGCGCGGAGGACAGCGGTGTGAGGAGTGACGGCGTGGGCGACGGCGCGGGTGACGCTTCGGGCGGCGCCGCGCCGCTGCTGCCCGAGGCGGTGCGGGCCCTCCCGTACTCCTGGGACACCGGCTTCGGCTGGCCGCCGGAGACCCCGGAGAGCGCCGAGAACCTCGCCCTCGCCCGTGCCGTACTGGAGGCGTGTCTCCCGGCGCGCCCCCTCGCGGTGCCGGAGCCGCCCGCCGAGGTCCGGGCGAAGGACCTCGGCGAGGGGGAGGAACTGCCCGACTGGGTCGAGGCCAGGAGTGTGCTGCGGGACCTCATGCCGTACGCGCGCGACGTGACCCGGGAGCGTATGGCCGAGGCGGAGGCGCGGTGCGCGCGGGCCGGCCTGGACACCACGGACTTCGCGGCGCGCTGGACCCTCCGGATCTCCGCCTGGATCGCGGAGGAGGTGCTGCGGTGGTGCGGCCTGATGGTCGACGACACCACGGCGCTCACCCCCTGGGCGGTCGAGCTCGCGGAGCGGTACGCGACCCGGGGCGTCGCCGCCGAACAGGCCGTGTGGCTGCTCCGGCTCACCCCCGAACTCCCGTCCGGCCAGGCGGCCCTGGCCCGACTGGCCCGTGACGGGACCCTGCCGGCCGGGGTACGGGAACTGGCCGCCGACGGGGTCGAGGGAGCCGCCCCCGGGGCCTGAAAAGGGAGAACCCGGGGCCTGGAACCGGAGATCCGGCCCGGGCGGAGCTCAGGCCGCGACGGAGATCCGGCACGGCGGAGAACTGACCGCGACGGAGATCCGGCTGAGGCGGAGAACTGACCGCGACGAAGATCCGGCTGCGGCGGACGAGCGGCACGGCGGACAACCGGCACGGCCGGTGTCGGCTGTCAGCCGCCCGCGGTGACCGCTTTCAGCTGGGCCAGCGAGTCGCGGACGAGTTCCCGGAAGTCCGCCGGGCCGGGGTCGGTCAGCCAGCGTTCGAACGTGACCTTGAAGACGGCGATGCCCGCCTCGGCGGTCAGGCCCGCGGCCGGGTCGGGGACGCCGCGGCCGCGGAGGGTGTCGGCGACCCCCTCGGACAGGCGCGCGAGCTTGATCAGCTCGCGCTCCAGGAGTTCGGCGTTGGCGGAGATGATCGCCTGGCGCCTGCGGGAGTGCTCGCGGCGTTCCTGGAAGAGGGTGGCGGTGGCCTCCAGCGCCACGCCCACCGCGTCGATCGGCGCGACCGCCGCGGGCACCGCCGCGAGGGTGTCCACGATGAGCCGTTCCAGCGACGTCGAGCCCCCGAACAGGACCTCGCGCTTGTCGGCGTAGTGGCGGAAGAACGTCCGCTCCGTGAGCCCCGCCCGCCGGGCGATCTCGGCCACGGTGGTCTGCTCGAATCCGCGCTCGCCGTAGAGCTCCAGCGCGGCCTGTTCGATTCGCCCGCGCGCGTTGGGCTCCCATCGGCTCATGCCCTGATCCTACTCGACGCCAGTCACTGACATGGGTGATGGCAGTGACTGCCGTCGGCTGCTACGGTTGATGTCAGTCACTGGCATCGACTTCTCCGCCGCTTGCCGGGCGCTTCCGCGTCCCGTGGTGCGGACAGGTCGACCTATCCGGAGGTTCTCCTCATGCGTGTGTTCGTCACCGGTGCGTCCGGCTGGATCGGTTCGGCCGTGGTTCCGGAGCTGATCGGCGCGGGCCACCAGGTCGTCGGGCTCGCCCGCTCGGACGCCTCGGCCGCCGCCCTCGCCGAGGCCGGCGCCGAGGTGCGCCGCGGCACGCTCGACGACCTCGACACCCTGCGCGGCGCCGCCGCCGAGTCGGACGGCGTGATCCACCTCGCCTTCAAGCACGACATCGCGTTCAGCGGCGGCTACGAGGACGCGGCCGACGCGGACCGGCGGGCCATCGACACCTTCGGCGACGCGCTCGCCGGCTCCGGCCGGCCGTTCCTCATCGCCTCCGGCACGCTCGGGCTGGCGCCGGGTCAGGTGGCCACCGAGCGGGACGGTCAGGCGTCCGGCCCTGCCCTCGTCCACACGGCCGGCGGGCCGGCCGAGCGGCTCGCCAACGCGCAGGCGACGGCCGCCCTCGCGGAGCGCGGCGTGCGCTCGTCGGTCGTCCGGCTCGCTCCGACCGTGCACGGCGACGGGGACCCCGGCTTCCTCGCCGCCGTGGTCGCCACCGCCCGGGAGAAGGGCGTCTCCGGCTACATCGGCGACGGCGCCAACCGGTGGCCCGCCGTACACCGGTCCGACGCGGCGCGCCTCTTCCGCCTGGCGCTGGAGGGTGCTCCGGCGGGCTCCACGCTGCACGCGGTCGCGGACGAGGGCGTGCCGATCCGTACCGTGGCCGAGGTGATCGGGCGCCATCTCGGCCTGCCGGTGGCCTCGGTCTCCCCCGACGACGCGGCCGGGCACTTCACCTGGCTGGCATCCTTCCTCGCCATGGACAGCCCGGTGTCCAGCGCGTACACCCGTGAACTGCTGGGGTGGCGGCCGACCGGGCCCGGGCTCGTCGACGACCTCGACCAGGGCCACTACTTCGCCGCCCCGACCGCCTGACCGCCCGTCCGCCGTCCGCCCCGTCCGCCCCGTCCACCCGTCCGCCTGGCCGCCGTGCGCCCGGAGGCCGGCCGGTCGGAGGCCGTCCGTCCGGCTCTCAGGCCAGGCTGTCGCGCCACGCGCGGTGGAGGCCCGCGAAGCGGCCCGTGCCCGCGATCAGCTCGGCCGGGGGGCCGTCCTCCACGATGCGGCCGTGCTCCATCACCAGGACCCGGTCCGCGATCTCGACCGTCGAGAGACGGTGGGCGATGACCACCGCGGTACGTCCGTGCAGCACCGTGTCCATCGCTCGCTGCACGGCACGCTCGCCCGGGATGTCCAGCGAGCTGGTCGCCTCGTCCAGGATCAGCACCGCCGGGTCCGCGAGGAGCGCGCGGGCGAACGCGACCAACTGGCGCTGGCCCGCCGAGATCCGGCCGCCCCGTTTCCGTACATCCGTGTCGTAGCCGTCCGGCAGACTGCTGATGAAGTCGTGCGCACCGATCGCCTTGGCGGCCGCCTCGATCTCGGCGCGGCCCGCGTCCGGGCGGCCGATGGCGATGTTCTCGGCGACCGTGCCGGAGAAGAGGAACGCCTCCTGGGTCACCATCACCACCCCGCGCCGCAGCTCGGGCGTGTCCAGCTCGCGCAGGTCGACGCCGTCCAGCAGGATCCGGCCCTCCGTCGGGTCGTAGAACCGGGCCAGCAGCTTGGCCAGGGTGGACTTGCCCGCCCCTGTCGAGCCGACCACCGCGACCGTCTGGCCCGCCGGGATGGACAGATCGAAGCGGGGCAGAACCTCGCCGCCCGTGCGGTACGCGAAGCGCACCCCCTCGAAGACGGCCGCACGGCCGGGGAACCCGCCCTCCAGCACCGGCAGTTCCCTCGGCTGCGCGGCCTCGGGCACCGAGGGCGCCTGGGCCAGCAGACCCGCGATCTTCTCCATGGAGGCGGCGGCCGACTGGTACGAGTTGAGGAACATCCCGAGCCGGTCGATCGGGTCGTACAACCGCCGCAGATACAGCGCCGCCGCCGCGAGCACCCCGAGCGGCAGGGTGCCGTCCGCCACCCGGTAGGCGCCCCAGAGGACGATCCCGGCGACGGCCGTGTTGGCGACGAGCCGGGAGCCGGTCACATAGCGGGCCATCTCCAGGATCGCGTCGCCGTTGCTCCGCTCGTGACGGTGGTTGAGCCCCCGGAAGTCCGCGTCGTTGGCGCCTTCCCGCCGGAACGCCTGCACGGGCCTGATGCCGTTCATCGTCTCCGCGAACTTCACGATGACGGCCGCGATCGCGGTGGAGCGCCGGGAGTAGGCGAGGGCCGCCCGCCGCTGGTAGAGCCGTACGAGCAGATACAGCGGAACGAAGGACGCGACGGCCAGCGCGCCGAGCCCCAGGTCCAGATAGAGCAGCATCGCCGAGATGTAGACGAAGGCCAACACCACACCGATGAGTTCCTGGAGGCCCTCGCTCAGCAGCTCCCGCAGCGACTCGACGTCCGTGGTCGACCGGGAGATCAGCCGCCCCGATGTGTACCGCTCGTGGAAGTCGACGCTCAGCGCCTGGGCATGGCGGAAGATCCGGCCGCGCAGGTCGAGGAGCACGTCCTGGTTGATCCGGGCGGCGGCCCGGATGAACGCGTACTGGAGGGCTCCCGACCCGGCCGAACAGATCAGATAGCCCACACCGACGGCGTAGAGCGGCCCGTACTCCCCGTCGCGGAAGGCGGGCACGCCCCGGTCGATGGCGTACGCGACGATCAGCGGCCCCGCCTGCATCGCGGCCTGCTGGAGCAGCAGGAGCAGCGCGGCCACGACCACCTTCGTACGCCGGGCGCTCAGCAACGACCGCAGCAGGGCGCCGGTGGCTCCCGGAGGCGTGGGCAGTGCGTCCTTCCCGAAGGGATCGTCCGCGTCGGAGGAGAGCGGCGATGGCGACGGGGTCGCCTTGTCCAGGTTCAGGCCCTTGTCCAGGTCCAGGTCCAGGTCCTTGTCCAGGTCCAGGCCCTTGGCCCGGCCCCGGTCTTGGGCCTCGTCCAGGTCCTGGGCCGGGGCCCCGCCCTCGTCCAGGCTCACGGAGCGGACGCCGACCGCCTCCCGCCGGGCCTTCGCCTCCCGCCGGGCCTCCGCTTCCGCTTCCGCTTCCGGATCGGGTTCCGGGCTGTGCCCGTCCGTCGTGGTCGACGTCGTCATCGGACACTCTCCTCAACGGGCGCGGAGGCCCCGGACATCAGCCATGCGTACTCCGTGCTGCTCCGCAGCAGCTCCTGATGCGTCCCCACGGCGGCGACCCGCCCCCCGGAGATCAGCGCCACCCGGTCGGCGAGCAGCACCGTCGACGGCCGGTGCGCCACGACCAGCGCCGTCGTGTCCCGCAGGACCCGGCGCAGCGCGGCCTCCACCCGCGCCTCCGTGTGCACGTCCAGCGCGGAGAGCGGGTCGTCCAGCACGAGGAAGCGTGGTCGGCCGGCCACCGCCCTGGCCAGCGCGAGCCGTTGGCGCTGGCCGCCGGAGAGGCTGTGGCCCTGCTCGCCCACCTCGGTCTCCGTGCCGTGCGGCAGCGCCTCGACGAAGTCCGCCTGCGCCACGTCCAGCGCGCGCGGCAGTGCGTCCTTCCCGAGGTCGGCCGCGCCCATCAGGACGTTCTCGCCAACCGTCGCGGAGAAGAGCGTGGGCTCCTCGAAGGCCACGGACACCAGCTCCCGCAGCCGCCGTCTGGGCAGCTCCGTGATGTCCTGCCCGTCCAGGGTGATCCGCCCCGCCGTCGCCTCGTGCAGGCGCGGTACGAGCGCGGTCAGCGTCGTCTTGCCCGAACCCGTGGCCCCGACCAGCGCCATCGTCTCGCCGGACCGGATGTGCAGATCGATCCGGTCCAGGACGGGAGCGGAATCGGCGGGGGCGTCGGGATAGCGGAACGAGACGCCCTCGAAGCGCATCCCGCCTCCGGTGCCGTCCGTGCCGTCCGTGCCGTCCGTGCCGTCCGTGCCGTCCGTGTCTCCCGTGCCGTGCGGGCTGTCCGTGCCGTGCGGGCCGTCGGCCAAAGGGCCGCCCGCCGCCGCTTCCGGCGCCCCCGCTTCCGCTTCCGATTCCTCTTCCTCCCGTACGTCCATCACCTCGAAGTACCGGTCGGTCGCCGTCGCCGACTCCTGGCTCATCGCCAGCAGGAACCCGATGGACTCCACCGGCCAGCGCAGCGCCAGCGCCGTCGACAGGAACGCCACCAGCGTGCCCGCCGAGAGCCCGCCGTCCGCCACCTGGATCGTGCCCAGCACCAGCGCCGCGCCGATGGCCAGCTCCGGGACGGTCACGATGACGGCCCAGATCCCGGCCAGCAGCCGTGCCTTGACCAGCTCCGTCGCGCGCAGCCGGCGCGTGAGCTCACGGAAGGCCAGCGCCTGGCTGCGATGGCGGCCGAACCCCTTGATGATCCGGATGCCGAGCACGCTCTCCTCGATCACCGTCGTCAGATCCCCGACCTGGTCCTGCGCCTTCCGCGCGACCAGTGAGTACCGCGTCTCGAAGAGCGAACAGACGATCACCAGCGGTACGACGGGGAGCAGCAGCACCAGCCCCAACGACCAGTCCTGGAGCAGCAGAATGACGAAGCCGATCAGAATCGTCACGCCGTTGACCAGCAGGAAGGTCAGCGGGAAGGCCAGGAACATCCGCAGCAGCATGAGGTCCGTCGTGCCGCGCGAGAGCAACTGCCCCGACGGCCAACGGTCGTGGAAGGACACCGGCAGCCGTTGCAGATGGCGGTAGAGATCGGCGCGCATCGCCGCCTCCACCCCCGCCAGCGGCCGGGCCACCAGCCACCGCCGCAGCCCGAACAGCAGTGCCTCCGCGACCCCCAGCCCCAGCAGCGCCAGCGCGCCGAGCCAGACGCCCCCGGGGTCCCGGTCCGTCACCGGG
The DNA here is from genome assembly GCF_042752355.1 of Streptomyces sp. NPDC059255. NCBI lineage: Bacteria > Bacillati > Actinomycetota > Actinomycetes > Kitasatosporales > Streptomycetaceae > Streptomyces > Streptomyces sp. NPDC059255. The sequence continues at coordinate 30,761 of NZ_JBHYZP010000044.1, forward strand.
CCGTCCACCATCCACTTCAGGACGAGCGGCATCACCAGCCCCAGGCACGACGCCACTATCGCGACGACCGCCGCGCAGAAGAGACGCCTGCGCACCGGCCGTACGTACGGCCACAACCGCAGCAGCGAACGGACGGACGAGGACCGCTCCCCGGGGCTTTCCCCGGGCCGGTCCTTGGCAGGTGCATCTGTTTCGGTCATCAGAGCGAGCCTACGGTCCGGCACTGACAAGGCTCATGTGGTTTTCCTGCCACTCTCGTCCGGTCGTACCACCACATCAACCGATCGGATGATGGTAGTTCGAGCGTGGTGGCCGATGCCGCTCGGCGCCGCCGCGCGGAACCCTCGTCCTCATGGCGATCATCGAAGTGAACGGCCTGCGCAAGGCGTACGGCGGCCGAACGGTGGTGGACGGAGTCTCCTTCACCGTGGACGAGGGGGAGATCTTCGGGATCCTCGGGCCCAACGGCGCCGGCAAGACGACCACCGTCGAATGCGTCGAGGGCCTCAGGACCCCGGACGGCGGCACGGTCCGGGTCGCCGGGCTCGACCCGGTCGCCGACCACGACCGCGTGACCCGGATCCTCGGCGCGCAGCTCCAGGAGAGCGAGCTCCAGGCCAAGCTGACCGTACGGGAGGCGCTGGAGCTGTACGCGGCGTTCTACCCGGAGCCCGCCGACTGGCGGCCCCTGGCCGAACGGCTCGGCCTCACCTCCCGGCTGACGACCCGGTTCGCGAAGCTGTCCGGCGGCCAGAAGCAGCGGCTGTTCATCGCGCTCGCGCTGATCGGCAATCCGCGTGTGGTCGTCCTCGACGAGCTGACCACCGGCCTCGACCCGCGCGCCCGCCGCGACACCTGGAGCCTGATCGAGGAGGTACGGGACTCCGGCGTGACCGTGCTGCTGGTCACCCACTTCATGGAGGAGGCCCAGCGCCTCTGCGACCGGATCGCCGTGATCGACGGCGGCCGGATCGCCGCGCTCGACACCCCGTCCGGGCTGATCGGCCGCTCGGCCGCGTCCACCGTCATCTCGTTCACCCCCTCGGCGCCGCTCGACGACGCGGAACTGGCCGCACTGCCGCAGGCGGCCTCCGTCGACACCCGGGGCGGCCGTGTGGTGATCAACGGGACGGACGACACCGTCAACGCCGTGATCACCCTGCTCGCCCGGCACCGGGTCACGGCGCGCCAGCTCCGGGTCACCGAGGCGACCCTGGACGACGCGTTCCTCGACCTCACGGAGACGACGCAGACGTCGGACCCCACGGTCCCTGTGAACCCCACCGCCGCAGTGAGCCCCACCGGAAAGAAGGTCTGACCGATGCCCGTCCCCGTCCCCGCCACCGCCTCTTCCCGTTCATCCTCCGCTACCGCACTCGTCGTCAGGGCCGAGGCCCGGCTCTTCCTCCGTGAGCCCGGCAGCCTCTTCTGGGTCGTCCTCTTCCCGACCCTCCTGACGACGATCCTCGGGCTGATCCCTTCCTTCCGCGAGAGCTCGGACTCACTCGGCGGCCGGCGCGTCATCGACCTCTACGTGCCCGTCGGTGTCCTGCTCGCCATGATCATGGCCGGGCTCCAGGCCATGCCCCCCGTTCTCACCGGCTATCGCGAACGCGGCATCCTGCGCCGGATGTCGACGACCCCCGTACGGCCCGCCTCCCTGCTAGGCGCCCAGATCCTGCTGCACGGGGTCGCCGCGCTCTGCGCCGCCGTCCTGGTGATCCTGGTGGGCAGAATCGCCTTCGGTGTCGAACTGCCTGGTCAGCTCGCCGGTTACGCGGCGGCCCTGGTCCTCGCGACGGTGAGCGCCCTTGCGCTGGGCGCGGTGGTGACGGCGGTGTCCCGTACGCAGAAGATCGCCGGGGCCGTCGGTTCCGCCGCCTTCTTCCCCGCGATGTTCGCGGCGGGCGTCTATCTGCCGGTGCAGACGATGCCGGGCACTCTGCGCCACATCGTCGAGCTCACCCCTTTCGGCGCCGCCTCCCAGGCGCTCGACCAGGCGACGCGCGGAGACTGGCCGAGCTGGAGCCATCTCGGGGTGACGGCGCTGTGGGCGGTCGTGCTGACGACCGTGGCGGCCCGCAGGTTCCGGTGGGAGTGACCGGATGAGCGGCGGCGCCACCGTGGCGATGCGCGGGCACACTGTGGGCATGCCCGGCACCCCGACCTCTCCGACCCCCGCACTCGTACCGGCGCCCGTGTCCGCGTCGGCACCCGTCTTCGTGTCCGCGCCCGTCTCCGTGGAGGAGCGCTGGGCGCAGTTCTACCGCTGGGGCCCGTACGCCACGCTCGCGCTCTCCACCGCCATCTCGGCCTTCGTCGACCGTGACCGCGTGCCCGTCCCGAGCGCCGCGCTGCTGCTCTCGGCCGTCGTGCTCCAGCTGTGGTGGCACCGGACCCGCGACCGGGTGCCCGCGCAGTCCCGGCCCGCCCAGTTCTACTACGTGTCCCGTACGGTCCTCGCGTTCACGCTCACCTGGCTGCACCCCTTCTACTCCATCTACGCCATCCTCGGCTACTTCGACGTCGACCGGCTCCTGCCCCGGCGGTACGCCCGCGCCGGCATGTTCGTCACGGCCGTCACCATGGCGGGCTCGCAGTCCGGCGGGCTGCCGCCGGAGTCTCTTCTCCAGGCGTTCGTCCTCGCGGCGCTCTTCCTGCTGCACTGTTCCCTCGTGTTCATCTTCGGTCATCTCGCCGAGCGGGAGGCCGAGAACGTACGGGAGAAGGCCGCCACCATCGCCGAGCTGGAGCGCACCAACGCCCGGCTGGAGCAGGCCCTCGCCGAGAACGCCGCCCTCCAGGCCCAACTGCTCGTCCAGGCCAGGGAGGCGGGCGTCGCCGACGAGCGCCGCCGGCTCGCCGCCGAGATCCACGACACCATCGCCCAGGGGCTGGCCGGGATCATTGCCCAGCTCCAGGTGGTCACCGTCACCCCCGACCGCGCGCTCGCCCGGGTCCATCTGGAGCGGGCCGCCGACCTCGCCCGGCACAGCCTCGGCGAGGCGCGCAGGTCCGTGCAGAATCTCGGCCCGGCCGAGCTGGAGCACGACACGCTGCCCAAGGCGCTCCGCAAGACGGTCTCCGGCTGGGCCGAACGCTCCGGACTGCGGGCCGGGTTCACGGTCACGGGCACGGAGGAGCCGCTGCACGACGAGGTCGCGGCGACTCTGCTCCGTATCGCCCAGGAAGCCCTGGCCAACACCGACCGGCACGCGTCGGCCCGGCGCGTGGGCGTCACGCTCTCCTACATGGGCGACGAGATCACCCTCGACATCCGCGACGACGGCCGCGGCTTCGACGCGCTCACGCCGCCCCCGCGCTCCGGTACGGGCGGCTTCGGCCTGGCCGGGATGCGTGCCAGGGCGGAACGCCTCGCGGGCACGGTCACCGTCGAGTCGGCACCGGGGGAGGGGACGGCGGTGTCGGCTCGCGTACCGTTGGTGCGCCATGACTGACAGACCCACTGACAGACCCACTGACAGACCCATTGACAGAACCGGCGGGACCGGTGTGCCGGACCGGATCATCACGCTGATCGTCGTCGACGACCACCCCGTCGTACGGGACGGTCTGCGCGGCATGTTCGAGTCCGCGCCCGGCTTCCGGGTGCTCGGCGAGGCCGCGAACGGCGTCGAGGGCGTCGCGCTCGCCACCCGTCTCGACCCCGACGTCGTCCTGATGGACCTGCGGATGCCGGGCGGCGGCGGGGTCGACGCGATCGCCGAACTCGGCCGCCGGGGCGCCCGCGCCAGGGTCCTCGTCCTCACCACGTACGACACGGACTCCGACACGCTCCCCGCGATCGAGGCGGGCGCGACCGGCTACCTGCTCAAGGACGCCCCGCGCGAGGAACTGTTCACGGCGGTACGGGCCGCCGCCGACGGCCGTACGGTCCTCTCGCCGGCCGTCGCCTCCCGCCTCGTCTCGCACGTGAGATCCCCGGCCGCCGCCGGGGGCGAACCCCTGTCGGCGCGCGAGCGCGAGGTCCTCCGCTGGGTCGCCAGGGGTACGTCGAACCGGGAGATCGCCGCCGAACTCTTCATCAGCGAGGCGACGGTGAAGACCCATCTCACCCACCTCTACGCCAAGCTCGGCGTGAAGGACCGCGCGGCGGCGGTCGCGGCCGGCTACGACCGGGGCATCCTCGGCTGACGGCCCCCACGGCGCCGCCACGGCCCCATGGCCCCACGGCGTCTCCGCCGTCGCGGGCCGCCACCGGCCGCCGCAGGCCGCCGGTCACGCGGTCACCCGGAACAGCAGCACCGCCCGCGCCGGGACCCGTACCACCGTGCCGCCCTTGTGCACCGTCCCCGGCGCCGCCCGCTGGTCCGGCCGCGCGGTGTCCACCACCAGCTCGTACGCGCCCGACCACGGCGGCCCGGGCAGGGTGAACTCCACCGGCGCGGCGCCCGCGTGCAGGACCGTCAGAAAGCTGTCGTCCGTGATCTTCTCGCCCCGCGCGTCCCGCCCCGGGATGTCGCGGCCGGAGAGGAAGAGCCCGAGCGTCGACGCGGGGGCGTACCAGTCCGCCTCGGTCATCTCCGCGCCGTACGGGGTGAACCACGCCAGGTCCCGCAGCCCGTCCGGGGCCTGCCGGCGGCCGGAGAAGAACGCGCGGCGGCGCAGCACCGGGTGGGCGCGGCGCAGGGCGAGCAGCCGGACGGCGAGCCGGTGCAGCTCCAGCGGCCCGCGCTCCGCCCCGTCGGCGAGTTCCCGGGCGTCCCGGGCGCCCCGCTCGCCGCGCCCGCCCCGTGTGCCGTCCTCGTCGAGCAGTGACCAGTCGAGCCAGCTCACCTCGTTGTCCTGGCAGTACGCGTTGTTGTTGCCGCGCTGCGTACGGCCCATCTCGTCGCCCGCGACCAGCATCGGCACGCCCGTCGACAGCAGCAGCGTGGTCAGCAGGTTGCGGATCTGGCGCCACCGCGCGGCGTTGACCTCGGGGTTGTCGCTCGCGCCCTCGGCGCCGCAGTTCCAGGACCGGTTGTCGTCCGTCCCGTCCCGGTTGCCCTCGCCGTTGGCCTCGTTGTGCTTCCGCTCGTACGACACCAGGTCGCGCAGGGTGAAACCGTCGTGCGCGGTGATGAAGTTGACGGAGGCGTACGGCCGCCGGCCGCCGGCCGCGTACAGGTCGCTCGACCCGGAGAGCCGGTAGCCGAGGTCCCGTACGTCGGGCAGCGCGCCTCGCCAGAAGTCCCGTACGGCGTCGCGGTAGCGGTCGTTCCACTCCGTCCACAGCGCCGGGAAGGCGCCGACCTGGTAGCCGCCGCTGCCCACGTCCCACGGCTCCGCGATCAGCTTCACCCGGCGCAGCACCGGGTCCTGGGCGATCACGGCGAGGAACGGCGAGAGCATGTCCACGTCGTGCATGGAGCGGGCCAGCGCCGCCGCCAGGTCGAAGCGGAAGCCGTCCACGCCCATCTCCGTCACCCAGTAGCGCAGCGAGTCGGTGATCAGCCGCAGCACATGCGGCTGTACGACGTGCAGGGTGTTTCCGCAGCCGGTGTAGTCGGTGTACCGGCGGGCGTCGGGGGGCAGCCGGTAGTAGCCGCGGTTGTCGATCCCGCGCAGGGAGAGCGTCGGCCCCCGCTCACCCGCCTCGGCCGTGTGGTTGTAGACCACGTCGAGGATGACCTCGATCCCGGCGGCGTGCAGCGCGCGCACCATCTCCTTGAACTCCTCGACCTGCTGGCCGCGGGTGCCGCCCGCCGCGTACCCGGCGTGCGGGGCGAAGTAGCCGATGGAGTTGTAGCCCCAGTAGTTGCGCCGGCCGCGGCGCAGGAGATGGTCCTCGTGTGCGAACTGGTGTACGGGAAGCAGCTCGACCGCCGTCACCCCGAGGCGCCGCAGATGGCCGATCGCCGCCGGGTGCGCGAGGCCCGCGTACGTGCCCCGCAGCCGCTCCGGGATCCCCGGGTGGAGCTTGGTGAAGCCCCGTACGTGCACCTCGTAGATGACGGAGTCGGCCAGCGGCGTCTTGGGGCGCCGGTCGTCCGTCCAGCCGTCGTCGGGCGCGCCGTCGTGGACGACGACCCCTTTGGGGACGAACGGGGCGGAGTCGCGGTCGTCCCGCACGGTGTCGGCGACCTGCGGCTGCGGCCAGTCCCGTACGTGGCCGTAGACCTCCGGGGGCAGCGTGAACTCCCCGTCGACGGCGCGCGCGTACGGGTCGAGCAGCAGCTTCGCCGGGTTCCAGCGCGCACCTGTCCACGGGTCCCAGCGGCCGTGGACGCGGAACCCGTACCGCTGTCCCGGGCCGACCCCGGGGACGAAGCCGTGCCAGATCTCGTGGGTCAGCTCGGTCAGCGGCAGCCGGGTCTCGGCGCCGAGGTCGTCGTACAGACAGATGTCGACCGCCTCCGCGCCGCCCGCCCAGAGCGCGAAGTTCGTGCCCGCGACGCCGTCCGGGCCGACCCGGTAGCGGGCCCCGAGGGGATTCGGCGCGCCCGGCCTGACGACGGGCGCGGGGGCGCCGGACGGCTCCGCCCGCGCGGGGCGCTCCGCCGGGCGCCCCGTGGCCTGGTCCGTGGCTCGCTCCGTGGCCTGCTCCGTGATCTGTTGCGTGCTGTGTTCCTGATGGGCTGTCTCCTGCTCGGCTGCGCTCGCCACTGACCGGCCTCCCGCGGCTCATGGGCCCCGCTCCCCGGCGCGTACGGCTGTCCCGGCCGTGGCGCGCTCCTCGCGTGGTCCTTTCCCTGTTCTGCCCCCAAGAGGCCCCGCCCTCACGTTTCCCCGGGAGGGGGGTGGTCGTTGGGCGGTCATGAGAAACGTGACAAAACGGGCACGGGCTCGCAGGGTGACCGCCCCGGCCTGGGCAGGAATGATCGTGGCGCTGATCGCCGGAGTGACTGCTCTGGCCGGGTGCACCGGCGGCGCCGCGCTGCTGGAGGGCAAGGACGGCACGCTCACCGGCACGCCGGCCGGCGACTCCGCCGACACCATCGCCGTCACCCCGAAGGACGGGACGAAGGGGGTCGCGCGGACGGACCGGATCGAGGTGAGGATCCCGGACGGCAGGCTCGAACGGGTGAAGGTGACCCAGGTGGAGGACGCGCGCCCGGCGGAGCTGCCGGGGCGGATCTCCGCGGACGGCCGGTCGTGGACCCCGCGCGGCGGGGCGGTCGTCGCGCTCGCCGCCAAGTACCGGGTGGACGCGGTCGCGGTGGACGGCGCGGGACGCCGCTCCGCGCGCCACACCACCTTCACGACGGCGGTGCCCGAAGACCGCTTCACGGCCTACTCCTCGCCGGAGAACCGGGCCACCGTCGGCACCGGAATGATCATCTCCGTCGACTTCAACCGGAAGATCCGGGACCGGGCCGCCGTCCAGCGGGCCGTCCGGATCACCTCGGACCCGCCGGTGGAGGTGGCGGCCCACTGGTTCGGGGACGAGCGGCTCGACTTCCGTCCGCAGGAGTACTGGCAGCCGGGCACCGAGGTCACGGTCGAGCTGGCGCTGCGGGACGTCGAGGGGGCGCCCGGCGTCTTCGGTATGCAGCACAAGACGTTCGCCTTCACGGTGGGCCGCTCCCAGGCCTCCTTGGTCGACGCGGAGGAGCACACCATGGAGGTACGGCGCGACGGCGAGCTGCTGTCGACGCTGCCGGTCACCGCGGGCAACGCCAAGAGCCCCACGTACAACGGGAAGATGGTGGTGACGGAGCTGCACGAGGTGACGCGCATGAACGGCAGGTCGGTCGGGTTCGGCAGCGAGTACGACATCAAGGAGGTGCCGCACGCGATCCGGCTCACCACCACGGGCACGTTCCTGCACGGCAACTACTGGGAGTCCGCGGACACGTTCGGCTCCGAGAACGTGAGCCACGGGTGCGTGGGGCTGCGCGACACCAAGGGCGGCGGCGCCGACACCCCGGCCGGCTGGTTCTTCGACCGGACCCTGGTCGGCGATGTGGTGGAGGTGGTCAACTCCAAGGACCGCACGGTCGCTGCGGACAACGGCCTCGGCGGCTGGAACATGGAGTGGAAGCGGTGGAAGGCGGGCTCGGCACTCCGCTGAGGCCCCACGGACCGTTCCCCCGGACCGTTTCCCACGGGCCGTTCCCCAGGGCCCCTTCCGGGCGCCGCCCGACGGCGCACGGAAGGGGCCCTGACCCGTACCACCGCCATGACCTGCGCCGTCCCGGCCTGTTGGGACGGAACGGTGACAGACGGGAGATCTACACCGCGCTCACCATGTGATTATCTATCGCCATGCGCGTGCACTCGACGCGCGGGGGTGCGGGCCGTGGCGGGGCCAGGCCGCGCGAGGGGAGACACCATGGTGAACGGGCTGCCGATATCGGCGACATCAGCCACATCGACCACACTGACCACATCGGTCGCCACGTCCACGTCCGCGTCCGGGCGTGGGCGCGGACGCGGACGTACGGGGCTGCTCGCCCTGCTGCTGGGGGCGCTGCTCCTGGTGGTGACGGCGTGCGGCGGGGGCGGCGGCTCCGGCGCGGGTGACGACGACAAGGGCGGCGGGAAGGGCGCGGCGGAGGTGAAGAACGCCGCCTCCGTCGCGGTGGTGACGATCGAGCCCAAGGACGACGCCAAGGCCGTGGAGACCACGGGCGCGCTCAAGGTCTCCGCGGCCAAGGGCAAGCTGACCACCGTCACCGTCCAGGACGACAAGGGCGACGCGGTCGAGGGGAAGCTCTCGGCGGACGGCACGGCCTGGGAGCCGCTCCAGCACCTCGCCTCCGGCACCCGGTACAAGGTGCACGCGATCGCCGAGGACGCCGACGGCCGGGAGTCCGCGAAGGACACCACGTTCACCACGCTCGTACCGAAGAACACCTTCATCGGCACCTACACGCCCGAGGACGGCTCGACGGTCGGCGTCGGCATGCCGGTCTCGATCAACTTCACCCGGGGCATCACCGAGCCCGAGGCCGTGGAGAAGGCCATCACGGTGACGGCCGAGCCGTCCGTCCCGGTGGAGGGCCACTGGTTCGGCAACGACCGGCTCGACTTCCGCCCCGAGAAGTACTGGGCGCCGGGCACGAAGGTGACCGTGAAGCTCGACCTGGACGGCGTCGAGGGCCGCCCCGGTGTCTACGGCAAGCAGGCCAAGACCGTCTCCTTCACCATCGGCCGCAGCCAGGTGTCGACCGTCGACGCGAGCGCCAAGACGATGAAGGTCGTCCGGGACGGCAAGCTGGTCAAGACCATCGCGATCACCGCGGGCGCCCCGTCGACCACCACGTACAACGGCCAGATGGTCATCAGCGAGAAGTACGCGGTGACCCGGATGAACGGCGCCACGGTCGGCTTCGGCGGTGAGTACGACATCAAGGACGTGCCGCACGCGATGCGTCTCTCCACCTCCGGCACCTTCCTGCACGGCAACTACTGGGCGTCCTCGGGCACCTTCGGCTCGGCGAACGTCAGCCACGGCTGCGTCGGACTGCGCGACCTCCGGGGCGGCGGGAACAACGGCACCCCCGCGGCGTGGATGTACAACTCCTCGATCCTCGGCGACGTGGTGATCGTGAAGAACTCGAAGGACAAGCAGATAGCCCCGGACAACGGCCTCAACGGCTGGAACATGTCCTGGGCGGAGTGGACCGCGTAGGTCCCGTCCGCCGCGGCCCCCGGGCCCGGGGGGGCGGCCCCGGGGCGGGGGGGGGCGGGCCCGGGGGGCCGGGGCGGCCCGGGGAAGGGGGCGGTGGGAGGGCGCGGGCGCGGCACCCCCCGGGGGCGGGCCGGCCGGGGGAGGGG
>NZ_JBHYZP010000044.1:40496-82044 GCF_042752355.1 Streptomyces sp. NPDC059255
GTCGCGCACCCGTGCGGTGCGCGACCGGGCCCGTTGTCGTTAGCGCCGGTTAACCTCGTTGGCATGGCATACGTGAATCTTGAGGTCTCCGGCGGCGTCGGTACGATCCGGCTCGACCGCCCCCCGATGAACGCGCTCGACACCGCCCTTCAGGACCGGCTGCGCGAACTGGCCGTGGAGGCGGGGGCGCGGGACGACGTGCGCTCCGTGATCCTCTACGGCGGCGAGAAGGTCTTCGCGGCCGGCGCCGACATCAAGGAGATGCGGGCGATGGACCACGCGGCGATGATCGGGCGCTCCCGGGCGCTCCAGGAGTCGTTCACGGCCGTGGCCAGGATCCCCAAGCCGGTCGTCGCGGCCGTCACCGGGTACGCGCTGGGCGGCGGCTGCGAGCTGGCCCTCTGCGCGGATTACCGCATCGCCGGGGACAACGCCAAGCTCGGCCAGCCCGAGATCCTGCTGGGGTTGATCCCGGGCGCGGGCGGCACCCAGCGGCTCGCGCGGCTGATCGGCCCGTCCCGCGCCAAGGACCTGATCTTCACCGGCCGTCAGGTGCGGGCGGACGAGGCGCTGGCCATCGGCCTGGTCGACCGGGTCGTCCCGGCGGCCGAGGTGTACGAGCAGGCGCACGCCTGGGCGGCGAAGCTCGCGCAGGGGCCGGCGCTCGCGCTGCGCGCCGCGAAGGAGTCGGTCGACGCGGGTCTCGAAACGGACCTGGAGACCGGACTCGCCCTCGAACGGACCTGGTTCGCGAGCCTGTTCGCCACCGAGGACCGCGAGCGCGGCATGCGGTCCTTCGCGGAGGAGGGGCCGGGCAAGGCGAAGTTCCTCTGAGAACCGCCCTGTTGGACATGCGTGGCCGTTACGTCAACCCCGTGCACCGCCCGGCGCAACCTTAAGGCAGGCTTAAGGAAGCCTTCGCGATCACATTTGGTGATCTTTCAATCGGTTCTCGTCATCGCAGGTCAGGATAGGTGCTCAAGCTCAATTTCTGCCAAGGGCATATGCCGATCACGCCCACCGGAATGCCTCGTTCCGGGGGGCTGAATACCAGGGAACGGCCACGGTGGGAGCGCCGTGCGGCCATGATGGGGGGCATGGCGGGCCTGGAGGGTACGGAGCAGCCGCGGCAGCGCGGACACGCCGCCGCCGAGCGGTGGATACCGTCCGTCGACGACGAACAGGCGCTCAAAGCGCTGGAATTGTTCGGCAACCCGACGGAGGCGGAGGTACGGCTGCCGTCCCGCCCCGAATCCGCCGCCGCCGCCCGCCGGATCACCCACAGCGTGGTGCTGCGCCAGTGGCAGCTCTCGCCGGGAACCGCCGAGTACGCGGTCCTGCTCGTCTCCGAGCTGGTCGGCAACGCCGTCCGCCACACCGGCGCCCGCGTCTTCGGGTTACGGATGCTGCGCCGCCGCGGCTGGATCAGGATCGAGGTGCGCGACCCCTCGCGCGGGCTGCCGTGCCTGATGCCGGTGCGTGAGCTGGACACCAGCGGGCGCGGCCTCTTCCTGGTCGACCGGCTCTCCGACCGGTGGGGCGTGGACCTGCTGCCGCGCGGCAAGACCACCTGGTTCGAGATGCGGGTCGCGGACCGCCAGATTCCGTAGCCGCCACGACACCTCGCGACGCCCCGCGACATTTCACGGCACTCCGCCGCGCCCCGTGGCACCTCGCGACGCCCCGCGACACCCGTGAGGGCCGCGCAGCGGGTCAATCGTCACCTTTCGTCCCATTTACGTCTTAAATGGTGTCGTGATCCCGATCGACCGCCGCAGTGCACTGCGCGCAGCAGCCGGCGCTGCCGTCACGGGCGCCCTCGCCACCAGCTGTTCCGACACAACCCCCACTTCTGTAAAGCCGTCAGCGACCGCCCCAGGCAACAGCCCGGGAGCCTCGGGCGCCAGCCCCGGTACGGTACGGCCCGCCGCACGCAGTGCCCCCGCGCCCCGGCGCTTCCCCGGGCAGCCCACCGAGATCGAGCACGGCCCCCGTGGCCGCCCCCGCGTCGCCCTCACCTTCCACGGCCAGGGCGACCCCGCCACCGCCACCGCCCTGCTCGCCGAGGCGGAACGCGCCGGGGCCCGGGTCACCGTCCTCGCGGTCGGCACCTGGCTCGACGAACAGCCCGCCCTCGCCCGCCGGATCCTCGACGGCGGCCACGACCTCGGCAACCACACACTGCACCACACCGACATCTCAGCCATGGACGAGGCGGAGGCGTACGCGGAGATCACCGGCTGCGCCCAGCGGCTGCGCCGGCTCACCGGCTCCATCGGCACCTGGTTCCGGCCGTCCCGCACCCAGCACGCCACCCCGCTCGTCCAGCGGCTGGCCCGGCGGGCCGGCTACCCGCACGTCCTCTCGTACGACGTCGACTCCCTCGACTTCACCTCGCCCGGCGCCGCGGCCGTCGTCCGTACCGTCACCGGAGAGATCCGCGACGGCTCCGTGGTGAGCCTGCACTTCGGCTACGCGGACACGGTGGCCGCGCTGCCCGCCCTCCTCGACGCACTGGAACGCCGCGGCCTGCGCGCGGTGACGACCACGGAGCTGCTGACCTGATGCACCGAACTCCTCCCCGCGCCCGCCGCCTCTCCCCGCGCTCCGCCTACCGCCTCAACTCGCCCCGTTACGGCCGCCGTTCGGGGCGTCTCGCGACCGCCGCCGCGGCCTTCTCCCTCGCCGCCGTGCTCGCGGGGTGCGGTGACTCCGGCGGGCCGGTCCGTACGGAGGCCACCGCCACCAAGGCCGCGCGCCCGGCCGCCCCGGTGCGGTCCGTGCCCGCCGGTCTGCCGGGCATGCCCCCGGTGCAGGATCCCAAGGACATCTACGCCGCCGACCGTCCCGGCATGCTCTCGCCCGTCGTACGGGGCTTCCCCTCGCGGGTGTACGTGCCCAACACCAACTCGGACACGGTCTCCGTCATCGACCCGGCGACGTACGAGGTCATCGAGACGATCCCGGTCGGCCGGCAGCCGCAGCACGTCGTGCCGTCCTGGGACCTCAAGACCCTCTGGGTCAACAACAACCGCGGCCACACCCTCACCCCGATCGACCCCGCCACCGGCAAGGCCGGCGAACCGGTCGACGTGCACGACCCGTACAACCTCTACTTCACGCCCGACGGCAAGTACGCCGTCGTCATGGCCTCCCTCGACCGGGAACTCGTCTTCCGCGATCCGCACACCATGAAGGTGGTCAAGACCGAGCCGGTCACCTGCGCGGGCGTCAACCACGCGGACTTCTCGGCGGACGGCCGGTACTTCATCGTCTCCTGCGAGTTCTCCGGCGAACTCCTGAAGGTCGACACCGCGAAGATGAAGGTCGTCGGCCAGCAGACCCTGCCCTTCGAGGGGGCGATGCCCCAGGACGTGAAGATCTCGCCGGACGGCGGCACGTTCTACATCGCGGACATGATGGCCGACGGCATGTGGGTGCTGGACGGGAAGAAGTTCTCCACCCCGAAGCTGCTGCCCACCGGCAAGGGCACGCACGGTCTCTACGTGAGCCGGAACTCCCGCGAGATGTACATCTCCAACCGGGGCGAGGGCTCCATCTCCGTCTTCGACTTCAAGCAGGACAAGCTGACGAAGAAGTGGCACCTGCCCGGCGGCGGCAGCCCCGACATGGGCGGCGTCTCGTCGGACGGCAAGGTTCTCTGGCTGTCGGGGCGTTACAACGCGGAGGTGTACGCGATCGACACCACCAGCGGCAAGGAGCTGGCCCGGATCCCGGTCGGCGGCGGACCGCACGGTCTCGCGGTCTACCCGCAGCCGGGCCGCTACTCGCTCGGGCACACGGGCGTCTTCCGCTGACCGCGGCGGGCCCGGCAACACGCCCGGCAACACGCCCCAATCCGGGTGACGGTCCACGGCCCGCCGCCGCGGAGCGTGGAGGGTGCTCCCCATGACCACTTCTCGCCTGCGGCGGCGGGCCGCGGCCGTCGCCCTCTCCGTCGCCGCCGTGTTCATCCCCGCCGCCTCGGCCACGGGGGCCGTGTCAGGACCGGAACCGTCCCCCTCGGCCACCGTGAGACCCGCCGAACCCGCCCCGCCCACTCCGCCCACTCCATCCGTACCGCCCGCCCCGCCCGCCCCGGGCGCACCAGGCGCACCGGCGGCCCCGGGGGCCGAGCCGGCCCCGGCCGCCGACCGGTGTCCGCTCGTCGAGGACAAGATGTTCGCCGCCGTGGACCACCGGGTCGAGGTCGCGCGGATCACCCCGACGCCGTACTGGCGTACCGACTGCCGTCAGCTCTACCGCGCCGACAGCCGGGCGCCGCAGCTCGTCTTCGAACAGGGCCTCCACCCCGACGCGCCGCTGGACGGCCGGTACGACCTGAGTCGCCACACCGCGGCCGGGCAGGGCTCGCCGTACGTCTCGGCCAGCTACGACCACGACCTCTACAAGTCCACGGTGGGGGACAAGCCCGTCTACAACTACTACATCGACGCGCCCGGCGGCGTCGACGTCGACCGGACCCTCGGCGCTCCCCGGCAGCCCGTGGGGAGCGACGAGGTCGCCTTCCCCGGCGGCGTCTCCCGGGAACGCGTCGTCGGCGCCTGCCCGGTGGACCTGGCGAAGAAGACCGAGACCATGGCGCAGTGCCAGGACAACCCCCACTACAAGCCCTGGCGCGGCTGAAACCATCGGCTTCACGACGATGACGGTCGCGTTGCCGCTCCGCGCGATCCGTAGAGATGATGAGCAGGTGATATTTCCTGGTCCGTCCGTCGACGACACCGCCCACGGTTCCGGCCGCCGAGCCACGCTGACCACCGCGGCTCTCGTCGCGGGCGGCACGCTGACGGCCCTGCTCGTCGCGCTGCTGGGCGCGAGCGCCGCCGCCCGGGGCACGGGGGAACTGCGCATACCCGGCGCGGGCGCCATCACCGTGCTGCGCGCGGTGGTCTTCGCCGCGCTCGCCGTGCACCTCGGCGAACTCGCGGGCGGCCGGCTCGCCCGCACCGGAACCGCCCGCTCCGGACCACTCCGTACGGCCCCCGGGAGCGTCCTCGGGACCGCGCCCGTGACGGCTCCTGTGACCGCCCCCGTGACCTTCCCCGAGCCGCGCCGCTGGGCCGTCGCCGCGTCACTCGCCGGGGCCGCCGCCTCGGCCGGGCAGATCGTGCTGCTGGCCCGGGTCAGCGGGCTCGACCTCACCACGGTGTACGGCACCGCCGACGGCCGCCTCCTGCTCGTCATGGCCAACGGCTTCCTGCTGGCCGCCGGCTGCGCCACTTCGACCCGCCCGGTCCTCGCCCTCGCCCCGCTCGCCGCCGTCGTCGGCGCGGAGGCGCTGCGGGCCCACCCCGAGCCGTACACCCCGCTGCTGGGCGCCGCGCTCACCGTCGTCCATCTCACCGCGGCGTCGCTCTGGACCGGCGGGCTGCTGTACGTACTGCGGGCGATGTGGCTCCGCCGCGGCGTACCGGGCGGGGCCGGGGAGCTGCTCGCCCGGTACGCCCGCCACGCGGGCCGGCTGCTCGCCGTGCTCGCCGCCACCGGCACGGTCTCGGCCCTGCGCAGGCTCCCCGCCGATGTCGTCCTCACGACGGCGTACGGCCGGGTTCTGATCGCCAAGCTCGTCCTGGTGGCGGTGGTGTGCGCGCTGGCGCTGGCGGCCCGGCGCCGGCTGGGCGGGGGCGGCGACCCCACGCGCCCCGCCCGCGCCGAACTGGCCGTACTGGCCCTGGTCGTGCTGGTCTCGGCGGTCCTGACGGTGGTCCCGGACCCGCACTGGGTCAGTACCCGCTGACCGGGCCCCGGCCGCCGGGCAACCCGGTCACCGCAGGGCGCTGTCCGCCAGCCACCGGCTCCAGGGGATGTTCCAGTCCCCGTAACCGTTGCCCGGATCGACCGTCTCCGGCGAGCCCGTGACCTGTACGACGTCCCCGGGGATGACCTCCTCGAAGAAGCGCCGCGCCGTGCCGTCCGTGGGGAGACCGACGCAGCCGTGCGTGATGTTCTCGCGCCCCGCGTGGACGTCGGCCAGCGGGTTCTCGTGGAGATAGGTGCCGGAGGACGTCAGATGGACGGCGTAGTTGTAGTAGCCCTTGTACGCGTCGCCGAAGCCGACGGTGCTGGAGTCCATCAGCACCCGGCGCTCCTTGTCCGAGACGACCATGACGCCGTTCCAGGTCTCCATGCCGGGCGCCCCGGCCGTGATGGGGATCCGGGTGGCGACCCCGCCCTTCACGACCGTCATGAAGTGGCCGGGCACGTCGACGGTGGCGATGAGGGACCGGCCGACGGAGAAGCGCCGGTTCAGCGTGCTCGCCGGGCCGGAACCCGTGCCGGATCGGGCGCGCGGGCCCGTGCGGAGGGTGACCTTCGTGCCGGGGGTCCAGTAGGTGCGCGGGCGGTAGTCGAGGCGCTGGCCGTCGTCGAGGTGGCGGTCCTTCACCCAGCTCCAGGAGCCGGTCACGGGCGGCCTGCTGGTGACGGTCAGGGCCCGTTCTACGGCGGCCCGTTCGGCGGCGGGTACGGGTTGCTCGAAGGTGAGCGACACCGGCATCCCGACCCCGACCACGGCTCCGTCCTCGACGTTGACGTGGACGCCCTCCAGCGCGCTGGGCACGGGCGCCGCCGGGCGCACCGCGGGGCGGACGGTGGCGGCCTCCGTGGCGGGCACGGCCTTGTCGTCCGCGGACGTGTCGGAGCTTCCGGCGCCCAGCAGCGAGCAGCCCGTCAGGGCGAAGGCGGCGCACAGGGCCGCGGCTCCCCAGGCGTACGGGGCGCGGGGACGGACGCGGTCACGCGCAGAGTCTGAGTCTGAGTCAGGGGCAGGGGCAGAGGCGGGCCCACGGGCACAGGCGCGGGCGCGGGCGGTGTGGTCGGTCTTGATGTCGGCTCCCGGGGTCATCGTGTCCCCCCTCGCTGGTGTTCCGGATGGTGCGGTGGACTTGCGGCATGCGTGAGTTCGGCGTACAGCACGCGGGCCGGACAAAGGACATGGGAACGGGTCGGCCGGGACGGAGAACGAATCCGACGCCTTCTACGCCCCGACGTTCCCCCGAATGGTCGGCCGTCCCTACGCCATGACGGGTGATCACACCGCCGCCCGGGTCGCCGCCGTCACCGGGGAGGGGGAGCCTGCCGCACCCGTTGACGCCCGATGATCCCCTTGGGAATGTGTGGAGTCCTGATGCTTTCTGTCCCATCTTGGGAGACGTCATGCGGGACGTACCTGCACGGAGCGAGTCGCACGGCAACGACAGCAGTGACAGCAGAGACGACAGAGCCAGCAGTGACAGCAGAGACAGCAGAGACGGCCGCGGGCGCAGCGGCCGCGCCGCCCGCAGGAGCTTCCTCGGCGGGGCCGCGGCGCTCGGCGGGGCGATGGCGCTGGGCGCCGCTCTGCCCCGTACGGCGCAGGCCGCCGCCGCGCCGGGCACGGCACGCCCGGCGCGGGCGGCGGCCGCGTGGGAGGACGTGATCAACGGGTCCTTCGGCAGCTACGCCGCCTTCGAGGCGGAGTGGAACTACCGGTACCCCTGGGGAAGCGACCACAACGGCAGCGCCCGGATGTACGGCAGTTCCACCGACCACAACCACATCTATCTCAACTCCGGCGTACTCACCCTCCAGGCGACCCGGATCACCTGGGACGAGGGCACGAGCAGCTCGACGCCGCACCTGCCGATCCGCTACCACTCGGGCGCGGTGCACGCGAAGAACCAGATCGTGGTGACCGACCAGTTCCCCGACTACGAGGTCAAGGGCGAGTTCCAGGCCCCGAGCGGGGCGGGCACCTGGCCCGCGTTCTGGCTGACCGGGGTCAACAGCTGGCCGCCGGAGAGCGACATCCTGGAGTTCAAGGGGAACACCGACAACTGGTTCAACACCTTCCGTACCTCCTCGGACGTGTCGACCACGATCGTCGGCGTCTCCTCGCCCGGCTCCTGGCACACGTACCGCGCCTGGATCACCAAGGTGAGCGCCACGGACGTGGACATCCACTACTACCTCGACGGCACCTGGAAGGCGGTCCACCGGGGGGCCGGGTTCGTCGGCAAACCGCTCTGGCTGATCATCAACCTCCAGATGGAGGGCTCCTCGGGCTCCTCGGGGCCGGGCGGCGACACCTTCTACCGGGCGCGGAACGTCTACGTGGGCCGCAACCGCACCGCGTGACCGTCGTACCGGTTCACCGGACTACCGGTTCACGGGCGGTGGAAGGCCACCTCCGGGTAGGCGGCGGACTCCCCGTCCAGCAGCGGACGCGGTACGTGGCGCAGGTGGCGGTCGAAGAAGGCGGCGAGGTACTCCCGGACGATCGCGTTCGCCCGGTCCGGCGGGAGGGTGGCCCCCGTGGGGTCCTCCATGCCGAGCTGGTCGATCACCGCCGAGACATCCGTGAACGAGGTGACGTGCGCCGAGCCGGCCACCGTCAGCCAGCGCTTCCAGCCGTCCAGCCGCTCCCAGGTGGTGTCCCAGCTCGTGTCCCCGCCGCCGGGACGGTGCAGGCTGTCCGTGCCCAGCAGCAGGAACGGGCGCCCGGCGACCCCGGCGCCGGGCTCCTTCCGGTGGAAGCTGCCGTCCATGTTGACCCCGGCCAGGACGCGCGGGTCGTCGGACATGGTCTGCTCGGCGGAGTCACCGCCGATGGAGTGCCCCGCCATGCCGATCCGGGAACGGTCGATCAGCCGGGCGCGCTCCCACGCGGGCCGTGCGCCGGTCAGCCGGTCCAGCAGGAAGGAGACATCGGCGGAGCGTACGTCGGCCACGGCCGGCTTGCCCTCCTCGCCGTGTACCTCGCACGCGACGCAGGAGGTGAAGGAGCCGTCGGGCCAGCTCGTACCGAAGCTCTCGTACGCGTGGTCCACCAGCGCGACGACGTAGCCGCGGCTGGTCAGGTCCTCCGCGAGCAGGGAGAGGGTGAGCCGGGAGAGGGAGAAGCCGGGCGAGAGCACGACGAGCGGATAGCGCCCCGGCAGCGCCCGCGCGTCCAGACGGGAGTGCACCCGCGTCGCGCTCATCGGCTCGGCGAGGGAGCCGGTGACACCGTTGTTCACCAGGAAGGCACGGGCCTCGTCGGCCGTCAGATACGGCGCCGGGCGGCCGGTGCCCGGCGCGGCCGGGTAGTACATCGACACCAGCAGCCGGCGCGGCCCCGACTCCGGCACCCACGGATCGGTGCGGTCCTGGTCCACCAGGCGCAGGGTGTCCCGGCCGACCCCGTACGGGCCGGTGGGGCGGGGCAGTTCGGCACCGGTCGCGGCCGGGGAGACGGCCGCGGCGCCGGACGCGGGGGCCGCGGCGGCCGTTCCGGCGGAGAGCGCCGGGAGGCCCGGGGCGGCGAGGGCGAGGGTCAGGGCGGCGGAGAGGGCGTAGGCGCGGGTTCTCTTCGTCATACCGGGAGAGACGACCGGGGCACGGGCGAAGTTGCCGTACTCCGGGGGAAGTCGGGGTAACCGGGGTGTACGCGGGGTCAGTTGCCCTGCTGCGGGCGTCCCGGCCCGGCGGCGCGCAGGGCCCATGCCGGGGTCCAGATCTCCGGCGCGGTGAGGCGGGGGCGCGCGGCGGCGGTGAGGTGGTCGCGGAGTGCGGTGAGGGCCGGGTGCGGGTTGTCGGTGCGCCGGACCAGGCAGTGCGGGTAGACCGGGGTCGGATCGCGCAGGGGGATGCGCCGCAGATCGTGGCCGGCGGGCCAGACGAGGGGGGTGCGCTCGCTCATGAAGGTGCCCAGCGTCGCGGAGTTCGCGATCGTGTCCAGCAGCGCCTCGACGCCGAAGTCCGGGCCGATGGCGTCGACGGTGAGTCCGAACGCGGCGGCGAGCTCGTCGTAGTAGGCGGCCCACTCCGTTCCCGACCGGTTGGCGGGCATCCAGATCCGCCGGCCCGCGAGCTGGGCGGGGGTGACCGCGTCGGCGGCGGCGTACGGATGGGCCGGCCCCGTGACGAGCTGGAGCGGCTCGTCGAGGACCGGGGTCGCCTCGACCCCTTCGGGGAGCGGCAGTCCGGGCATGGTGACGGCGCGGAACGTCGCGTCGATCGTGCCGTCGCGGACCGCCGCGAACGCCTCCTCGGCGCTGTACAGGGTCATGACATCGAGGTCGGTCCCGGGATGCGCGCCGTGGAAGTCGCGCAGCAGCCCCGCCGTGGCGGCCCGCCGGCCGATCACGTCGACGCGCAGGGGGCGGCGCCCCGGCCGTACGGAGGCGGCGGCCCGCTCCTCGGCCCGCAGCAGCGCGCGGGCGTGCGGCAGGAACGCCTGCCCGTCGATCGTGAGCCGGGCCCCGCGCGGCGCCCGGGTGAAGAGCCGTACGCCGAGCTCCTTCTCCAGCGCGGCGACGCGCTTGGACACGGCCTGCTGCGTGATCGACAGGCTGCCCGCGGCTTCCTGGAACTGACCCGCCTCCGCGGCGGCGACGAAGGTGCGTACGGCGGTGAGTTCCATGACCGCCAAGCTAACAGCACAACCAACAGTTGTGGCGCGGGGGCGAAGCCCGATCCGGCTCCGCGCTCAGGAGGCCGGCCCGGCCCTGCCCAGGGCCGCCAGCTCGGCGCGCAGCAGCCCGCTCACATGGCGGTCCCTGGCCTCCTGCTCCGGGCCGGAGAAACCTCTCGGCACCACCTCGACCAGCATGATCAGATAGAGGTAGCAGCGGTAGAGGGCGAGCCGCCGCCGGGTTTCGGCGTCGAAGTCGACCCGGCCGCCGGCCGACCGGTATCCGTCGAGGAACGCCCCGTCACGCTCGATGTCCTCGAAGAGGGCCAGCGAGACCAGCTCCGCCAACGGGTCGCCCCAGAAGGCGCGTTCGCCGTCGATCAGGCCGCTGATCCGGTGCGGCCCGTCCGGTGCGGCCCGGTCGACCAGGATGTTGCCGTCCCAGAGGTCGAAGTGGACCAGGACCGGCGTGGTCACGGCGTCGAGCGGATCCGCCGCGGCGTGCACCGTCTCCCGGATCCGCTCGGCGGGCTCCGGCAGCGGCGCGCCGAATGCGGCCGCGTCGGCCAGGACCGTGTCCACCATGGCGAGGAACGCGGCGCGCCAACCGGGCGGCGGGGCGAGGGAAGCGGCCTCCGGCGCCCCGGCGGTCCGGAGGACCCGCGCGGCTTCCGGGAGCTGCGCGGTCTGCGGGTAGCCGAACGCCGGGCCCGTCACCTCGTGCAGCGCCGCCACCAGCGAGCCCAGCTCGCCGCGGAGTCCCGCCCGCTCGTCGTCCCCGATCCGCTCCCGCGTGGCGGACCAGTTGGCGCCGGGCAGGTCGGTCAGCACCAGGAAGTCGGTGTCGATCAGCTCGCGGGAGAAGTCCGCGTACACCACCTCGGGCACCGGCGCCCGGCCCGCCGCGGCCGCGTAGAACAGGCCCTCGGTCCGCATGATGCCGCGCTCGTAGCTCAGCGTCGGCTGCGCCGGATCGGGCGCGATCTTGAGTACCAGACCGCTGTACCTCGGCGCGTCCTCGCTCAGGCGGACGCGGTAGACCGTGTTGAAGGTCGCGTCCTCCAGCTCGGTGCGCGAGCGCACCAGGCCGGGATCGACGCCCGCCGCCGCGAGCATCCGGTGGAACTGCCGCTCACCGGGGCGCCGTTTGTGCAGATTGTGCAGATTGTTCACGTGTCTGCCTTTCCGGCGCGCGGACCGCGTCCTGCGGGCGGGCAGGGTGGTAACGCGGAGGGTACGTCCATGGCTGTCCTCATGACCCCTCCGAACGGCCCCACAGGGGGTACGGACGCGTGTGCGCGAGCCGGGCGTGCCGAAAGTATCCGGGAGCGCTTCCAAGGGTCAAGTGTGCCTGAGGAGAAGGGAGTTGCCCAGACTCCAGCCGGGGACCGGCCCGTCGGCCACGGGGCGCTCGGCCGTCTCCCGCCGGGAGACGCGTGCTCGCGCCCGGCATCCTCACAGCCTGCACGAGGTAGTGGGGAAACGGCGTAAGTGTCACGGGCTCGGGCGGCGGGATGGGGAGGCAGCGGTACCGTGCGCGTCTTGCCGCCCTTGGGGAAGTACGGCCTTCCTCGCTGTCCCACGTGGGCCGCCGGCCGAAGGCTTCCCCTCGGCGCAGGCAGAGTCCGAGGCCGGGATCCACCGCGAACCCGTAGCGCTCCTGCAACGGCGGGGTCGTCCGAGGTTGAGCAGCGCCTTGCGGCAAGCACCAACGCTGGCATCTGTATTAGGTTAGCCAAGCCTAAGCGTTCCGATCCGCCGGGTGTGTCCGGCGCCCTCGGTCCGGAATGCGAAGAGCACTGGACTCTCACTCACGTTCCCGAGGCGTGACGGATCGAAGGCTGTGGGTCGAGGCACCCGCATCCCGAGATGATCAGCCGCTGGGTTGGAGGGAGTTGAGGTGTGCACTGACAGGCACGACGAGCGGTGTGCCGGAAACCGGATCCTCAAGGACCTTGGCCGACAGCCCGAAGATGTCTTTCAGCCTGTCCTCCGTGAGCACCTGGGCCGGAACCCCCTTCGCGAGGATCTGGCCGTCGCGCATGGCGACGAGCGTGTCCGCGTAGCGTGCGGCGAGGTTCAGGTCGTGCAGCACCATCACCACGGTGGTGCCCCGCTCGATGTGCAGACGGTGGATCAGATCGAGGACCTCGACCTGATGGGCGAGGTCGAGGTAGGTGATCGGCTCGTCCAGGAGCAGGATACCCGTCCCCTGTGCCAGGGTCATGGCGATCCAGGCCCTCTGGCGTTGACCGCCTGAGAGTTCGTCGACGACCCGCCCCGCGTGCTCGTCCATACCGGTGAGAGCGAGGGCGTCCTGGACGGCGTCGTCATCGGCCGGGGACCATTGGCGGTACCAGCGCTGGTGAGGGTAGCGGCCTCTCGCGACCAGCTCCGCGACCGACAGCCCTTCGGGGGCGAGTGGAGTCTGAGGCAGGATTCCGACCCGCCGTGCCACTTCACGGGAGGGAAGCTTCTCGATGTGCTTGCCGTCCAGCAAGATACTGCCGCTGCTGGGTGCCAGCAGCCGTGCCATGGACCGGAGCAGGGTGGACTTGCCGCATCCGTTCGGGCCGATGATCGAGGTGACCGTGCCCTCGGGTATGTCCAGATCAAGCTTGTCGACTACGAGGCGTTCCCCGTAACCGAGTTGGACGCTCTCTGCTCGCAGGGTCACGCGGTTTCCTTTCGGCGGTTACGGACGAACAGGAAGATCAGATAAGGAGCGCCCAGGATCGCGGTCAGCACTCCGACCGGAAGGTCGGTGGCACCGGGGGCCACTCGTACGGCGAAGTCCGCGCTGACGGTGAGCAGCGCGCCGATCACGAGGGAGCTGAGCAGTGGTGGCTGGGAGGCACGGACCAGACGCAGGGCGATCTGCGGCGTCGCCAGTGCAACGAAGGTGATCGGCCCGGCCGCCGCTGTCGCCACCGATGCCAACAGCGCGGCGAGCAGCAGGAGGATACCTCTGGAGGCGTCGACCCTGAGCCCGAGCCCGCGTGCCGTGTCATCCCCGAACTGGAGTGTGCTCAGCATGCGGGAGCAGACAAGGGTGATCGGTACCAGTAGGGCCAGCGCGGTCAGGACCGGCCCGACGGACTCCCAGCCGACGTCACTGAGGTTGCCCACGATCCAGGTGGTGGCACGCGTTGCGGAGTCGACGTCACCGACGGTCAGGAGCCAGTAGACGATGTTGTATCCGACGGCGGAGATGCCGATGCCGATCAGCACCATGCGGTAGCCGTCGATGCCTTTGCGCCAGGACAAGAGGTAGAGCAGCGCGCCGGCGGTGAGCCCTCCCACCAGCCCGCCGAGCGGTACACCCAGGGAGGCGAGGTTGCCGCCGATGACGATGGCGCCGACTGCGCCGACCCCCGCGCCCCAGGTGATGCCAAGGACGTCGGGGCTGGCAAGGGGGTTGCGGGCGATGGACTGGAAGATGGCCCCGGCGAGACCGAGCGCGCCACCGACGAGAATTCCGCTGAGCGTGCGGGGGAGCCGGAGATCGAAGATGATCCCCTGGGTCCGCGCGTCTCCTCCGCCGGTCAGGGTGTCGAGTACGTCGGGGACGCTGATGTACGAGGACCCGAGACCGATGTTCAGCGAGGCCATGACGATGAGCAGAGCGGCCGCGACCACGGGCACGACCAGAGAGCGGAGTCGGAAGCTCCAGCCGACCGGCCCCGACGCGATCGCCCGGCGACCGGGGATCGAGGACTTACTCAAAGCGATGCGACTCATATGCGGACGACCCCCTTGCGGTGCACCATGTACACGAAGACAGGCGCCCCGATGATCGCGATCATGACTCCGACCTCGAACGTGTCGCCGGAGATCACCCGGCTCAGTACATCAGCCGTGAGGATCAGCACCCCGCCGGTCAGAGCAGCGCACGGCACGAGCCACCGGTAGTCGGGGCCCGTGAGCATACGGGCCAAGTGCGGTGCGAGAAGCCCGAGGAAGGCGATCGGCCCGCAGGCTCCCACCGCGGCTCCGGTGAGCAGCGTGATGGCCAGGATGCCGACGACCCGGGTGCGTCGGACGTTCTGTCCGAGCGCTTTGGCCACGTCGGTCCCCAGGGCGAGCGCGTTCATTCCAGGAGCGCTGGCGAGCGCAAGGATCAGCCCTGTGCCGATGAACGGCAGCACCTGGCCGAGGACCGCGTAGTCGCGACTGGCGATGGACCCGACGTGCCAGAAGCGGTAGGTCTCCATGCCTTGCCGGTTTCCAAGAACGATCGCCGCGATCAGACCGTTGAGGAGGGCGCTCACCGCCGCTCCGGCCAGGGTGAGGGTGATCGGTG
Organism: Streptomyces sp. NPDC059255; assembly: GCF_042752355.1. Classification (NCBI taxonomy): domain Bacteria; kingdom Bacillati; phylum Actinomycetota; class Actinomycetes; order Kitasatosporales; family Streptomycetaceae; genus Streptomyces; species Streptomyces sp. NPDC059255. The sequence continues at coordinate 55,196 of NZ_JBHYZP010000044.1, forward strand.
TGGAGCCGGAGCCGCCGATACTGCCGAGCGTGAAGACGACGCAGCTGGCGAGCAGCGCCCCGGCGAACCCGAACCAGATGTAGCCGTAAAGGCTCTGGACGTTGAGGACGACGACGGCGGTGACGACGGCGAAGGCGGCTCCTTGATTGACGCCGAGCAGACCAGGGTCGGCGAGCGGGTTCCTGGTATGGGCCTGGATGAGTGAACCCGCTACGCCGAGGGCCAGACCGACGCAGAGGCCCAACAGCGTGCGCGGCAATCGCAGGGAGCGGACGATGATGTGGTCCTCGACCCGTGCCGGATCTGTGAGGGCCTGCCACACGGTCCCCGGAGCGATCGGCTTCGTACCCAGCATGATGCTCGCAGCGCAGACCAGAAGCAGAGCAAGGGCGAGCAGCCAGAGTGCCCGCCTGCGGCGCCGATGACGCCGGGCGCTCTCACTGGGCGCCTCGGACCGGGGCTTACTGCCGTGCTCCGCGAGCGCGGTCACCTGGGGCTCCCCTCAACATGCTGTACACCTCGATCGGTTGGATCGGTGCGAGAAGCATCCTAGGCTGTCTTAGGTAAGCCTCACTTTACAGTTGGGACCATCGATGTCGCTCGCCACCCTTGCGCTCGGTCGACGTGTGTCCACCGTGCTCGCATTCGCCTCCCTCTTGGCACTCACAGCCTGCTCGGGAGGTGATGCCGACGACAGCGAGAAGCAGGCGGACCCGAAGGCGGGGGGATACCCGCGTACCATCACGCACGCGATGGGCAAGACGACCATCGAGAACAAGCCGAAGACGGTGGCCGCACTCGACTCGTCCTACGTGGACGCGGCCGTCGCCCTCGGGATCAAGGTCGTGGGTGCCACCCGTTACCCCGCGGCCTCCGAGCAGTTGCCGGACTACCTCCCCGCCGAGGACAAGAAGTTCGCCGCTGACGCGAAGATCGTCGGCGAGCAGGACAGCCCGGACGTCGAGAAGCTCTACGACGCCAAGCCCGACGTCATCGTCTCTGCGAAGATCCGGCACGAGAAGATCTACGACGAGCTCAGCAACGTCGCACCTACGGTCTTCAGCGAGTCGACCGGGCTCACTTGGAAGGACAACATCCGCCTCCTGGGCAAGGCGTTCGGCAAGGAGAAGGTGGCCGAAGACAAGATCAACACCTACGAGGAGCGCGCCGCGAAGATCGGGGCCGCCATCAAGAAGAAGCACGGAACCGACACCTCGGTCACGCTCGCGCGCTTCACCGAGGGCGAGTCCACCGTGCGCCTCTACAGCAGCGCGTCGTTCCCCGGAAGCGTCTTCGCCGACACCGGCCTGAAGCGCGCCGAGGGCCAGCCGGACGTCAAGGACAGCATCAAGATCGACCTCAGCCAGGAAGAGATCAGCAAGCTCGACGCCGATCGGATCTTCGTCGCCACCTACACCAACCCTCAGGAGAACAAGGAGAATCCCAAGAAGCGGTTCCAGGCGAATCCGCTGTGGGGCGCCCTGAAGGGGGAGACCATCGATGTGGACGACACCTCCTGGATCACCTCCGTCAGCCTGCAGGGTGCGCACGTCATGCTGGACGACCTCGCAGAGCAGTTCGACGTCGACCCGGCCCGCCCCTGACCGCTGGATTGGCCGGCGGGCATCCGGGACCCGTCGGTCATCGCGGAACGCAGATGGCCCTCGGTGGACATGACACGCAGCCGCCCAATCCGCCGACCTCCCTCTCCATCGCGGTGACCCCGAACATTCTCGTCATCGGCTGGTGTGATGGAGCAGCTTGAGCTCTGCGGGTCCCGGGCGACTCCACACCGGCGAGCCGGTCGACCGTGCGGCCCTTACCGGTGAGTGACTGCCGACCGCCCCGTGTCGCACCCCTGGTGCCGTAGGCGCCTCCCAGCAGGCATGAGGAACATCACCCACTCCTTAGGGTTGCATCCGCAAATGGGTGCATGTCGGCCAATGTGACGTAAAGGGCCAGTTGGCTCGGTGGTTAGGTTAGGTTAGCCTTCCCATGCTGAACTGGCCGCTGCGGCCGCGCACTTCCCTTCCCCCTTGAGTGCCTCCTATTGCCGCGCTCGCGGTGCAACGCCCTGAGTACCCGACCAAGAGACGTCACCCCACCCGCAAGGATGATCTCTTTTGTTCCCCACCGATTCAGTCATCGTCGAGGATATCCGCAGTTCCATTTTGGATTGCGTCGGCAACACTCCTCTCGTCTCCCTCGACCGCCTTTTCCCGGATCCCGAGATCGAGGTCCTCGCCAAACTCGAACTCATGAATCCGGGCGGCAGCATGAAGGACCGTCCCGCGCAGTTCATCATGGAGCGCGGACTCGCCGACGGCTCAATTCCGGCCAACGCTCATGTCATCGAGTCCAGTTCCGGTAACTTCGGTATCGCCCTGGCCATCGCGGCTCGGCTCTACGGCCTCAGCTTCACCTGTGTCGTGGACCCGAAGACCACACAGGCCAACGTGCTGCTGCTGCGCAGCCTGGGAGCCAACGTGGAGCTCGTCAACACGGTGGACGAGTCGGGCGGGTACCTTCATACGCGGCTTCGCCGTGTGCGGGAACTTGTGGTCTCCACTCCGAACTCCCTGTGGATCAACCAGTACGCGAACGAGCGGAACTGGCTTGCGCACTACCATGGCTCCGGAACGGAGATCTCCCAGCAGCTGGTTCGTCCGCCGGACTATTTCTTCGCCGCTGTGAGTACGAGCGGGAGCATTCTCGGATGCTCGCGGAAGCTGAGGGAGACTTTCCCTTCGGTCCGCGTCATAGCTGTCGACGCGGTCGGCTCCGTCATCTTCGGTACCCCTCCCGGTCGGCGTGAGATCCCGGGAATCGGATCCAGTCGCGTACCGGAACTCCTGCAGAGGGACGAGATCGACGAAGTGGTGCACGTGGACGATGTGGAAGCGGCACTCGCCTGTCGCGAACTCCTCGCCACTGAAGGCATATTCGCCGGTGGTTCCACGGGATCGGTAGTCGCCGCGATGCGCAGGCGGCTGAAGGACCTCCAGCGTCCCTGCCGTGCGGTGGCGCTCTTCCCGGACCGCGGTGACCGCTACATGGACCTCATCTACGACGACACCTGGCTGAACAAGCAGCGTGACCTTCGGTCGGGCATCTGACGACGTGGCAGCCCCGCAGGTACCTACCGAGAAGCACCACATCCTCACGGAGTCCCGGAGTTTGTTGATGCAGTGGCGTCGGACCGCATCCGACCTTGTCATGCGCGACCTCGTCGATGCTTTCATCCAGGAGAAGTTGGCGGGCTTCGCCCGGCTGCGGCGGGGTACTCCTCCCGCTCCGCCGGCGGAGCGGGAGGACCTGCGGGACGGCGAGGACTGGTACTGCGCCGACGAGGGTTCGCTCCAGGTGTGGTTCCGCGGGCTGTCGGCCGCGGCCCTTCAGCCCGTGCGTCTCTCCCGATCGCCCCTGTGGTGTCAGCGGGAGCAGGGCGAACCACAGCCGTTCACCGAGCCCGATCAGCTGCTCGATGCCATCCTGAACGGGGACGGGGCATCCGGTGACTCGACACCCGCCGGGGGCCCGCGCACGATCGCGGATCTGCGGGCGTCCGTGGAGCACGCGGAGATCAGTCTGCGGGCCCATCACGAGTCCGGGCGTCCCGCTCCGACGCCGGGCGGGCTGCTGGCCGGTGAACGGCTTGCCGCCACCCGTGATCGGCCCTTCCACCCCACCGCCCGGGCGAGTTCGGGCTGGACGGCGGCTGAGCATGCGGAGTTCGGCCCGATGCGCCGGGACCCGGTCGCGGTGAGCTGGGTCGCTGTCCGCCGGGATCGCCTTCGTACGGGTGCGGGCGTCGGCTCCGACCGGCTGCACGAAGGGCTTGTCGATGCCGTCGGTCAGGAGCGGCTGCTCGGCATGATGGAACGGGCCGGCGTCCTTTCCGTGGACTATCAGCCGTTGCCCGTACACCCGTGGCAGGCGGTCCATGTCCTGCCCGACCGGTTCTCGGAGGAGTTCGCGTCCGGTGAAGTGGTGGCCTTGGAAGGTGCCGTGGGACAGTTCCTGCCCACGGCCTCCCTGCGGACTCTGGTCACCGTCCCTGAGACCCGCGTACACCTGAAGCTCCCGCTGGGAGTGAGCACGCTGGGTGCCACCCGGCTGCTCCCTCCGCGCTACCTCGACAACAGCGACCGCGCGCAGCGGACCATGACACGAGTGATCGAGGGCGACACCGTGCTCGGCCGCCTCGTGCGGGTCTGTGACGAAAGCGTCTGGTCAGGTTGGCAACTTCCTTCCGGTGAGGACGAGTTCGCGGACCGTCCGGGGCACCTCGCCGCCCAGCTCCGCCGGTTCCCCGAAGGTCTTCTGTCGGACCCCACGCGGCTGGTCATGCCGATGGGCGCCCTGGCATCCCACGAGTGGGACGTTCTGGCCGGCTCCTTCGCCGAGCTCGGTCTGGCCGACGGAGACCGCAAGGAGTGGGCCTTGGCCCTCTTCGCCGACATCGCGGGAGCCTTCTGCAGGATGGGGCTGTCCTTCCTGCGCTACGGGGTCCTACCGGAGTTGCACGGGCAGAACGTCCTGGCCGTGTTCACCGCGAAGGGCACGGAAGGCTTCGTACTACGCGACCACGACGCGCTGCGCCTGCACCCGGCGTCGATGACCGAGGCCGGGATCCCCGAACCCGGATACTGCCTCAAGCCGGGCGCCCCGCAGAGCCTCAGCCTGCCCACCCCCGAGGCGCTGCTCGGCTATCTCCAGACGCTGGGATTCCAGGTGAACCTGTTCGGGATCGCGGACGCCCTCACCCGGTGGTCGGGCGTCCCCGAGGCTGCCTTCTGGCGTGCTCTCGATACCGGTGTGCGCGCCGCCTTGGACGAACTGGACCTGCCGTCCGCCCTGGCCGAGACGGTCGAGCGCGAAGTGCTGAGGTCGCGGACCTGGCCCTCCCGGCAGATCTTGGGACCGCTGCTCCAGCAGGCACCGCGAGGCGACGTCAGCATGCCGGCCGGTTCCGGGTTGGTCCCCAACCCTCTAATTGAAACAGGGGAGTTCAGGTGACCGGCCCGGCAGCGGGGGCGAAGGAGAACCGCCAGGCCTTCGCCGTGCTGTGGTTCGGGCAGTTCGTCGCCGTGGGCGGCCTCACGACGGTGGTCCCGGTCCTTCCGTTCTATCTCGCCGGTCTTGGCGTTCCGACAGCGGCTGTGCCCTGGTGGACCAGCCTTGCTCTCGCGGCACCCGCCGCGGCCCAGATCGTCAGCGGTCCCCTGTGGGGACGGATCGGAGACCGATACGGGCGCAAGTCCATGGTCGTACGAGCCCAGCTGGGGCTCGCTGTGGCCCTCGGGCTCATGGCCTGGGCAGAGACGGCCGCCCAGTTCGTCGTGTTCCGCTTCGTCCAGGGCCTGTTCGGCGGCGTGGTGTCCGCCAACGCGGCCTTCGCCAGCACCATGGCGCGCGAAGAACATCAGGGCCGCACGTTCGGCGGACTGATGAGTGCCACGGCGGCCGGGTCACTCGCCGGTCCACTCGTGGGCAGCGCGGTGGCGGTGGGCTTCGGCTTCGATGTGCTCTTCGTCTGCGTGGCCACGCTCATGGTCCTGTCGGCACTGCTGTCGCTGTTCGCCCTTCGTGAGGCCACCACGCCGAGCAGCAAGGGCGAGAAGGCTCCGGTAGAGCTCTCCGTCCGCGGCAGCGCACGGCTCCTCTGGAAGGACCGTTACCTCAGGCGCATGCTCGTGGGTGGGCTGGCGGCCCAGGCCGGCGTGTACGCGCTCGTCGTGATCTTCGCTCCACGCGTCGCGGAGATCACCGACTCGGTGCGTACCGCGACACTGTGGGTGGGCGTGCTCCAGGCGGTCACCTGGGCCGCCACCCTCGTCGGCGGCATCTGGTGGGGGCGCCGCAACGATCGCGGCAGCCCGCGGCGAAACTTCGCTTTGGCCGCACTGGGGTGCGGCCTGGCTGTCGCCTTGCAGGCCGTGCCCGGGGAACCCGGGTGGCTGACTCCGCTCCGGCTGCTGCAGGGCTTCTGCTTCGCAGCGCTCCTGCCGTCCATCCAGCACCTGGTCAGCAGGGGCACGCCCTTCGCGGGCCGGGGCACCTGCCTCGCCCTGACGATGAGCGTGCTGGGCCTCGGACAAGTCCTCGGTCCCCTGCTCGGAGCGGCGGTCGCCGGGCTCGGGCACCCCGTGTGGCAGTTCTGCGGCCTGGGTCTGCTCTTCGTCGGCGCAGCCGCGCTGGCCGCGGCACGCCCCCGGCCATGGCGCTCCACCCCCTCACCTCTGCCGTCACGTAGGGACGGCGCTCCGGTCGGCTCGGACCCCGAACCCGCCGGCCGATCCCACCCGTAGAAGAAGGACCACATGTCAGACCGCGCGGGGAGAAGCATCCGATGACCCAGACCCGTACCCACGAGCACTCCGAGGCCTCATCGGTCCGGTCGAACGCTCGGGGCCAGGCCGAGGCGGCCTCCACGCAGCGCCTTCTCAACTCGTTTCTCTCCGAGACGGGGATCCGAGACCCGAGGGTGGCCGGCGAGAAAGAGTTCCGCGTACTCCTGTCGTCCTCGGGCCACGTGCTGACTGGCAGTATCCTGCACTGGTCGCCGATGGGGCACCACGTCTTCGGACCCGAACTCCGGCTCACCGACGCGGTGGGGACCTGGACGCGTCCGGTGGACCACCGCCTCCTCACCGACGTCCTCCTGGGTGAGCTGTCGTCCCTGCTCGGCACCGACATCGAAACGCGGACAGAGCTCTCCGCCCAGGTAGACAACAGCGTTGAGAGCACCGCGCGTTACCTGGAACGCGGACGCGGACGCAGGCCCCGGTCCGCCCCCCACCAGTCGCGTGCACTGACGCGCTACGCGGAGCAGTCCTTGCTCATGGGCCACCCGCTGCATCCCACACCGAAGAGCGCAGAAGGCTTCGATGACGCCGAACTGGATGCTTACGCACCGGAGCTGGGCGCGGAATTCGCGCTCCACTACTTCGCCGTCGCCCCACACCTGCTTCGGTCCCACCGAGTCGCCGATGGCGAGTGGCTGCGCACCGAGGTGGCGGCTCAGGCACGGACGGCTTCGGGAGGCGGGGTCGACGAAGGCACCCTGCTGCCGGTGCACCCGTGGCAGGCCGCCTACCTGCTGCGGCAGCCTCGGTTCCTCGCGTTGGTGGAAGCCGACCACATCACCGATCTCGGCCCGCTCGGCCCGGATGTCTATCCCACCTCTTCCGTACGTACGGTGTGCGACCCCGACTTCACGACCGCGTGGAAGCTCCCCCTGCACGTCCGCATCACCAACTTCGTGCGGAACAATCCGGTCGACCAGATACAGCGAGCTCTGGACGCCAGCGCGGTGGTGGCCGGGTGCCGACCCGGGTGGGACCACCCGGGTTTCCACGTGCTGATCGAGACAGGGGCGCTGGGCCTCGCCGACGCGGGGCTGGCCGCGGACACCACGGTCCTCTTCAGGGAGAACCCCTTCGCATCTGACGACAAGACACCTCAGGTCGTGGCCGGCCTGCTGGAAGCGGGGCCGGACGGGGCTGAGCCCCAACTCATCGATCACGTCCGCGAAGCCTGCGGGGTGCCCACTGGGCCACTGCCTTTCGATGGCGTGGCCCAGTGGCTGGCCCAGTACCTGGAGATTTCTCTGGTCCCGCTGCTCAACGTCTTCGGCAGCACCGGCATCAGTTTCGAGGCGCACGTACAGAACTCCCTGGTCCACTTCGACCAGGGTCGGCCGACCCACTTCTACGTACGGGACATGGAAGGCGTGAGCCTGAGTCGCGAGAACCGCGGGCAGACCCCCGCCGGTCGGGCCCTGGACCCTCGCAGCGCTCTGCTGTACAGCCACGATGAGGCATGGCACCGGCTTCAGTACTACGCCGTCACCAATCACTTCGGCCACCTGGTGCACGTCCTCGGGTATTACACCGGCCATGACGAGATCCGTCTGTGGTCCGTGGCCCGCCGCGTCCTCGCGGCCCGGCCGGGCAAATACGCCAAGGCCCTCGCGGCGGCGGACACACTCCCGGCCAAGGCCAATCTCTCCAGCCGCCTCGCCAAAAGCAGCGAGCACCCGTCCTACGTCCTCCTGCCCAATCCGATCCACAAGGTGGCCCGGTGATCCAGACCCTCAGCCCCGACCTCGCCCTGATGCAGCGCGCACTGCGCTCCCAGCACCTGCACACGGTGCGCCGCAGGATATTCCGCCAGCTTCTCGAATCGCTGCTGTACGAAGGTGTTCTCACAGCACGCTCCGAGGCGGATGGCCGCTCCGCGGTCGACGGCGTCGACTCCCAAGGTCGGGCGGTGCGCTACGTCTTCACCCCCCGTCAGCCGGCCCACGGTTTCGCCCGCACCAGGATCGGCCGTGATCCCCTCCGGCGCGTCTCGGAAGAAGGGGAGGGCGAGGCTGTCTCCCTGACCGGCTTCCTCACCGAGATCCGCGAGCACCTCGGTGGGGCCACGGACGAGCGCATCGAAGGCTTCTCCCGTGAGCTGGAGGAGACGCTCGTGAAGGACACCATCGCCCAGTGCGCCCGGGAGGAACAGGACGGGCGTCTGGCCGATGCCGACTACGACGTGCTGGAAGGCATGGTGATGGACGGACATCCGTATCACCCCGCCTACAAGTCCCGGGTCGGATTCGACCTGGAGGACCATCTCGCCTTCGGGCCGGAGTTCGCCCGGCCCGTACGGCCTCTGTGGATCGCCGCGCACCGCAGCCTGATCACCACCGCCGCGTCCAGCACCCTCGACGGGGCGTATCTGCGCGGCCAGCTCGGACCGGCGTGGGACGTCTTCCAGCAGGAGCTGGACCGGGCAGTCCTTCATCCCGAGGAGTACGAGCTGCTGCCCGTGCACCCGTGGCAGTGGCGCGAGGCGATCGCCGTCCCCTTCGCCGAGCACATCCGCGACCGGAAGATCGTCGCTCTCGGTACGGACCCCCACGCTCACCTCGCCCAGCAGTCCATCCGCACCATGGCCTGCCAAGAGGCTCCGCATCGCGACTACATGAAGCTGTCGCTCTCCATCCTCAACACCTCCACCAGCAGAGGCCTGGCCCCCCACACGGTCACCAACGCTCCCGCCGTCTCGGACTGGCTGCACGGGATCGTCGCCTCGGACCCCTACCTCCGGGACGACCTGCGGGTCATCCTGCTCGGCGAGGTACGCGGCGTCGCGGTCGCCCCCGAACCGGTCTCCGAACTCGTACGGGAGCGGACTTACGGCAGGCTCGGCTGCATCTGGCGCGAGACCCTGGACGGCCGGCTCGACCCGGGCGAGAGAGCAGTGCCGTACACCGGGCTCATCGCCCGTGAGGTCGACGGCACACCGCTGATCGATCCATGGGTTCGCCGTTGGGGAATCCGCGAGTGGGTCAAACAGCTGCTCCAGGTCAGCGTCACGCCCTTGACGCACTTCCTGCAGGGGCACGGCATCGCCGTCGAGTCGCACGCCCAGAACATGGCCCTCGTCCATGACCAGGGCCGCCCCACGCGGGTCGTCCTGCGGGACTTCCACGACGGTGTCCGGTTCTCCCGCGCACACCTGGCCGATCCGGCCACCTCCCCCGAGCTGGCTTCCACCCCCGGCTACCACGCGAACCGCAATTCCTTCGTGGAGACGGACGACCTCGACCTGGTGGTGGACTTCTTCCTGGACGCCTTCTTCTTCATCAACCTCGGCGAACTGGCCATGTTCCTGGAAGACGTCTACGACTACGCCGAGAAGGATTTCTGGAGCGAGGTCCGGGCCACGATCACCGCCTACCAGGCGAAGTTCCCGGAACTGGCCGACAGGTTCGCACTGTTTGACGTGGCCAAGCCTCAGCTCGACGTCGAACAGCTCACAGCCCGCCGCCTGCTGCCGGACACCGAACTGCGTCTCCACAGCGTCCCCAACCCGCTGCACGAACCGCGTGCGGCACAGGAGGCCTGAGCCGTGCTCCGCCCCAACGCCGTCAAGGCGAAACTCGCGGCCGGAACCTCCGTCTACGGGCTGTTCTGCTCCATCCCCGAGCCCACACTGGTCGAGATGATCGGCTGCGCGGGATACGACTTCGTGATCCTCGACAGCGAACACGCCCTTGTCGACCCACAGCAGCTGGAGCACCTGATCAGGGCGGCCGAGGCCGTCGACCTCACCCCTTTCGTCCGCGTCCCCGAAGCCGCACCGGGCCTCATCCTCAAAGCCCTCGACGCCGGAGCCATGGGCATCGTCGTCCCACACGTACGCACCCGAGCCGACGCCGCCGCCGCGATCCGGGCCGCCAAGTACGCGCCTGAGGGGATGCGCAGCCTCAACGGCGGACGCGTGCCGGGCTTCGGGCGGATCAGCCTGGCCGACTATCTCGGCAAGGCCAACGAGCAAACGATGGTCATCGGCATGATCGAGGACGCCGAGGGCGTCGACAACCTCCCCGAGATCCTCACCAGCGGTCTCGACCTCATTCTGGAAGGCGCGGCCGACCTCTCCCAGTCGTACGGGGTGCCCTGGCAGACACGGCATCCGACGGTGCGCGAAGCCATCGAGAAGATCCACGCCGCCTGCGACGAGGCCGGCGTCCCGTTCTGCGCCATCCCGCGGGCCGAGGAAGACCACACAACATGGGCGCGCGCCGGCGTCCGGGCGTTCGTTCTGGGAGAGGAGCGGGGCCTGGCCTTCCGCGCACTCTCCGCCCACCTTGAGGCCCACCGCACCGCCGCGACCCGATGGGAGAACTCCCGATGACCCTTCCCGACTCCGTCGTACGGCTGGCCAAGGAGAGCGGCACACGCTCCGAACCCGCTTGTTTCTTCGCCTACGACCTGGACGCCCTGCGCGCCCACGTCACCCGTGTGACGGCGCTCCTGCCCGGACGCTGCCGCATGTTCTACGCGATGAAAGCCAATAGCCAGTTCCCCGTACTGGAGGCACTGGCCCCATTGGTGGCGGGCTTCGAGGTGGCTTCAGGTGGCGAGGTGGCCAAGGCTCGGGCCGTCGACAGCGACATCCCCGTCATCTTCGGTGGCCCGGCCAAGACCGAGCAGGAGATCGCACAGGCCCTCGACGCCGGCGTGACGCGGCTGCACGTGGAGAGCGAACTCGAACTGCACCGGGTGTCCGCGATCGCCACGGAGAAAGGCCGCGACTGCGACATCCTGCTCAGGGTCAACCTCCGCGGCCCGTTCCCCTCCGCGACCCTGGCGATGGCCGGCAGACCCACCCAGTTCGGTATCGACGAAGCGGCCCTGCCCTCCGCGGTCAAGCTCGCCAAGGACTCCGCCGGCATCCGCCTGATCGGCTTCCACCTCCACTCGCTCTCCAACAACCTTTCCCCGAAAGCGCACCTGGAGATGCTCGACCTCTACCGACGCAAGGTCGAGGGGTGGGAGCGCGAGTTCGACGTCACGTGCGAAGTCCTCAACGTCGGCGGCGGCATCGGCATCAACTACGGAGATCTGGACGCCCAGTTCGACTGGGAACAGTTCACCGACGGCCTCGGCATCCTGGTGGCGGACACCTTCCCCGAGCACTGGCGAGAGATCGACTTCGAGTGTGGTCGCTTCCTGACGGCAACATGCGGCTACTACGCCACCGAGATCCTCGACGTGAAGAACAACCACGGGACCACGTACCTGATCGTGCGGGGAGGCACGCACCAGTTCCGGCTTCCCTCCTCCTGGCAGCACAGCCATCCCTTCACCCTGGTCGAAACCGACTCGTGGCACCTGCCCACGCCACGTCCCGAGACCCACGACAAGCCCGTCACCGTCGTCGGGGAGCTGTGCACACCCAAGGACGTCCTGGCCCGCGACGTACCCGTGGAACGGGCCCGCCCCGGGGACGTCGTGGTCTTCACCCACGCCGGCGCCTACGGCTGGGAGATCTCCCACCACGACTTCCTCAGCCACCCACACCCCGAGCACCACTACCTGCCCTGACCGAACCCCGCCCCTGGGCGGTCACCCCCTTCCCGTCCAGCAGGATCTCAGGAGATTTCCGTGGATTTCGAGCAGTACCCCGACAGCACGTTCCGCTACATGACCCGAGCCGATGTCATCGAAGCCGCCCGAAGCGTCGACATCGTCGAGGCGGTCTCCGAAGCACTGGTCCTTCACAGCGAGGGCAAGTCGATCCTTCCCGAGGAGGCATACCTCGGCTGGACCACGCCCGACGGCTCCTCCGCCCGCTGCCTGGCCATGCCGGGCGCGCTTACCACCGACACGCGTTCGGTCATCGGCCTGAAGACGATCAACGCGAGTCTGACCAACCCCGACCGCGGCATACCCCGGTCCCAGGGATTCACCCTGCTGCTCGACCAGGACACTGCGCGGCCCGTCGTCCTGATGGAAGCCGCCTACATCAGCGCCATGCGCACCGCGGCGGTCACCGCCCTCGCGGCACGGCACCTCGCCTGCGAGACCCCGCGCACCGTGGCGTTCCTCGGCTGCGGAACCCTGGCGCAAGCCCACGCCGCTCTGCTGCTGAGCACTTTCCCCACGCTGAGCGAGGTCGTCGCCTACGACATCTCGCCGGGCCGCGCCAAGAGCTTCCTGGACTTCGTCAAGAAGCTGCCCGGCGGCGAGCGGGTCACGGTGAAGGCCGTCGATGAGGCCCGGAACTGCGTGACCGGCGCCGATCTCGTCGTCCCTGTGACCACGGTGACCGAGGGATACATCGAGCCCGACTGGCTCAAGCCCGGCACCCTGGTCGCCCACGTCTCTCTGGACGACCTGACCGAGGCGGCTGTCCTGAACGCCGGCCTCTTGGTGGTGGACGACTGGAGCCTCGTACGCGACGATCCGCGACGTCTGCTCGGTCGGATGCACCGGGCGGGCACGCTCCTGGGCCCCGACGGCGAACCGCGCCCCGGGGTCAGCCCGCAAGCACGCACGAAGCGGGTCGACGCCGCCTTGGGCGACATCGTGACCGGGCGCCACCCTGGGCGTCGCAGTGATGGCGACATCGTCGTCAGCAACCCGTTCGGCATGTCGATCCTCGACGTCGCTGTCGCCGACCGTGTTCACGCCGAGGCCGAAACCCGCGGAATCGGCAGCACGCTCAACCTCTAGTGAGCCTTTTCCGCCTGGCGGTGTGGACGCGTGGTCGGCGGGCTGTACGAACTGACGAAGCTCCTGGTGGACGGTTCACGACCAAGATCACCCGTGCCGGCCAGGAGCCTCGTGTGCTGGTCCACCCATCGGCTCCGCCCGCGCCCACCCGGCTCTCGGGGCAACACGAGGTACCAGGGACGATCCGCCAACTGGACGGGAACGGCCGTGACAGAGCTGAAAGACGAGAAATAGCTGATCGGACCAGGTTTTCTCAGCACTCGATGATGTTCACCGCGAGCCCGCCCCGGGCCGTCTCCTTGTACTTGACCGACATGTCCGCGCCGGTCTCCTTCATCGTCTTGATGACCTTGTCCAGGGAGACCTTGTGGCTGCCGTCCCCGCGCAGCGCCATCTTCGCCGCCGTGACCGCCTTCACCGCCGCCATGCCGTTGCGCTCGATGCACGGGATCTGGACCAGGCCGCCGACCGGGTCGCAGGTCAGGCCCAGGTTGTGCTCCATGCCGATCTCGGCGGCGTTCTCGACCTGTTCCGCGGAGCCGCCCAGCACCTCGGCGAGGGCGCCCGCCGCCATGGAGCAGGCCGAGCCGACCTCGCCCTGGCAGCCGACCTCGGCGCCGGAGATGGAGGCGTTCTCCTTGAAGAGCATGCCGATCGCGCCGGCCGCGAGGAGGAAACGGACCACGTTCTCGTCCTTCTCCTCCGCCGTCGCGCCGCCCGCCGCGAAGTTCATGTAGTAGTGCAGGACGGCCGGGATGATGCCCGCCGCGCCGTTGGTCGGGGCCGTGACGACCCGGCCGCCCGCCGCGTTCTCCTCGTTCACCGCCATCGCGTACAGCGTGATCCACTCCATCGCGTGGGCCTGCTGGTCGCCCTCGGCGCGCAGCTGGCGCGCCGAGTGGGCCGCGCGGCGGCGGACCTTGAGGCCGCCGGGGAGGATGCCCTCCCGGGACATGCCCCGGGAGACGCACGCCTGCATGACCCGCCAGATCTCCAGCAGCCCGGCGCGGATCTCGTCCTCCGGGCGCCACGCCTTCTCGTTCTCCAGCATCAGCGCGGAGATGGACAGACCCGTGTCGGCGGAGAGCCGCAGCAGCTCGTCGCCGGTGCGGAAGGGGTACTTCAGCACGGTGTCGTCCGGCTTGATGCGGTCCTCGCCGGGCGTGCCCTCGTCGAGCACGGACTCGTCGACGACGAAGCCGCCGCCCACGGAGTAGTACGTCTTCTCCAGCAGCGGCGCGCCCTCGGCGTCGTACGCGGCGACCGTCATGCCGTTGGCGTGGAACGGCAGGGCCTTGCGGCGGTGCAGCACCAGGTCCTGGTCGGCGTCGAAGGCGATCTCGTGCACGCCGAGCAGACTGAGCCGGCCGGCCGCGCGGATCCGTGCCACCCGCTCGTCGGCGCTCTCCACGTCGACCGTGCGCGGCGAGTCGCCCTCCAGGCCGAGGAGTACGGCCTTCGGGGTGCCGTGGCCGTGCCCGGTCGCGCCGAGCGAGCCGTACAGCTCGCACCGTACGGACGCGGTGTGGGCGAGCAGGCCCTCGTTCTTCAGGCGGCGCGCGAACAGGCCTGCCGCGCGCATCGGGCCGACCGTGTGGGAACTGGAGGGGCCGATACCGACCGAGAACAGGTCGAAGACCGAGATGGCCACGGTGGTGACTCCTTACAAGGCGGTCGTACGGCGGAGAGACCGCCGTACGGGGCGGGGCACCGGCACCGCACCGGCCCGGGGGTGGTGGGCCCGGTGTGCGCGGTGCCCCGCACAGCAGGTGTTACAGGCCCGGGTAGAGGGGGTGCTTCCCGGCCAGCGCGGTGACGCGGGCGGCCAGCGCCTCGCGGTCGAACTCCGGCTTCAGCGCCGCCGCGATGATGTCCGCGACCTCGGTGAAGTCCTCGGCGGTGAAGCCGCGGGTGGCCAGCGCCGGCGTGCCGATCCGCAGGCCCGAGGTGACCATCGGGGGGCGCGGGTCGTTCGGGACGGCGTTGCGGTTGACGGTGATGCCGACCTCGTGGAGCCGGTCCTCGGCCTGCTGGCCGTCCAGCTCCGAGTCGCGCAGGTCGACCAGGACCAGGTGGACGTCCGTACCGCCGGAGAGTACGGAGACGCCCGCCTCCGTCACGTCGGGCTGCACCAGGCGCTCGGCGAGGATCCGGGCGCCGTCCAGGGTGCGCTGCTGGCGCTCCTTGAACTCGTCCGTGGCCGCCACCTTGAAGGAGACCGCCTTGCCCGCGATGACATGCTCCAGCGGGCCGCCCTGCTGGCCGGGGAAGACCGCGGAGTTGATCTTCTTCGCCAGTTCCTTGGTGGAGAGGATCACGCCACCGCGCGGGCCGCCGAGGGTCTTGTGCGTGGTCGTGGTGACGACGTGCGCGTGCGGCACCGGGTTGGGGTGCAGCCCCGCGGCGACCAGACCGGCGAAGTGCGCCATGTCGACCATCAGGTACGCGCCGACCTCGTCCGCGATCCGGCGGAAGGCCGCGAAGTCGAGCTGACGGGGGTACGCGGACCAGCCGGCCACGATCAGCTTCGGGCGGGACTCCTTGGCGAGCCGCTCGACCTCGGCCATGTCGATCTGGCCGGTCTCGCCGTCGACGTGGTACGCGACGACGTTGTAGAGCTTGCCGGAGAAGTTGATCTTCATGCCGTGGGTGAGGTGCCCGCCGTGGGCGAGGTTCAGACCCATGATCGTGTCGCCGGGGGAGAGCAGCGCGAACATCGCGGCCGCGTTCGCCTGGGCACCCGAGTGCGGCTGTACGTTCGCGTGCTCGGCGCCGAAGAGCGCCTTCACCCGGTCGATGGCGATCTGCTCGACCACGTCGACGTGCTCGCAGCCGCCGTAGTAGCGGCGGCCGGGGTAGCCCTCGGCGTACTTGTTGGTCAGGACGGAGCCCTGGGCCTCCATGACCGCGACCGGCGCGAAGTTCTCCGAGGCGATCATTTCGAGGGTGGACTGCTGGCGGTGGAGTTCGGCGTCGACAGCGGCGGCGACGTCGGGGTCCAGCTCGTGGAGTGAGGCGTTCAGAAGCGACTTCGAAGACATCACGGTCCCTGGGGTGTCTTGGTGCGGGGTCGTCCGGGTGAGCTGCGTCACGTCAGTTGCCCGAGGTCAGTTGCCGGAGAACTTCGTGTATTCCTCGGCGGTGAGCAGGTCCTCCGGCTCCTCCGTGACGCGTACCTTGAACAGCCAGCCGCCCTCGAAGGGCGCGGAGTTCACCAGTGAGGGGTCGTCGACGACGTCCTGGTTCGTCTCGGTGACCTCGCCGGTCACCGGGGCGTACAGATCGCTGACGGACTTGGTGGACTCCAGCTCTCCGCAGGTCTCGCCCGCGGTCACCGTGTCACCGACCTCGGGAAGCTGGGCGTACACGACATCGCCGAGGGCGTTGGCCGCGTACTCCGTGATACCGACCGTCGACACGCCGTCCTCGGCGGCCGCCAGCCACTCGTGCTCCTTGCTGTAGCGATGCTGCTGGGGGTTGCTCATGACCTGAATTCTCCTGTACGCGGGGGTGTGGTGCGGAACCGCTGTCTTGCGGACCGAGACGGGACGGACGCGGAGGGCGTCCGTATCACTTCTGGCGTTTGATCACTTCTGGCGCTTGTAGAACGGCAGCGCCACGACCTCGTACGGCTCGTGGGAGCCGCGGATGTCCACGCCGACCCCGGCCGTACCGGGCGCGGCGTGCGCGGCGTCCACGTACGCCATCGCGATGGGCCGGCCCAGGGTCGGCGACGGGGCGCCCGAGGTGACCTCGCCCACGACGGCGCCGCCTGCGACCACCGGGTACCCGGCGCGCGGGACGCGGCGGCCCTCGGCGATCAGGCCGACCAGCTTGCGCGGCGGGGCGGCCGCGGCGCGCTCGGCGGCCGCCGCCAGCGCCTCGCGGCCGACGAAGGCGCCGCCGTTCGACGTCTTGTCGAACTTCACGACCCGGCCGAGGCCCGCGTCGAACGGCGTCAGGGCGGTGGACAGCTCGTTCCCGTACAGCGGCATGCCCGCCTCCAGCCGGAGGGTGTCGCGGCAGGAGAGCCCGCAGGGCACCAGGCCCACGCCCGCGCCGGCCTCGGTGAGCGCCTGCCACAGCCGCTCGGCGTGGCGCGGCTCGACGAAGAGCTCGAAGCCGTCCTCGCCGGTGTAGCCGGTCCGCGCGATCAGGGCGGGGACCCCCGCGACGGTGCCGGGCAGGCCCGCGTAGTACTTGAGCCCGTCCAGGTCGGCGTCGGTCAGCGCCTTCAGGATGCCGGGCGACTCGGGCCCCTGGACGGCCAGCAGGGCGTACGCGTCCCGGTCGTCCCGTACGGCGGCGTCGAACCCGGCGGCGCGGGCGGTGAGCGCGTCCAGGACCGTCCCGGCGTTGGATGCGTTGGCGACGACCAGGTACGTGTCCTCGCCGAGGCGGTAGACGATCAGGTCGTCCAGGATCCCGCCGTCCTCCTGGCAGATCATCGTGTACCGGGCGCGGCCCACGGCCACGGCGCCGATGTTGCCGACGAGCGCGTGGTCGAGGAGATGCCCGGCGTCCGGTCCCGTGACGGTGATCTCGCCCATGTGGGAGAGGTCGAAGAGCCCGGCGCGGGTACGGACGGCGGTGTGCTCGTCGCGCTCACTGCCGTAGCGCAGCGGCATGTCCCAGCCCGCGAAGTCGGTCATGGTCGCGCCCAGCGCGCGGTGCGTGGCGTCGAGGGCGGTGCGGCGGGGGGTGCTGCTCGGGGGGACATGGCTCATCGGTGTGGCTCCCAGGGCATGACTACGAGGACGATCCTCCCCATCTGTCATCGGAACCTGAGAGGTTCATCACGACCCCGCGTACTGAGGTCATGACTTGCACCTTGGGTGGGGCCGTGACGACACGGCCCGCTTTTCAGATCTGCCTCGTCCGCGCGGTACGGGGCCTGAGAGATTCAAGGGAGGATCTTGCTCCTTCGGCGCCCGGCGCACAGGGCGACCGGGACTCTCCCGCGCGGATTCAAACGGCCGGTATGGAGTTGGCGGGCACATCATCGCACGGGGCGCGGTGGCACGGCGCGGCCGGTCGCCACATCGCCGGTACAGGTGAGAGGCTTGCGGGACATTACCAAGTCTTTACACTTCATGGGCAAGAGACATGGGCAGGCCGGACGGGGCGGCCACCGGCCGGGCTGACGGGGCGGACCGGACCGACCGGGCCGACCGGACAGACCGGGCCGGCACGGACTGAGCTGACAGGGGGACGGCGATGATCTCGCAGGGGTCCGGCGCGTGTGCCACGACCGCGGGCGTGCCCGCACAGCAGGGGGCGGGCGCGCTCGGCGAGGGCCCCGTGGGGGTGGTGGCCCCGTCCGCCGGGCCGGCCGTGCGCGACCTGCGGGGGCTGGGGCCGGGCCGGGGGCCCGACGGGCTGGTCTTCGACGCCGGGGACCTGGTGGTCGTCTCCGGGCTGCCCGGCAGCGGCAAGTCCACACTGATCCGGCGGGCCGCCGAGGGGGGCGGCATCGACTCCCAGGACGCGCGGGACCGCTGGGCGCGGCGGATGCCGTCCGTACTGCCCTACGCCGTCTACCGCCCCCTCGTACGGACGGCGCACTACGCGGGGCTGCGGCGCGCGCTGCGCTCGGGCGCGAGCCCCGTCGTGCACGACTGCGGTACGCAGACATGGGTACGGCGCTGGCTCGCCCGGGAGGCCGTCAGACGCGGGCGCCGACTGCATCTGCTCGTGCTGGACGTGCCGCCGGAGACCGCCCGCGCGGGCCAGCGCGAGCGCGGCCGCGGCGTCTCGGGGTACGCCTTCGCGCGCCACCGCGGGGCGGTCCGCCGGTTGCTCGCCGCGGTGGCGGCGGGCCGGCTCCCGGAGGGGTGCGCCTCGGTGGTGCTGCTGGACCGGGACGCGGCCGGCGGTCTGGAGCGGATCGCGTTCTTAGCCGAGCCGGGAGTGGAGTGACCCGCGCCACGGTGCACGGCATTAGGGTGCTGGGTGCTGCGGCAGGGTCCTGGGTGGACCCGGTGTACTGGGTGGAGGGGCAACAGTGGTGAACACGGCATGGCCGGGGAACGAGCTGGAAGAGGTGCTCACCGCCTCACTCGGCAACGACGCGGCGGGCGGGCGGCTGGTCGAGGTCCTCGGCCGCAGCGAGATCTGGGTGCCGCTGCCCAACGGGGGCGGCCCCGACAGTCCCTCGCTCGACCTGCCGACGGTCGAGATCGACGGCGCCCCGTACGTCCCGGTGTTCAGCTCGCACCAGCAGTTCCTCCAGTGCGTCGGCGAGCACATGGCGTTCACCGTCGCGCCGGCCCGTGACTTCGCCCGCGGGCTGCCCCCGCAGCTCGGCATCGCGGTCAACCCCGGCGGTGCGGTCGGGGCGCCGCTGCCGCCGCTCGCCGTCGCCGAGCTGTGCCGGGCGGGGCGTACCCCGCTCGACGGGCCGGCCAGCGGGGGCCGGGTCAGGCTCTTCGAGCCGGACTGGCAGGAGGACCCGGTCGACTTCCTCTCCGCCGCCGCGGCCGAGTTCGGCGCGGCGGGCACGGTGGCCACCGCCCGGCGCGCGCTCGCCAGCGTCGAGGGCGAGCCGCCGGTGCTCTTCATCGGCGTCCAGCTCTCCTCCTGGGAGGCCGCCGACCGCAACGCCCCGATGGACGCGCTCGGCCGCGCCCTGGGCCGGGTGCCGGTGGCCTGGCCCGTCAACCTCCTGCTGCTGGACCTGACGCAGGACCCGGTCGGCGAGTGGCTGCTGGCGAAGGTCCGGCCCTTCTACGAGCGCGCGTAGGCCGCGACCACCTCGTACGTCGGGCCGGGGCCGCGACGGAGGGGTACGACGGAGGGGTACGACCGGCCGGGGCGGGTATGAGCCGTAGTCGCGGGCACGTCTCCGCTCCGGCCACGGCGCGCACGCGGCCGGAATCAGCCGTATCGCACCACCCGCCTATGCGGCACGCGCACCCGCCGTCAAGTCGGTGTCAGGCCAGCCGCCTAAGCTGGTTTGATGGCTGGACCGGCGCACCGCCCGTGCGGCGGGCGCCCCCTGCGGACCGCGGGTCACGGGGCACCCCGGGTGGCGCCGGGGGAGCGGGACGAATGGTGGATCTAAGAGGGGCGGGACCCAGAGTGAGCGCGTCAGGCACCGCGGCGGCCGGGCAGGTCGAGCACATGCTGCGCCAGGTGACGCCGGGACGGTACGACGCGTACGAGGCGCTGCTCCAGGCCCTCGCCGACGACAGCGTCTGGATGCTGCTCTGGCACGGCAGGGCCGGTTCGCCCGACGCCCAGTACGGCAACATGGAGGTCGACGGCCTGGGTTACGCGCCCTGCGTCACCTCCGCCCACGAGCTGTCCGCCAGCGGCTGGACCCGCGCGCACGAAGTGGTCTCCGGCCGCGACATCGCCCGCGCCCTCTATCCGGACCGCTGGGGGATCTGGCTCAATCCGCACGCCCCCGGCGGCGGCCTCGGCATTCCGTGGCTGGATCTGCGCCGGATCGCCACCGGCCTCGACCGGATGCCCGCGGGCCCGCTGCGGCTCTCCGAGCCCGCCATCCAACTCCCGCAGTTCTACGCCCTGCTCACCCAGAACGCGCACCGCACCCCCGCCGTCCGGTCGTTGCGCCGGGCCTGGGTGCAGCCCGCGCTGGGCGCCCCGTACCTGGCGATCGGGCTCGACCTGTACGACACGAGCCCGGCCTCCGTGGACTCCGTACGCGCGATGATGCGTCAGTCGATCGGCGCCGTCCCCGACGGGCTGCCCGTCTCCACGGTCGCGATGTCCGACGAGTACGACCCGGTCACGATGTGGCTGCGGGTCAACTCCCGCCCGTTCTACGACCGGGAGGCGCACGCGGCGCACGCGGCGCCCGTCCAGTCCTCCGGTTACGGCTATCCGCCCCCCGCCTCTCGCGCATACTGAACCCGCCACGGGGGAGACAACAAGTGGGTCAAACATGCCCGTTCTGGTGGAATCTGACGGGTTGATGACCGATGTCGTCCGCTGAGGCGTCAGAGGTGTCCGTATAACGGTAACCCTCTGATCGCATCACGGTTGAGCAACCATTCCCCGATGGGACTGGCATGTGATCGCGATAGGGCTGAAGACTCCCTCCAGCAGGTGGCATCGGCACGTATGTGCGACAGATGTGTGGGCGACGCGCTGACAGAAGCAGATCTCCCGAACCGGGGGGACCACCGTGCGACATCAACGAAGCGAACGAGCCGCTACAGCGGCGGTCACAGGCCGGCCACCGTCGGCCGAGAGGGGTCTCCAGCGCAATGACGGCACCTATCGAGACCACCGGTCCGGCGGCGAAAGCGCAGCCGGAAGCGGTGCTGGAAGGCGCCGGGGGCAAGCAGATCGAGGGCCGCTCGCTCGGCCGGATCGCATGGACGCGGTTCAAACGGGACAAGGTCGCCATGGCGGGCGGCGTCATCGTGATCCTGCTGGTCCTTGTCGCCGCACTCTCCAAGCCGATCCAGTCGGTCTTCGGCCTTGACCCCAACGCCTTCAACCAGGACCTCGTCGACCCCGTGCTGCTCGCGCCCAAGGGCAGCTTCGGCGGCATGAGCTGGGACCACCCGCTGGGTGTCGAACCGCAGACGGGCCGGGACATCCTGGCCCGCATCATCGAGGGCTCCTGGGTCTCCCTGGTCGTCGCGGCCGGGTCCACGCTGCTCTCCGTCGTCATCGGTGTCGTGATGGGCGTCGTCGCCGGCTTCTACGGCGGCTGGGTCGACAGCGCCATCAGCCGCCTGATGGACACCTTCCTCGCCTTCCCGCTGCTCCTCTTCGCGATCTCCATCTCCGCGTCGCTCCAGGGCAAGGTGTTCGGGCTCGAAGGGCTCTCGCTGCGCATCGCCGTACTCATCTTCGTGATCGGCTTCTTCAGCTGGCCGTACATCGGCCGCATCGTGCGCGCGCAGACGCTCAGCCTGCGCGAGCGGGAGTTCGTGGAGGCGGCCAGATCGCTCGGCGCGCGCGGCCCGTTCATCCTCTTCCGGGAGCTGCTGCCCAACCTGATCGCGCCGATCCTCGTCTACTCGACGCTGCTGATCCCCACCAACATCCTCTTCGAGGCTTCCCTGAGCTTCCTCGGCGTCGGTATCGCCCCGCCGCAGTCCTCATGGGGCGGCATGCTGTCCACCGCGGTCGACCTGTACCAGGTCGACCCGATGTTCATGATCATTCCTGGCATGGCGATCTTCATCACCGTGCTCGCCTTCAATCTGCTGGGGGACGGTCTGCGTGACGCACTCGACCCCCGTGGCAAGTAATCGCGGCCCGGCCGCACCATCGATCGAGGGGGCTTTCCTCAGGTGAACAGCAGAAAGACAGCATCGGCCATAGCCGTCACGCTGGCGTTGGCGCTCGGTGCGACCGCCTGCGGCAGCGGTGACAGCAAGGACAAGGACGGCGATGGGGGCGGCAGCGCGAAGGCCGATGCCGGACTGAGCAGCATCGTCAACGCCAGCACCAAGAAGGGGGGCACGGTCACCTACGAGCACTCCAGTGGCGCGGACTCCCTGGACCCGGGCAACACGTACTACGGCTGGGTGCAGAACTTCTCCCGCCTGTACGCCCGTTCGCTGGTGACGTTCAAGCCGGCCGCCGGCAAGGAGGGCCTCACGGTCGTCCCCGACCTGGCGACCTCTCTCGGCAAGGCCAGCCCGGACGCCAAGACCTGGACGTACACGCTCCGTAAGGGCGTCAAGTTCCAGGACGGCACCGAGATCACCTCGGCCGACGTCAAGTACGCCGTCGAGCGCTCCAACTTCGCGCCCGAGGCCATCTCCAACGGCCCGACGTACTTCAAGGCGTACCTGGACGGTGGCGACAAGTACAAGGGTCCGTACAAGGACAAGTCGCCCGAGGGTCTCAAGTCCATCGAGACGCCGGACAAGTACACGATCACCTTCAAGCTGAACAAGCCGTTCGCGGACATGGACTACCTGGCCGCGTTCTCGCAGACGGCCCCGGTCCCGCAGAAGGCCGACACGGGCGCCGAGTACGTCCAGAAGATCGTCTCCTCGGGCCCGTACAAGTTCGACTCGTACAGCGAGAGCCGCGGCGCGACGTTCTCCCGGAACCCCGAGTGGGACCCGGCGACGGACCCGATCCGCAAGGCGCTGCCCGACAAGATCGAGCTGAAGTTCAACGTCAACGCCTCCACGGTCGACGAGCACCTGCTCAGCGACTCGATCACCGCGGACATCGCCGGCACCGGCCTCCAGTCGAAGACGCAGCCGAAGGTGCTCGTCAAGCCGGCCGAGAAGGCCCGGACGGACAACCCCTACGCGGGCGCGCTCCAGTACCTGGCGATGAACGTCAACGTGAAGCCGTTCGACAACATCGAGTGCCGCAAGGCCGTGCAGTACGCGGTGAACAAGGCCGGAGTGGTCGACTCCATCGGTGGTGCGGTCAAGGGTGACCCCGCCACCACGATGATCCCGCCGTCGGTCGCCGGGTACAAGAAGTTCGACCTGTACCCGACCCCGGGCAACAAGGGCGACGCGGCCAAGGCCAAGGAACTCCTCACCAAGTGCGGTCAGCCGAACGGCTTCAAGACCTCGCTGACGGCGCGTTCCGACCGTCCCGACGAGGTCCTGGCCGCCACGCAGATCCAGCAGAGCCTGAAGGCGATCGGTATCGACGCCGACATCAAGCAGTTCCCGGCGGACAAGTACTTCACGGACTTCGCGGGCTCCCCGAAGTGGGTCCACGACAACAAGGCCGGTCTGATGATGATGGCCTGGGGTGCCGACTGGCCCACCGGCTACGGCTTCCTCGACTCGATCGTGAACGGCGCGGCCATCAAGCCGTCCGGTGGCACGAACCTGATGGAGCTGAACGACCCGAAGATCAACAAGGCGCTGACCGACGGCATCGGCACCCTCGACGTCAACGAGCGCGGTGAGAAGTGGGCCGAGGTCGACAAGCTGGTCCTGGAGAACGCGTCGGCCGTTCCGCTCTTCTACCGCAAGAACCTGCTGTACCGCCCGGACTCGGCGACCAACGTCACCGTCGCCGAGTCGTACCTCGGCATGTACGACTACGTGCTGATGGGCTCTTCCAAGTAGGTCCCCGGGACCCGCGGGCCAATAGGTCCGCGGTCTCCTCGGAGCACGTTCGGTAACACATTCAGTAACACCTGTTACATCAATCAGCACCCCCCGAAAGGCAGGTGAAGGTGTCGGGGGGGTGGGGGGGCCCCCCCCCCCCCCGGGGCCCACGCCCCCACGCGCAGCTCCTCCGGACCCACCCCCGACACACGAACCGGCCCGGCAGGGCTGACTTCGCCATGCCCACCGCCAAGGAGCATCACGTGAACGGCCAACCTCACCCGCCCGCCGCCCGCCGGCCCTTCCCCGTCCGCCTGCTGCGATGGCTCAGCGCCCGCCGCCGGGTCGCCGCCGGACACATGCTCCGCGGCGCCAGCTACGGCATCGGCACCGGGATCACCGGCCTCCTGGCCTTCTGGGCACAGAAATACATCTGACCCGACCCGTCCCTTCAGAGAACCCCAGAGCGCAAAACGAACGCCATTCGTACGCTATTCGTACGCGCTTCGTGCGATCCATGGGGTAGGATGTGGAGCAGGAGGTGTTCCATGTCTGAGTTGTTCGACGCGGTCGACGCGCTGGTCGCGTCCCGTTCCCCGCTTCCGCCGCCGGCGGAGCGCAAGCGGCTGCGTGCCGCGCACGGCTTGACGATCGACGAGGTGGCGGGCGCGCTGAAGGTGCGGCGGGCCACGGTGTCCGGCTGGGAGGCCGGGAAGACCGAGCCCCGCCCGCCGGAACGGGAGGCGTACGCGCGGCTGCTGGACAAGCTCGCGGAGCTCTACCCGGCCCCGGACAGCGCGGCCGTCCCCGTGCAGAACGCTGCGGTGCCGGCCACATTCGCCGGTACACCCGCCCCGGCGGAAGCACATTCTCTGTCCACAGGCCCGGCGTCCGAGGCTGCGGTCATGACTGCATCCGAGAACACCCAGACCAACCCCGCCCCCACCCCTGCCCCGGCGGCCGCGCCGCGTCCGGCACGCACCACCAGGCCGGCGTCGTCGACGTCGCGTCGCCCGGGGGCGAAGAAGGCGGCCCCGGCCGGAACCCCGGCGGGCGGCGTCGACCCGCGGTTCGAGAACGGGCCGCTGGCGGTCGTGGACGTCGAGGACGGGAAGGTCGTGGCGTACGGCGTCGGCGGCCTGGTCCTGGACGTGCCCGCCAAGTCCCTGCCGTCCCTGGTGGACTGGACGCTCCAGCACGCGAAGCTGGGGCAGCCGAAGCTGTCCGGCCCGGGACGGCCCGCCGACCCGCTGCTCGTGCTCACCGAGACAGCGTGCGAGCGCTACGGCCTCCCGGTCTCGCTCTCGGAGGAGGAGAAGGACGCCGGTCGGATCCCGGAGGGCCACAAGGTCGTCAAGCAGCTGGTGCGCGCGGAGTGGAAGCTGACCAAGCGCGGGTTCGGGCCGTGGGCGCGGATCTACCGTCCGGCCAAGGGCTCCGACCGCCAGTGCGTGCAGCTGTGCATCCCGTCGTGGAACGCGCTGGACCCCCGGTTCTGGGGCGACGCCGCGCAGCTTGCGCCGGCGGAACTCGCCCGCGTCCTGGGCGTGTACGCCTCGCGCGTCATGACGCCGCGCGGCTCCACCGCCGTCACCAGTCTGGAGCTGATGACCGCCCTGCACCCGCCGACGCACGCCGTGCGCGATGAGGAGACCGGCGTCCTGCGGCAGGCCGAGACCAAGACGCCCGGGTCGCTGGGCGCGGACCCGGTGGACTGCGCGCCCTGCGAGGCCCCGGACGGGCACCCGGTGCTCAACGCGCTGGATCTGCCTCGCTTCCACGTGCGCGGCCCGGCGGAGAAGCTGTTCGAGGAGGCGTACGACTGGGCGCGGCCGATGACCGATGCCGAGTGCACCCTGCGCTACCTGGTCGGCCTGGACGTGAACATGGCCTTCGGCGCCGGAGCGAACGGATTGAACGTCGGCCTCGGGGAGCCGACGCACGTCAAGAACCCGGTGTTCGACCCGAAGCTGCCCGGCTCGTGGCTGGTCGACCTGTCCCACGTCGACCTGTCGAAGGTGAAGGTCGGCAAGGAGTGGGTGGAGCTGGACGGCAGCCTGTTGCCCTCCCCGTTCACGCCGAAGGGTGACCGCCCCACGGGGCCGGCCTGGTACGCGACACCCACCGTCGCCTACGCCCAGGAGCTCGGCTACGACGTCACGCCGACCGAGGCGTGGGTCCGGTACGAGAACGGCCGCTACCTGGACGGCTGGTACAGCCGGTTGCGTGACGCCTACCTCGCCACGATGGCCGACCTCGGTGTCGACGCCGACCTGTCGCCGGCCGACTTCCTCGCCGCGATGGACGGCTACAAGGAGCGCGACCCGGAGCTGACGATCGCCGTCACGGCGATCAAGGCGACGGTCAAGGGCGGCATCGGCAAGCTCCGCGAGCGCCCGCGCGGTGAGGGCTGGCGGCCGGGCGAGCGGTGGCGGGCCCTGGAGCGCCCGACGTGGCGGCCGGACATCCGGGCGGCGGTCATCTCCCGCACCCGGATCAACCTCCACCGGAAGATCGTCAAGCACGCGTCGTTCACCGGGCAGTACCCGATCGCGATCCTGTCCGACTGCGTCGTCTACGCCGCGAACGGGCCCTCGCCGCTGGACTTCCTGCCCTACCGGGAGGGCAAGCCGCTGCCCGGCGGCTTCAAGCTCGGCATCAACCCCGGCCTGGTCAAGCACGAGGGCACCCAGTCCGTCCTGTGGGGCGAGGAAGTCCGCGAGCGGTTCAACGCCCCGGAGCTCAACCTCGCCCGGTCCATCAAGGACGGCACCGTCACCGACGTCGACAACGGAGAGTAGGAGAAGGC
>NZ_JBHYZP010000045.1:0-3440 GCF_042752355.1 Streptomyces sp. NPDC059255
TTTTTCTTGTTTTTGTTGTTTTCGCGTTCGTTCTCCACATCCTCCATCTCCTTTCTTTTAGGGTCTTCCCCCCCTACTCTTTGCGTTCCCTCTCACCCCCCCCCCCCCCGGCCGCCGGGGGGGCCCCCGCGCCCCCCCCCCGGCGCGTCGGTGGGGCCATTCGGCGGTAGCGGTCACGACGTGCGACGATGTGCGGCATGTCGCAGCAGCCCCCCATCCGGAGCACCGCTTCTCCGCCCGCGCGTCCCGACGCGTCGATGTCGCTGCTGAACAGTGTGATGGACCACAGCCTCGACGAGGGGTACGCGGAGGCGGCGGCGCGCAGGGCGGCGGAGGACGGCGGGCTGCCGCGCACGCTCAGGGCCAAACTGGGCCTGGCGGCGGGGTTGGTGCTGGCCGCTCTGGTGGTCACTGTGGGTGCCGCCCAGGCGCGTATCTCCGCCCCGGTGGTGGCCAAGGAGCGCGAGGAACTCATCGACCGGATCAACGCGGAGACGTCGACCGCCGACGGGCTGGAGCGCTCGGTGGAGGAGCTACGCAAGGAGGTCGGCGACCGGCAGCGTGCCGCCCTGCGGACCCGGGGCGGGGACCAGGGCGAGGTGGTGGCGTTGCTGGCCGGCGCGACGCCCGTACACGGGCCCGGGGTGAAGCTGGTCGTCGACGACGCCAAGGACGCCTCGTCCGGTGGTGGTGGCGGTCCCCGGGAGAGCAGTGGTTTCTCCGACACGGGCCGGGTGCGCGACCGGGACATGCAACGGGTCGTCAACGGCCTGTGGGAGTCGGGCGCGGAGGCGATCGCCATCAACGACCAGCGGCTGACCTCGCTGTCGGCGATCCGGGCCGCCGGTGACGCCATACTGGTCGACAACAGGCCACTCGTGCCGCCGTACACGGTGCTCGCGGTGGGGGACGGAAAGAAGCTGAGCACCGCGTTCCAGGACAGCGCCGATGGCCAGTATCTGCACTCCTTGCAGGAGAACTTCGGCATCCGCACCAGCATTTCGGATCAGCGGGAGGTGCGTCTTCCTGCCGCGCCCAGCCTGATCGTACGTACAGCAGAGCCGGAGACCGCCGACGCCGGTAAGGGCACCGGGCAGGACGCGGCCGACATGGGGAAGGGCACATCGTGATCGCCGTACTGGGCCTCGTCGTGGGAGTCGTGGTCGGACTGTTGGTCCGGCCCGAGGTGCCGGCTGTGGTCGAGCCGTATCTTCCGATCGCCGTCGTCGCCGCTCTGGACGCGGTCTTCGGCGGGCTGCGGGCCATGCTCGACGGGATCTTCGTCGACAAGGTGTTCGTGGTTTCCTTCCTGTCGAACGTGGTGGTCGCCGCGCTCATCGTCTTCCTCGGCGACAAGCTGGGTGTGGGCGCGCAGTTGTCGACCGGCGTGGTCGTCGTCTTCGGTATCCGGATCTTCTCCAACGCTGCCGCGATCCGCCGGCACGTGTTCCGGGCGTGACGCCGATGAGCAGCGAGGAGAACCCCCAGGAGCCCGGTAAGCCGCAGGGGCAGGGGAAGCCGCACGAACCCGGGAAGCCGCACGGCGCCGGGAAGTCCGAGGGATCCGACGGGCCGCGGGGCCCGGAGCGGCCTCAGGGCGGCGGGGAGAGCTCCGGCGCCGCCGACGGGAGCCCCGCGGCCGGCGCGGCGTCGGAGGACGCCGCCGGGAACGCCGCAGGGCCTTCCGGGGCCCAACAGCTCACCGGACGCCAGCGGTTGGCGGCGGGTCTGTGGCCGCCGCGGGTGACCCGGGCACAGCTCATCGTCGCCGTCCTGCTGTTCGGGCTCGGGCTCGGGCTCGCCATCCAGGTCACGTCGAACAACGACGACAGCGCACTGCGGGGCGCCCGCCAGGAGGACCTGGTGCGGATCCTCGACGAGCTGGACAACCGGACGCAGCGGCTGGAGGACGAGAAGCAGCGTCTCGACGCCCAGCGCACCGAGCTGGAGACCAGCTCGGACCAGGCCGAGGAAGCCCGTAAGCAGACCAGGGAGAAGGAGCAGCAGCTCGGTATCCTGGCCGGTACGGTCGCCGCTCAGGGGCCCGGTATCACGCTGACGATCCGGGACATCAGCGGGACGGTCGAGCCGGACATGCTGCTCGACGCGATCCAGGAGCTGCGGGCGGCCGGCGCCGAGGCCGTTCAGATCAACGATGTCCGCGTCGTCGCCGATACATACTTCTCGGGCACGGGCGGTGATGTTCGCGTGGACGGCAACGCGGTGTCCTCCCCGTACGTCTTCAAGGTCATCGGCAAACCGCAGGACCTGGAGCCCGCCCTGAACATTCCGGGCGGGGTGGTCCAGACACTGGAGAAGGAGCAGGCCACGGCCACGGTGGCACGGGCTGAGAAGATCATTGTGAATGCCTTGCGACCCGTGAAGCGCCCTGACTACGCTCGGTCGTCATCGCGGTGAGGCGGAGGTGCATGCGAGCCGTCGCACGGGGGCATGAGGTTGCGGGGGGTCGGCGCACGAACAGTGCGGTGAGTGGTGGAAACTGTCCGGTGGATACGGACGTTGTCAAGATGTCCGGGTCGGCAGGTGTGTTCATTCAGGGTTCGTCCTGCCCCACGGGCGGGTCTGTTTCGGTCAAGGGGAATCGCCCGTGAAGTTGTTTGGGAAGTTGTTCGGCAAAAGCGCACGCGAGGACGGCGGCGGGCGCTCCCGTCATCGTGCCTCGCGCCAAGGCGGGAGCGAGGAGCAGGGCGGCGAACGTCCGCTCTTCCGCGACCAGGTGGGCGGCGACGCCACCGGCGCGTCGTCTGTTGACCCTGCCGGTCCCGGCCGCATAGGTTTCGGGGAATCATCGGCCCCCGGGGGGCCGTCGCGGCAGGAGGATCCCTCTATGGCGGCCTTGCCGGTTTGTACGAGGTGCGGGCACCGCAATGCCGAGGCCAGTCGGTTCTGCTCCAACTGCGGGGCGCCGCTGCGGGGCGGAGTGCCGCCGGAGCGCGCCTCGGAGACGACGTCCACGATTTCGATCTCGGGTCTTGAGGCGTACGACTCCGAGGTGACGGGCCAGACGGCGCTGCCGTCGCTCACGCCGGAGGCGCAGGCCGCCGTCGACGCCCTGCCGCTCGGCTCCGCGCTCCTGGTGGTACGGCGCGGCCCCAACTCGGGCAGCCGCTTCCTGCTGGACGGCGAGCTGACGACGGCGGGACGCCACCCGGAGAGCGACATCTTCCTGGACGACGTGACCGTGTCGCGCCGCCATGTGGAGTTCCGCCGGGGCGGCGACGGCCACTTCACCGTCTCGGACGTGGGCAGCCTGAACGGTACGTACGTCAATCGTGAGCGGATCGACTCGGTCCTGCTGGCGAACGGCGACGAGGTCCAGATCGGAAAGTACCGGCTGGTCTTCTACGCGAGTCAGCGGGGCGTGTGACAAGCCCCTGAGGAAGGTCCATGCCGCGTACACCGACGGGCGGTGCCGGACA
>NZ_JBHYZP010000045.1:3450-24018 GCF_042752355.1 Streptomyces sp. NPDC059255
CTTAATGCCCGGTTTTGTCTCGTCCGGGAGCCGGGGGGGGTTGAACCAGCCCCGTGCGTAGGGCCCGCCCCCCCACCCCGGGGGGGGGGGGCCGCCCCCGCCCCCCCCCCCTCCGGCACCGCGCTGATGAGTATCGGCGCGGTCCTGGGCAGGCTGCGGGACGAGTTTCCCGAGGTCTCCATCTCCAAGATCCGGTTTCTGGAGGCCGAGGGGCTCGTCGAGCCCTGCCGGACCCCCTCCGGGTACCGGAAATTCAGTGCGGAGGACGTCGAGCGGCTCGCTCGTGTCCTGCGGATGCAGCGGGACCACTATCTGCCGCTGAAAGTGATCAAGGGGCACCTGGACGCGCTGGAGCGCGGCGAGGATGTCCCTCTTCCCGGCTCTCGGCGGGCCCTGCCGGGCCCGCGGAGCGACGCGGAGTCCGGTCTTCCGGCCGCGGCGCGGATCGGCCGTGAGGAGCTGCTGGCGGCGGCCGGGGCCGACGCGGGCGCTCTCGCCGAGTGGGAGGCGTACGGCCTGGTCGCCCCGACATCGGACGGCGGGTACGGCGCGGAGTCGGTGACGGTCGCGAAACTCGTCTCGGATCTGGGCAGATTCGGCCTGGAGCCCCGGCACCTGCGCGCCATGAAGGCGGCGGCCGAGCGGGACGCCGGACTGGTCGAGCAGGTCGTGGCCCCGCTGCGGCTGCACCGTAATCCGCAGACCAGGGCCCATGCCGAGGCGACCACGCGGGAGCTGTCGGCACTCTGCGTGGAGCTTCACGCGGCCCTGCTCCGTACGGCTCTCGGGACGGATCCGCACTGATCATGGGGGAGTCCGACTACCCAAACCTGCCGGGCACGTCCTAGGGTTGCTGTGTGAACGAGCTCGACGTTGTGGGTGTCCGGGTGGAAATGCCCTCCAACCAACCGATCGTGCTCCTGCGTGAAGTGGGAGGCGACCGGTACCTCCCCATTTGGATCGGACCGGGGGAGGCGACCGCCATTGCCTTCGCCCAGCAGGGCATGGCCCCGGCCCGGCCGCTGACCCATGATCTCTTCAAGGACGTGCTGGAAGCGGTGGGCCAGGAGCTCACCGAAGTCCGGATCACGGACCTGCGTGAAGGGGTCTTCTACGCGGAGCTGGTCTTCGCGAGCGGGGTCGAGGTGAGCGCGAGGCCGAGCGATGCCATAGCGCTCGCTCTGCGCACGGGTACGCCGATCTACGGCAGTGACGGGGTTCTGGACGATGCCGGCATCGCCATCCCGGACGAGCAGGAGGACGAGGTGGAGAAGTTCCGCGAGTTCCTCGACCAGATCTCTCCGGAGGACTTCGGGACCAACAGCCAGTGAGCGGCGGGTGAGCGCTGTACCGGGCTCCGTCAGCGCATTCGGTGAGCTTTTCCCCGAAAAGGGACACGGGAAACCACTCTCAGGGTGATTATCACTCGGCGTGGCGAGTGTGGCGATCGTTGACGCACCCCGGGTGACTGCCTACCTTCGACAGGGCAGGTCAAGGACGGAGGGTCGGCGTGAGAAGCAGCGGCGACGGTACGGCGGCGGGCGGTCCGTATCCGCTTCACAGCAGGGCGCCCGGCCTCGGAGCGGACACGGTCGGATACCGGGGGCCGACGGCGTGCGCGGCGGCGGGTATCACGTACCGCCAGTTGGACTACTGGGCACGTACGGGGCTGGTCGAACCGAGTGTGCGGCCGGCGTACGGGTCGGGCACGCAGCGGCTCTACAGCTTCCGGGACGTGGTCGTCCTCAAGATCGTGAAGCGGTTCCTGGACACCGGGGTCGCGCTCCAGAACATCCGGGCGGCGGTCCAGCACCTGCGGGACCGGGGCTTCCGGGATCTGGACCGCATGACGCTGATGAGCGACGGCGCGACGGTGTACGAGTGCTCCTCGCCCGACGAGGTGGTGAGCCTGCTCCAGGGGGGCCAGGGCATCTTCGGGATCGCGGTCGGGGTGGTGTGGCGTGACGTCGAGGCGGCGCTCTCCCAGCTCCACGGGGAGCGGATCGACACCGGCGAGACGCTGATCGGGAACAACCCCGCCGACGAGCTGGCGCGCAGGCGCCGCGACCGGGCCGTCTGAGCGGCCCCGTCCCGCGGAACGGGTGGCCGGGCGGCTGCGTCCCGGGCCGATTGTCAGTGGCGTGAGGCAGCATCGGTGGTGTGAGAACCGCGCCGACCGTGCTGCATCTGGACATGGATGCCTTCTTCGCCGCCGCAGAGCAGGCGGCGAAGCCCAGTCTGCGTGGAAAACCGGTGGTCGTCGGGGGTCTGGGGCCGCGTGGTGTGGTCTCGACGGCCTCGTACGAGGCACGGCGGTTCGGGGTGCACTCCGCGATGCCGATGGCCCAGGCGCGGCGCCTCGCGCCGAACGCGGCGTATCTCGTGCCGCGCTTCACGCTCTACCGCACGGTCAGCGAGCAGGTGATGGAGCTGCTGGGCAGGCTCTCGCCGCTGGTGGAGCCGCTCAGCCTGGACGAGGCGTTCGTGGACCTGGAGGCGGGCGGCTCGGCCCATGACACGGCCTCGGCGCTGGCCGCGGGGGAGCGGCTGCGCCGGGACATCAGGGCGCGGACCGGGCTGAGCGGCTCGGTGGGGCTCGCCGGGTCCAAGATGCTCGCGAAGATCGGCTCCGAGCAGGCCAAGCCGGACGGGCTGGTCCTGATAGAGCCCGGCACGGAGCGCGAGCTGCTGGGGCCCATGTCCGTACGGACCCTGCCCGGTGTGGGGCCCGCGACGGGCGAGCATCTGCGGCGGGCCGGCATGACGACGGTCGCCGATCTCGCCGAGGCGGGCGAGGACGAGCTGGTACGGCTGCTGGGCAAGGCGCACGGCACCTCGCTGCACCGGATGGCGCTCGGCCAGGACGACCGGCCCGTGGTGTCCGAGCGGGAGGCCAAGTCCGTCTCGGTCGAGGACACCTTCGACACCGATCTCCACGACCGGGTGCGGGTGCGTACGGAGGTGGACCGGCTCGCCGAGCGGTGCGTGCGCAGGCTGCGGGCGTCCGGACACTCCGGGCGGACCGTCGTCCTCAAGGTGCGCAGGTACGACTTCTCCACGCTGACCCGCTCGGAGACGCTCAGAGGCCCCACGGACGACCCGGGAGTGGTGCGCGAGGCGGCCGGGCGCCTCCTGGAGTCCGTGGACACCACGGGCGGCGTACGGCTGCTCGGGGTGGGGGTGACAGGGCTCGCCGACTTCACGCAGGAGGACCTCTTCGCGCAGGCCGCGGCCCGGGAGCGGGCGGCGGAGGAGGAGCCCGGGGCGGCCGCCGGGGGCCACGGCGGCGCGCCCGGCGGGCCGGAGGAGGGGCAGGGCGACGCCGTGGCCGGAGGAGGGGCGGGGCAGGGGCGCTCCCCGGCGGAGGGGGCGGCGGACACGGGGGACGGGCCGCCGTCGCCGGCCGGGGCGTCCGGCCCGGCCGGCGAGCGGCGGTTTCCGGCCGGACACGATGTGCGCCACGCGGAGTTCGGCCCGGGCTGGGTGCAGGGCAGCGGGCTGCGAAGGGTCACCGTACGGTTCGAGGAGCCTGGATCCGCACCGGGGCGGGTGCGGACGTTCTGGGCCGACGACCCCGCGCTGGAACTCTCCGAGCCGCTGCCCCTCGTACCCGGGACCGGTCAGTCGTCGTGGCCCGCCAGCCGCCCGAAGTCACGCTCGTTGTCACGGCCGGAGAGGCCCGCGGGCCCCTCCGGGGGTTCCGGGGACGGCAGGGCGAGACCGTAGTGGTGGTAGAGCTGAAGCTCCTGGTCGGGGGAGAGATGGCGACCGACACCGAAATCGGGGGCGTCCTTGATCAACGCGCGTTCGAAAGGGACTCGCAGCCCCTCCTCGGCCAGGGTGCTGGGGGCGAGGGGGACGAAGGCGTCACGGCTGAAGAGTCCGGTGCGCACGGCGGCCCATTCCGGCGTACCCGTGGCGTCGTCGAGATAGACCTCGTCGACCGTGCCGAACTTACGGCCGTCACGGTCGTACGCCTTGCGTCCTATCAGGCTGCGCGGATCGATATGGGTCTCCACAGTCCCTCCAGCGGGTCGCAACTGCTCCTGAACACTACGAAAGTGCAGAACCGGTGGGACGGCCACTCGAAAGTTGTCCGGAAGACCCCGCTGGTAGGCTGGCAAGCGGCTGCTGACCCCGTGCGGGAGAGTTCTCCGGTGAGCCCACCGGAGGCGCCGAAGGAGCAAATCCTCCCCGGAATCTCTCAGGCCCCCGTACCGCGCGGACGAGGTCACTCTGGAAAGCAGGGCGGGCGCCGTACCGTACGGCATCCGCTCTCACCGACGGTGAAAGCCGGACCGCCGCACGGCGGGCCGGTGAAGCTCTCAGGTCGAGATGACAGAGGGGGAGGCCGTTCAGGGCACCCGAGCCGTGGTGCCCCCGCAGGTCGTGGCAGACCAGGAGGCCTCCGTACATGAACGCCCACCGCACGCCGCTCGCCCAGCTGGAGCGAGGCACCCCCTTCGAGCAGCGTCACATCGGCCCCGACGCGGGGGCGCAGGCGAAGATGCTCGCGCAGGTCGGCTACGGCTCGCTCGACGAGCTGACCGCCGCCGCGGTGCCTGACGCGATCAAGAGCGCGGAGGCCCTCGACCTCCCGGACGCCCGCACCGAGGCCGAGGTCCTCGCCGAGCTGCGCTCCCTCGCCGACCGTAACCAGGTGCTCGCGCCGATGATCGGGCTCGGCTACTACGGCACCTTCACGCCGCCGGTGATCCTCCGCAACGTCATGGAGAACCCGGCCTGGTACACCGCGTACACGCCGTACCAGCCCGAGATCTCCCAGGGCCGGCTGGAGGCCCTGCTCAACTTCCAGACCGTCGTGGCCGAGCTGACGGGGCTGCCGACCTCCGGCGCCTCCCTGCTGGACGAGTCCACGGCCGCCGCCGAGGCCATGGCGCTCTCCCGCCGCGTCGGCAAGGTCAAGGGCGGGGTCTTCCTCGTGGACGCCGACACGCTGCCGCAGACGATCGAGGTGATCCGCACCCGCGCCGAGCCGACCGGTGTCGAGGTTGTCGTCACCGACCTCGGTGAGGGCATTCCCGCCGAGGCCGCCGAGCGCGGCGTCTTCGGGGTGCTGCTCCAGTACCCGGGCGCCTCCGGGGCCGTACGGGACATCAGGGCCGTGGTCGAGCGGGCGCACGACCTCGGCGCGGTCGTCACCGTCGCCGCCGATCTCCTCGCGCTCACACTCCTCACCCCGCCCGGTGAGCTGGGCGCCGACATCGCGGTCGGCACCACCCAGCGCTTCGGCGTCCCCATGGGCTTCGGCGGACCGCACGCCGGCTTCATGGCCGTACGCGAGAAGTTCGCGCGCAGCCTGCCGGGACGGCTCGTCGGGGTCTCCGTGGACGCCGACGGCAACAAGGCGTACCGGCTCGCGCTCCAGACCCGCGAGCAGCACATCCGCCGCGAGAAGGCCACCAGCAACATCTGCACCGCACAGGTGCTCCTCGCCGTCATGGCCGGGATGTACGCGGTCCACCACGGCCCCGACGGGCTGCGCGCCATCGCGCGGCGCACCCACCGATACGCGGCGGTGCTCGCCGCGGGACTGCGGGCCGGCGGGGTGGAGACCGTGCACGACACGTACTTCGACACGCTCACGCTCCGCGTGCCCGGCCGCGCCGCCGAGATCGTCGCCGCCGCGCGGGAGGGCGGTGTCAACCTCCACCAGGCCGACGCCGATCACGTCTCCGTGGCCTGCGACGAGACCACCGGCCGCGCCCAGCTCGCCGCCGTGTGGACGGCCTTCGGCGTCCAGGGCGACATCGAGGCGCTGGACGAGGCCACCGACGACGCGCTCCCCGGCCAACTGCTGCGCACCGACGACTATCTGACGCACCCGGTCTTCCATCAGCACCGCTCCGAGACCGCGATGCTGCGCTACCTGCGCCGGCTCGCCGACCGTGACTACGCGCTGGACCGCGGCATGATCCCGCTCGGCTCCTGCACGATGAAGCTGAATGCGACCACCGAGATGGAGCCGGTCACCTGGCCCGAGTTCGGTGCGCTGCACCCCTTCGCCCCGGCCGAGCAGGCCCAGGGCTATCTGACGCTGATCCGCGAGCTGGAGGAGCGGCTCGCCGAGGTCACCGGGTACGACGCGGTCTCCCTCCAGCCCAACGCCGGTTCGCAGGGCGAGCTGGCCGGACTGCTCGCCGTCCGGGCGTACCACCGGGCCAACGGGGAGACCGGGCGCACCGTCTGCCTCATCCCGTCCTCCGCGCACGGCACGAACGCGGCGAGCGCGGTCATGGCCGGGATGCGGGTCGTCGTCGTCAAGACGCGCGAGGACGGCGACGTCGACGTCGAGGACCTGCGGGCCAAGATCGAGCAGTACGGTGCGGAGCTGGCCGTCCTGATGGTCACCTACCCGTCCACGCACGGGGTGTTCGAGGAGCACATCGGCGACATCTGCGCGGCGGTGCACGACGCGGGCGGACAGGTGTACGTCGACGGCGCCAACCTGAACGCCCTGGTCGGACTGGCGAAGCCGGGCCGGTTCGGCTCCGACGTCTCGCACCTGAATCTGCACAAGACCTTCTGCATCCCGCACGGCGGCGGCGGCCCCGGCGTCGGTCCCGTCGGCGTCCGGGCCCATCTCGCCCCGTACCTGCCCAACCACCCGCTCCAGCCGGCCGCCGGGCCCGAGACGGGCGTCGGGCCGATCTCCGCGGCACCGTGGGGCTCGGCGGGCATCCTGCCGATCTCCTGGGCGTACGTACGGCTGATGGGCGGCGAGGGCCTCAAGCGCGCGACGCAGGTCGCCGTGCTGGCCGCCAACTACATCGCCAAGCGCCTGGAGCCGCACTACCCGGTGCTCTACACCGGTCCGAACGGGCTGGTGGCGCACGAGTGCATCGTGGATCTGCGGCCGCTCACCAAGGCCACCGGTGTCAGCGTCGACGACATCGCGAAGCGGCTGATCGACTACGGCTTCCACGCGCCGACCATGTCGTTCCCCGTGGCGGGCACGCTGATGATCGAGCCCACGGAGAGCGAGGATCTGCAGGAGATCGACCGCTTCTGCGAGGCGATGATCGCGATCCGTGCGGAGATCGAGCGGGTCGCGTCGGGCGAGTGGCCCGCGGACGACAATCCGCTGCGCCACGCCCCGCACACGGCCGCGGCGCTGGGCGGGGAGTGGGAACACGCCTACAGCCGGGCCGAGGCGGTCTTCCCGGCCGGGGTCTCGGCCGCGGACAAGTACTGGCCGCCGGTCCGCCGGATCGACGGCGCGTTCGGTGACCGTAACCTGGTCTGCTCCTGCCCGCCGGTGGACGCGTACGACAACTGACGCGTAGGCAACGGACGCGTGGGCAATTGACGCGTAGGCAATTGACGCGGACGTCCGCTGACGGGGGCGACCGTTGACGTAAGGGCGTTCGCGGTCATACGTCGGGGCCGGTGCGGAGTGATCTCCGGGCCGGCCCCCGTTCTTCTGTTCGTTCCCCTGCGGGCAGCCGGGCGTCGTGCGGGCCGCGGGCTGCCGGGTGGTGCCGCGTGCTCAGGCCGCCGTCGCGACCTGTTCCGTGCGCAGCGGCCGGTGCGGAGCGATGATCTGTCCGTCGGGCAGCAGCTCTCCGGTGTCCTCGAAGAGCAGCACGCCGTTGCACAGCAGGCTCCAGCCCTGCTCCGGGTGGTGCGCGATCAGCCGTGCCGCGTCACGGTCGGCGGAGTCGGCTGTCGGACAGGCTGGCTGATGCTGGCACATGGGTGGATTCTTTCGCTGAGTCGTCGTGAGTGTCCTGCGGCTCGATGTGTTCATGGCCGCTCCCCCGTATCTCTGGTCCAGTCCTAGTGTTGCCCCGCGGACGGCGATCCGCAGGTATTTCGCGGCAGTGCTTCCTTCTGCTTAAGGACGTCTCACCCACGCGGACGGTTCAGCTGAATTGGGCTGTCCTTTCGGGTGGTTCGAGGTGGCCCGGGAGGACTACGC
The DNA here is from genome assembly GCF_042752355.1 of Streptomyces sp. NPDC059255. NCBI lineage: Bacteria > Bacillati > Actinomycetota > Actinomycetes > Kitasatosporales > Streptomycetaceae > Streptomyces > Streptomyces sp. NPDC059255. The sequence goes on from NZ_JBHYZP010000045.1 coordinate 11,393, forward strand.
CGGATGGGCAGCGAAGTGCACCGGGCAGCGAAGTGCCCCGCGGCCGGCGGGGCCGCGGGGCACGGGCGCGGGACGCGCGATCAGGCCGGGGTACGGAGCAGCGGAGGCGCCGGGGCCGCCGCAGGAGCGGGGGCGAGCGGCGGGGCCGGGGTGAGCCGCAGCCCGATCACCGGCAGCAACTCGGCGACCCGGTGCGGGCGGTGCGCCGCGATGCCCGGCGGCGCGGGCGCGAGCGGTACGAGGATGTCGGTGGGCGCGGGCGCACCGGCTCCGGGGTCGGCCTCCGTGTCCCCGTGCAGCCAGAGCGTGAGCATGTACAGCTCGGGCACGGAGAGCAGCCGGGGCTGGTAGGCCGTCGTGAGGCTCTCGGCCTGGCGCAGCGCCCGCTCGGTGGAGGGCAGGTACGGGCCCTCGAAGAAGCGGGAGAAGGTCCAGCCGTCCGCGGTGAGCATCGTGTCGGCGGCGGCCACGGAGCGGTCGCCGCTGCGGATCAGGAAGCGCCAGCCGGTCAGCCTGGTCCGTGGCGTACCGCTGCCCGGTGCGGTGGTCCGGTCCTCCTGGGTGACGTGGTCGAGAACGCCGGGACCGCCGAGAGTATGGACGGGAAGCGGGAGTTCGGGGCTCAGCGGTCCCTGGACGGACTGCAGAGCGGGGGTGCGGGCATCGCGCACGGCGGTGGGGGAACCGAGTGCCGCGAGAACGCTGCGCAGGGCGGGCGCCGGGGCCGGGGGTACATGCAGCGGCATGGTGGGTTGCCTCTCATTCAGGAGACAGGGTGACGCGTGAAATGGAGCGTGGGCGGGTGCGGACATCGCTGTCGGCATGCGGGGTCAGAGGTGGGGCACCGGGCCGTGGGGCCGGGCGCCGACTCTCTGCCTCGTGGGCAGAGTTTATACGACGCGTGTTCACGCCATGTTTCCGCTAGCTGTGCTGGATATTGCGGGCAAGGCACTATTAAGTCCTTCTCCCGCGCGATTTCTGTTGATAAATAGTGAAGGGAGGGCGTCTGGCCTGGGATGATTCGCCGGATGGGGTCGGCTGAAAATGGTCGGCGATTTCGGCGCCCGTTCGGGCAGCGGAAACGAAAATCCACTCCCTGTCACCCTGCCATGCCGAGGGAATGTGCCGGATGCCTCGGCGGCCGGACACCACCCTACCGGGCGCCGGGGGCGGACGGGGGCGTTACGGATCACTCTGTGTGGGCATTATCGATCGTGACGCGAGCGGCCCCAGCCGCCGGGCGCCCAGTCGAGGAGGGACACTTCGATGGGGGAGAAGGTCGAAGCGGGCGGTTCCGACCTGTCCGATCGGCAGAAATACCGCAGGAAGCTCCAGCAGTGCCTGACGGTGCTGGAGCGGCTCCTGGCGGAGGAGCGGTTCGACCGGCCCAAGAATCTGATGGGCCTGGAGATCGAGCTGAATCTGGCGGGCTCCGACGGGATGCCCCGCATGATGAATGCGGAGGTGCTGAAGCGCATCGCGAGCGGTGATTTCCAGACCGAACTCGGAATGTTCAACCTGGAAGTGAACGTGGCTCCGCACCGGCTGGACGGGCGCGTTCTCGATCAGCTCGCCGAGGAACTGCGCACGGGCCTCGGATATGCCCACCGCAAAGCGAGCGAGGTCGACGCGGGGATCGTGATGATCGGAATTCTGCCGACCCTCACACAGCACGACGTGGTCTCCGCGAACCTTTCCGACGTGGACCGCTACACACTTCTCAACGATCAGATGGTCGCGGCCCGCGGCGAGGATTTCACCCTCGACATCGAGGGCGTGGAACGGCTCACCTGTACGTCGGCCTCGATCACCCCGGAGGCGGCCTGCACCTCCGTACAACTGCATCTCCAGGTCACCCCCGACCGGTTCGCCGACGTGTGGAACGCGGCCCAGTCGGTGGCGTCCGTGCAGGTGGCACTGGGTGCCAATGCGCCGTTCCTGTTCGGCCGGGAGCTGTGGCGCGAATCCCGGCCGCCGCTCTTCGAACAGGCCACCGACACCCGGCCGCCGGAGCTGAAGGCGCAGGGGGTACGCCCCAGGACCTGGTTCGGCGAGCGCTGGATCAGCTCCGCCTACGACCTGTTCGAGGAGAACCTGCGCTACTTCCCCCCGCTGCTGCCGATCTGCGACGACGAGGACCCGATGCGGGTGCTCGACGCGGGCGGCATGCCCGACCTCCAGGAGCTGGCGCTGCACAACGGCACGGTCTACCGCTGGAACCGGCCGGTGTACGAGGTCGCCGACGGCGCCCCGCACCTGCGGGTGGAGAACCGGGTGCTGCCCGCCGGGCCGACGGTCACCGACGTCATCGCGAACGTCGCGTTCTACTACGGGCTCGTGCGGGCGCTCGCCGAGGACGCGCGGCCGGTGTGGCGCCGGCTCCCCTTCGCGGACGCCGCCAGGAACTTCGAGGAGGCGTGCCGCCACGGCATCGACGCGGAGCTGCGCTGGCCGCGCCCGGGCCGGGCCGGCGGGATCACGACCGTACCGGCGGTCAAGCTCGTACGTGACGAACTGCTGCCGCTCGCGGCGGCCGGGCTCGACGCGTGGCAGATCTCGCCGGTGGACCGGGACTTCTACCTCGGGGTCATCGAGGAGCGGTGCAAGCGGCGGGTGAACGGCGCCTCCTGGCAGGTGGAGACCTTCCACCGGGCGCTGGAGGCCGGCCTGGAGCGGGACGCGGCGCTCGCGGCGACGACCCGCCGCTACTGCGAGCTGATGCACCAAGGGGAGCCGGTGCACACCTGGCCGACGGGGTTCCCCGCGCCCTCCGGCGTGCGGCGGCCGGGCCCGGGGCGGCCCGGCCGGGGACCGGCCGACCCCGGCGACTGTGACGCGGGGCCGTTCGGCAGCGGGAGGGGGTGACCCGGCCGGGCCCGGCGGAGAGGAGGAACGGAGAGGGGGGTGAGGGCCCGGCCCGCCGTCCGGCGGCGTGCCGGGTCAGGGGCGGGCCGGGTCGGTGGCCGGCCGTGGTGGTCGGGACCGGTCGCGTCGGTGGCCGGCCGTGGTGGCCGGGACCGGTAAGGGCGGGGCCCTGCCCGGTCAGGGGCGGGCCGCTGTGGTGTCGGCGGTGGCGTCCGCCGCGGACTCGCTCGCCGACAGCATGATCGCCCGCAGGATCACGGACTGGATGTCGGCCGGGTCACTCACCTCGTACGCGGCGCCGCCGGTGGCCCGGGCGATCGCGTCGAGTTCCTTGCGGTCCGCGTCGGGCCCCACCGCGACGCCGATCAGCGGCACGGGGCGCTCGGGGTCCGCGAGTTTCTTGAGCTGTTCGACGAGGTCGCCGCGCGAAACGCTGTCGTCGTCCTTGTTGGAACCGTCCGTGAGGATGATGAGCGCGTTGAACTTCCCGGGCACATAACTCGCCCGTGCCTCCCGGTAGGAGGCGAGCGCCGTGTCGTACAGCCCCGTGTCGCCGTCGGGGACGGGCTTCAGTGCGGTGAACGCGTCGGAGAGCCGCTCGCGGTGGGTGCTGCCGCCCTTCGCGGGCTCACCGAGCCGCGCCGTCTCCTCCAGCTTGCGGTAGTCCTTGGCGCCGTCCAGCCGGGTGCTGAACTCCCACAGGCCGAGCTCGTCCTCGGCGGTGAACTGGGCGAGGACCCGCAGCAGCGACGCCTTGGTGACATCCATCCGGCTCTGGCCGCCGCGTCCCGGGACGGACTCCTCCATCGACCCCGAGGCGTCCACGACGGTGGTCAGCCGGGCGCTGCGCACGGACATCGTCCACAGGCCGAGGGCCCGCTCCACGGCCTCCGCGGACGGTGGCCGGGCGTCCTCCCCGGTGTACGGCTGCGGGGAGCGGCCCCCGGCGGTGAGAAGCACGTTGTCGTGGACGGGCGTGTTCGCGACCCGGAAACCGTGTTCCGCCAGGGTGCGGTACGAGCTGTCCTCGCTGAGCAGCGCCATGAACCGCATGGCGGCGCGGCTCTCGTCCGTACTGAGCGCGCTCTGGTTGACCAGGCTGTACGGATAGTCGAGCGCGGGCGCGCCGTCGGTGGGGTAGAAGAGGTCGAGTTTCGCGGAGCCGCCGTTCTCCGAGTTGTGCCGGAACGCGGCCTGTTCGGAGAGGAGCACCGCCTCGTTGCTCCGGGGGTCGGTGAGCCCGGCGCCCGAGTCGTCCCGGGCCAGGCTCTCCAGCACGCGGCTGTCCGACTCCGAGACCCGCTGGGTGAGCAGTCGCGCGGTGGCGGCGGCCCGGGTGCCGCCGGCCCCTTCCTGGCTCCCGGTCTTCGCCTTGCCGTCCGCGTTCTGCTTGCCGTCCGCGCCGCCCTGCCCGGCTCCGGTCTGCCGCCGGTCGCCGCCCTGCCGCTCGGCCTCCAGCCGTTCCGACTCCGCGATGCTGCTGAGCGCGAGCAGCCCGGTGGCGCTGCGCGACGGATCGGCGGCGCCCAGGCGCACGGTGTCGGTGTTGCCGGTCGCCGCGGCCAGCGCGGCCCAGGTGTAGGTCTTCGCGGGCCAGCCCAGCGCCTGCGCCGGCGTCGGCAGCGCGGCCAGCGCCACCGGGGAGAGGGCCACATTGCCCGCCGGGGTCAGGGCGACCCCGTCTCCGGCTCCCTTGGCGCGGTCCACCCAGAGGTCCGAGTCCGGCACCCAGATCTGGTAGTCGGGCGCGAGGAAGCTGGTGGCGAGCGTGTTCGCGACCTCGGCGTTCTCCCGCGCGGTGACCCGGATGTCGATACAGCGGCCGTCGGAGGTGACATGGTCGCGCCGGGCGCGGTCGGCCACGGCGCGCAGGGCGGGGGCGATGTCCGGGGACGCGACGAGATCCAGCCGTACGGGCGTGTTGTCACAGGAGGTCTCCGAGAGGGAGAGCAGGCCGCTGCCCGCCGCGATTCCCGTTCCGGCGGCCACCGACACCACGACCGCCGCGGCGATCGTGACCGTGCGTCGGCGCGGTGACCGGGCCCTGCGCGCTCCCGCCGATCGTGCGTCGGGCAAGCTGTGACGTCCCATGACGGTGACGCCCCTCCTTCGTGAAGGGTGAACAAGGGCTGGAAGAGTGGACGGGCCCGGAGGTGCGGGCCCGGATGCCGGACGCCGGACGGCGCCGGTCTTCCGGCCTGTCGCGAGCGATCTTCGTACCCGCATTCGAGACCCTAGCGGCACCGTGAGAGGCATGAGGCGGGATTACCCAACTGGAGGCTGGTGTGCAGGCGGAGGCGGGGCGGGTGGACGGCTCTTACCCCCAAGAGGCCCTCTCATCGAGGACGTTGAGGTCCGAGACGGTGCTCGTGCTGGCGCTCTCGCTCGGCGCGAGCGCGGTGTCGGCGCTCATCAGTTTCATCGGCTCGCTGACCAGGCCCGAGGCGCTGGGTGACCAGGCGGCCCGGCTCAACGCCTCGGCCGCGCCCGGGCGGCCGTGGCTCGATCTCGCCTGGCAGCTCTTCGGGATCAGCACGGCGCTGGTCCCGGTCGCGCTCGTCGCGCACCTCCTGCTGAGGGAGGGCAGTGGGCTGCGCGACATCGGCTTCGACGGCCGCAGGCCCTGGCAGGACCTGGGGCGCGGCACGCTGGTGGCGGCCGGGATCGGCAGCACCGGGCTGGCGTTCTACCTGGCGATGCAGGCGGCCGGATTCAATCTGACGGTGCAGCCGGAGTCGCTGCCCTCCGTGTGGTGGAAGTTCCCGGTGCTGATCCTGTCGGCGGTGCAGAACTCCGTGGTGGAGGAGGTCATCGTCGTCGGATATCTGCTGCGCAGGCTCGGACAGCTCGGCTGGACGCCGATGGGCGCGCTGGTGGCGAGTTCCGTGCTGCGCGGTTCGTACCACCTGTACCAGGGGATCGGCGGCTTCATCGGCAACATGGTGATGGGCGTGGTGTTCGTTTTGCTCTACCGGCGCTGGGGACGGGTCGGCCCGCTGGTCGCCGCCCACGCGCTGCTGGACATCGGGGCGTTCGTCGGTTACGCGCTGCTGGCGGGCCACGTCTCCTGGCTGCCGACCGTGTGACGGGGAGCCGCGCGCGAGCGTCGCGCGCGGGACGCCGAGGGGCGTGACGGACACCGAGACCGAGGGGCGTGCGGGGAGACCCGTACGCCCCTCGGACGTTTCACGGCGCGCTGTGCAGTTCGCCGTCGATGACCGTGACGGCCCGTCCGGTGAGCAGGGTCCGGTCGCCGCGCAGCGAGGTGCGGACGAGCCCGGTCCGGGCGGAGACCTGGAGCCCGGTCAGCTCCGTACGGTCCAGCCGCGCCGACCAGAACGGGGCGAGCGCGGTGTGCGCGCTGCCGGTCACCGGGTCCTCGTCGATCCCGGCGTTGGGGAAGAAGCCCCGCGAGACGAAGTCGTATCCGCCGTCCGGCTCGTCGGCGGGCGCGGTGACGATCACGCCGCGTCGGGAGAACGCCCTGAGCGCCGCGAAGTCCGGGGTGAGGCTCCGTACGGTCCGCTCGTCGGCCAGCTCCACCAGCAGGTCCCCGATGTGCTCCGAGGTGTCGTGGACGGAGAGCGGATCGGCGCCCAGGGCGGCCGGGACGCCGTCGGGGACGGTGATCGGCGTCAGCGGGGAGGTCGGGAAGTCCAGGGTGAGTGAGCCGTCCTCGTGCGCGGTGGCGCCGAGGATCCCGGGGCGGGCGGCGAAGCGCAGGGCGCCGCTCGCGCGTCCCGTGCTGTGCAGTACGTGAGCCGTGGCCAGGGTGGCATGGCCGCACATGCCCACCTCGGTGACCGGGGTGAACCAGCGCAGCGCCCAGTCGGCGCCGCCGCCGGGCGGCAGGGGGTGGGCGAAGGCGGTCTCCGAGAGGTTCACTTCGGCGGCCACCTGCTGGAGCCAGCCGGCGTCCGGGAATCCGTCGGAGTCGAGGAGCAGCACTCCGGCGGGATTTCCCTTGAAGGGGCGGTCGGTGAAGGCGTCGACGATTCGAATGCGCATGGCGCGAGCCTAGGAGCCGCGTGGACCCGCTGCCCAAGGCCAATTCCGTACCGGTGGACCGAAGAAGTGGACCGAAGAAGTCGCCGGACGGAGCGCCGGACGGAGCGCCGGACGGAGCGCCGGGAGCGCGGCGCTGGCACGCTGACCTGTGCCAGTGATCGCTGATCGATTGCCACTGAAAGATGATCAACGCTGGTTTGTGCCACCGTAGGTTGATCATTCGGTGTACAGGTAGTTTCCGAAGCTTGATCGCCGGTTACCGAAAGTCATATTCGGTGCGGTCCGGCTTCGTCCTGCCGGCGGTGGAGGTCGCGCAGCAGGGAGATCTCGGCGCCGTGATGGATCAGCTCCCTGTTGACGTGCAGGACCCTGTTCTCCATGGGAAACCGCTCGGGACCCACCGTGGGCGGATTGTCCAGGTCGGCGTCCGAGAGCTCGCGGACCCCCGCGTTCCATCTCCCGTACATCTCATCGAGCTGTTCCAGCGCCTCGTCAGCGGTCCCCGCGTAGGCGAATGTCTGGGAGTCGACATCCTGGCCGCCGAAGTACCACCCGACCCGATAGCCCAGGCACGAGACGATGATGTGCGCCAGCCGCCAGGCAATCGTGGTCACCGGCGCCGGCACCGGGGCAAGAGACGCGGAGTCCATCGTCCATTCCCCCGAACCTTCCGGCATCGGTGCGGCCGACGTGCCACGTGGGCGGATGCTCCAGCAGCCGCGCACCGGCTCCCAGAAGTACTCCTTGTCGGTAAGACCGTCCAGCCGTGGCCGCAGGTTCTTGCGCCAGTACCAGTCCAACTGCTCCGCGAGCCGCTCGCTCCTTGTCATTTCCGCACACTACAGACCCGTCGAGCAGAGTGATCGTCGCCGTCTGCGGTCATCCTCCACTGTCACAAACCCCGCAGGCAGTCATCCCTGGCTGGCACAGAAGTCATTCGATCGGCCTTCGCCGGCAATCGATCAACACCCACTGGCACAGGTCATCACGCGACGCCATGACGCCCTTGCCATGCGACAGGTTCCGATATATCGTTGACGCATCGCGACAGATCAACGATGAAGGGAGCGTAGCGATGCGTTCACATGGACACGAGTACGGACCGGGATCCGGTCACTGCGGGCCCGGCCACCCCGGCCGGGGCGACTTCGAGGGGCGGCGCGGGGCCTTCGGGCCGTTCGGCCCGCCGTTCGGCGGTCCCTTCGGCGGGGGCGGCCGGGGGCGCGGCGGAGGTCGGGGGAGGGCACGGCGCGGCGATGTGCGCGCCTCGATCCTGGCGCTGCTGAAGGACCGGCCGATGCACGGTTACGAGATGATCCAGGAGATCGGCGAGCGCAGCGGCGGGGCCTGGCGCCCCAGCCCGGGATCGGTCTACCCGACCCTCCAGCTGCTGGAGGACGAGGGGCTGATCGAGAGTCGGAGCGAGGGCGGCAAGAAGCTGTTCACCCTCACCGAGACCGGTGCGGCCGAGGCGGAGTCGGGGCCCGACGCCCCGTGGGAAGAGGCCGGCCGCGGCATCGACTGGGAGTCGATGAACGAGGTACGGCAGGCCGGATTCGGGCTGATGGAAGCCTTCGGCCAGGTCTGGAAGACCGGCTCTCCCGAGCAGCGGGAGAAGGCCCTGGCGGTCATCAACGAATCGCGCAAGAAGCTCTATCTGATCCTCGCCGACGAGGACTGACCGCCCGCGCGGCCGGTTGCCCGCAGGGCCCCGCGGTGTTCCCGGTGTCCGCCGGGACGCCGCGGGGCCTCGCGCGTGGCGGGGAGGGCCGGGGCGGGAGCGGGTCACGGAAGGGCGCATCGGGGAAGGAACAGGGGAATCTCATCCGCAAGGAGGAGGACTCGTCCCGATGTGCCCACCCTCCGTCGGAGGCGAAGATGCTCCCCGCCGGGGATGCCCCGGGCGCGGGGGACTGATGGGGTGGGAGCGTGCAGAAGCCTTCACCCATGGTGCCGGTATCGCCCGCCCCGGAGCGCGCCGGTGTCACGCCGGTCCGCGCCGCTGCCGAATCCCGGCTCACGGCGGAGCTGGTGTCGGTGCTCTCCGGCGCGCGCCGCAGGGCGCTGCGCGGCGGGGACGCCCAGGTCGACACCGCCCATCTGCTGCACTCCTTGCTGGAGACGGACCCATCGGTACGGGATGTCTTCGGCGGCGATCAACGCGTGGTCCGGGTGCTCGGCTATCTCGTCCAGCGGAGCATCGGCTACGGGCTGCGCTGGCAGGCCACCGTGGAGGACTCCGGGGCCGTCCCGGCGGTGCCCGTGCCGCGTGACGCCGTCGACCGGGCCGTGACCGGCTGGTCCCCGCAGGCGCTCGCCGCGATGGCGGGCGCCCTGGACCGGGCGGCCCGTAACGGCGAGCCGCGGATCGGCGGGCTCGATCTGCTGGCCGCGCTCCTCGCCGACCGGGACTGCCGCGCGGTCGAGGTGCTGGAACGGGCCGGAGCCGACGCCGGAACACTGGAGCGACGGCTGTCCCGCCTCTCCGGCCGGGCGTGAGTACGGGCCCCCGCCGGGCCCCGGTCGTCTCGACAGGTGTCACGCGGGTGACGCTCCTGACGCGAGCTGACATGATGACGCCATGCACGCTTCTCAGGGGAGGAACGTCGGCCTGGCGCTGGCTCTGGGCTCGGCGTTCGCGTTCGGCGGTTCGGGGGTCGCGGCCAAGCCGCTGATCGAAGCGGGGCTCGATCCGCTCCATGTGGTCTGGCTACGGGTCGCGGGCGCCGCACTCATCATGCTCCCGGTGGCCTGGCGCCACCGCGCGCTGGTGCGCCGCAGGCCCGCGCTGCTCGCCGGGTTCGGTCTGCTGGCCGTCGCGGGCGTCCAGGCCTGCTACTTCGCCGCGCTCTCCCGGATCCCCGTCGGTGTCGCGCTGCTCATCGAATACCTCGCCCCCGCGCTCGTCCTGCTCTGGGTCCGCTTCGTCCAGCGCCGGCCGGTCACCCGCGCCGCCGCCGCCGGGGTCGTCCTCGCGGTGGGCGGGCTCGCCTGTGTGGTCGAGGTGTGGGCCGGGCTCGGGTTCGACCCGGTCGGGGTGCTCCTCGCGCTCGGCGCGGCCTGCTGCCAGGTCGGCTACTTCGTCCTGTCCGACCAGGGCAGCGACGGGGTGGACGCCCCCGATCCGCTCGGTGTGATCGCGTACGGGCTGATCGTCGGGGCCGTGGTGCTGACCGCCGTGGCCCGCCCGTGGGGCATGGACTGGGCGATTCTCGGCGGCTCGGTGGACCTCGGCGGCTCGCGGGTCGCGGCCGGGCTGCTGCTCGGCTGGATCGTGCTGATCGCGACCGTGCTCGCGTACGTCACCGGAGTGATCTCGGTACGCAAGCTCTCCCCGCAGGTGGCGGGTGTGGTGGCCTGCCTGGAGGCGGTTGTCGCGACCGTGCTGGCCTGGGTGCTGCTGCGGGAGCATCTCTCCGCCCCGCAGATCCTCGGCGGCGCCGTCGTCCTCGTCGGCGCCTTCATCGCCCAGTCGTCGACACCCAAGGCACCGTCGGGACCGGTCGCCGGCGGCGCGGGCGCCCTGGGCGAGATCCCGGCGGCACAACCGGAGCCGGAGGATCCGGCCCGGTCTCAGAGGGCGGAGAGGTAGCCGGGCACCGCGACGGACGCGTCGAGATCGGCGGCCGGTTCGGGGGTGCCGTAGCCGCGTACGAGAGGGACCACTCCCGTCCAGTGCGGGAGGGTGGCGTCCTCGGGCTCGTCGTTGGGGCCGCCCGTACGGACCTTGGCGGAGACCTCGTCCAGATCGAGCCGGATCACGGCGGTCGCGGCCAGCTCGCGCGCGTTGGCGGGGCGGGAGTCGGCGGCGCGGCCGGGAACGACCTGGTCCACGATCGCGTCGAGTGCCATGCGCCGCTCCTCGGGGTCGGTGACCTGGTGGGCGGTGCCGTGGACCACGACCGAGCGGTAGTTGATCGAGTGGTGGAAGGCGGAGCGCGCCAGCACCAGACCGTCGACATGGGTCACGGTCAGACAGACCGCGAGGCCGGCGTCCGGCGTCCCGGCCGCTTCCGTACCGGGGGCGGAGTCCGTGTGGGTGCTCGTGCCGGTGCTCGTGTCCGCGTCGGCCCCGGCCCGGGCGCCGCGTGCCATGCGCAGCGGGCGTGAGCCCGTCGAGCCGTGCACGTACAGCCGCTCGCCCACCCGGGCGTAGAGCGTCGGCAGCACGACCGGGGCGCCGTCGCGGACGAACCCGAGGTGGCAGAGGTACGCCTCGTCCAGGATCCCGTGCACCAGTCCGTGGTCGTACGAGGCCCGCTCCTTGGAACGGGTGGGGACGGTGCGGGCCGTGGGGTGGTAGGCGGTGGTGGTGCTCCCGATAGGTCGGGCGGCCGGTGCGGTGTCGGTGGTCTCGGGCATTTGCCTTCTCCATTGCACTAGTGCATAGTGTTCTTTGTGCTAGGAGAGTATCGGATTACCGGCCGGGGTGCCGCGGAGATTTCCGCCAGCGTGGAGCGAGGAGTCGGCTCCGGTGAGCTGGCACCGGGCCAACCGCTGCCTCCGATGCGGGAGTTGGCGGCCGAGCTGGGGGTCAATCCCAATACCGTCGCGGCCGCCTACCGCGCCCTGCGCGACCGGGGGGTGATCGAGACGGCCGGCCGCCGTGGGAGCCGGGTGCGGCCCCGTCCGGCGAGCACCGCCCGCGGCTCCATCCGCGTCGAGGCGCCGCCCGGCGTACGGGACATCTCCGAGGGCAACCCCGATACGGCTCTGCTGCCCCCGCTGGGCGACGCGCTCGCCGCCGCCGCGCGCGACCACGCCCGCCGTCCCGGGCTGTACGGACAGGAGCCCGTCGACCCGGAGCTGGCGCGCCTCGCCCGCGCGGGGCTCGACGCGGACGGGGTGCCGCCGGGACCGGTCGCCGTCACCTCCGGCTCGCTGGACGCCATCGAACGCGTCCTGGCCGCGCATCTGCGCCCCGGTGACGCCGTCGCCGTGGAGGACCCCGGCTGGGGCAGTCTGCTGGATCTCGTCCCCGCGCTCGGGCTGCGGCTCGTCCCCGTCGGGGTGGACGACGACGGGCCGCTCCCGGACGGTCTGGACCGGGCGCTGCGGGAGGGCGTCCGCGCGGTCGTCGTCACCTGCCGCGCGCAGAACCCGACCGGCGCCTCGATGGGCGCCGGTCGGGCGGCGGAGCTGCGCGCCCTCCTCGCGGACCGCCCCGAGGTCCTGCTCATCGAGGACGACCACGGCCACAGCATCGTGGACCTGCCGCTCCGTCCGCTGGCCGGGGTCACGGACCGGTGGGCGTTCGTACGGTCGACCGCCAAGGCGTACGGCCCCGATCTGCGGCTCGCGGTGCTCGGCGGGGACGCGCTGACCGTCGACCGGGTCCAGGGACGTCAGCGGCTCGGCCCCGGCTGGGTGAGCAGGCTGCTCCAGCGGACCGTCGTCCACCTGTGGACCTCGGGAGCGGTGGACGTACCGGCCGTCGCGCGCGCCTACGGGGAGCGGCGGGACGGGCTTGTCACGGCGCTGGCGGAACGGGGCGTCGTGGCGCACGGCCGCAGCGGCATGAACGTCTGGGTTCCGGTGGCCGACGAGACCGGCGCGGTGGCACGGCTGCTGCACGCGGGGTGGGCGGTCGCCCCCGGCGCGCGCTTCAGGACCGCGGCGCCCCGAGGCGTACGGCTGACGGTGTCGGCCCTCACGGCCGACGACATCGGGCCGCGGGCCCAGCGGGGGGGCGCGGGCAACGGGCCCCGCCCCCCCCCCCCGGTAGGCGAGGAGGCCCCGGCGACGGCCCCGCC
>NZ_JBHYZP010000045.1:24028-79731 GCF_042752355.1 Streptomyces sp. NPDC059255
GCGGCCCGCCCCCCCGCCCCCCCCGCCCTCCGCGTGCCCGCCCTCGCCGCCCCCCCCCCCCCCCCCCCGCCGCCCCCCCCCCCCCCCCCCGCCCCCCCCCCCCCCCCCCCCCGGCCCCCGCCCGCAGTTACGGCTGAGGGACCCTAAGGCCGGCGCGCCCTGCTCTGGGTGAGCGCGGCTCCGGCGAGGACGATCAGGGCGCCGACCGGGGTGTTCCAGCTCAACTGCTCCCCGAGGAGCGTGACCCCGGCGGCGGTCGCGATGACCGGGATGAAGTACGTGACCATCTGGCCGGTCGTCGGCCCGACCTCGGCGACGATCCCGTACTGGAGCAGGATCGCCAGCCCGGTCCCCAGCGCGCCCAGCACGATCACGGACAGCAGCGGCCCCACCGGGAACGAGGTCGGCATCGAGGTGAACAGCGGCGTCACCAGGGCGAGTTGCAGCGTACCGAGGAAGAGCTGCGCACCCGTCAGCGAGAGGTGCGAGCTGCTGCTGCCCGCCAGTGTGCGGCGTACGTAGATCCAGCCGATCGGATAGCTCAGCGAGGCGAGCAGCGCCATCGCCGTACCCGCCGGGTCGAGCCCCGAGAAGCCCTGCCACGCGCCGAGCACCGTCAGCACCCCGAGGAATCCGATACCGAGGCCGGCGACCCGGCGGCGGGTGGGCCGGTCCTCGGAGAGCGCGACCATGGAGAGCGCCATGCCCCAGAGCGGGGAGGTGGCGTTGCAGATGCCCGCCAGCGTGGACGGGATCGTCAGCTCGGAGTACGCGAACAGCGAGAACGGCAGCGCGTTGAGCAGGAACGCCGCGACGGTGAGATGGCCCCAGGTCCGTGCCGACCGGGGCAGCCGCTCGCGCTTCACCGCCATCGCGACGGCCAGTACCGCCGTGCCGAAGAAGAGCCGGCCGAAGGTGACCTGGAAGGGGGCGAAGCCGTGGGTGCCGACCTTGATCAGCAGAAAGCTGAAGCCCCAGATGAGCGCGAGCGCGGCGAACCGGAGGCGCCAGTCGAGCGCGGGGCGCGGGCGGGCCGCCTCGGCTGCGGGGACGGGGCCGGTGGAGACGGCGGCGGAGGAAGCTGCGGTGGTCGAGGTGGCGGAAGTGGTGGCGGAGGAGGCGGTGGATGCAGCGGTGGTCGAGGTGGCCCGGGGCGGGCGGCGCGGGGTCGCGGTGGTCATGGCGTCAACGATGACGCGGCACACCTCGTAGAACAAGCGAGACTTTGTCCACCCGTCTGATTAGTATTGCTTACATGTTGAATCTGGAGCGCCTGCGGACCCTGGATGCCCTGGCGCGGCACGGCTCGGTGAGCGGCGCCGCCGACGGTCTGCACGTCACCACCTCGGCGGTCTCCCAGCAGATGGCCAAACTGGAGCGCGAGGTCGGCCAGCAGCTCCTGGCGAGGAACGGCCGCGGCGTACGGCTCACGGACGCGGGCCGGCTGCTCGCCGACCATGCCGCGCGGATCCTCTCGCAGGTCGAGATCGCGCAGTCGGACATCGAGGCGCAGCGCGGCCGGGTGGTCGGCGAGGTGCGGATCTCGGCGTTCCCGACGGCGGCCCGCGGGCTGTTCCCCCGCGCGCTCCGCGCCCTCCGGGAGGACCATCCCGAGCTGCGGGTCCGCTCGTGCGAGCTGGAACCGGAGGCCGGGATCCAGGGAGTCATGAGGGGAGATCTCGATCTCGCGGTCGTGCTGGAGTGGAGCAACAAACGGATGCCGGTGCCCGGCGGCCTCGCCACCGAACATCTGCTGGACGACGTGGCCGACCTGGCGATGCCGGTCGGCCATCCGCTCGCGGGCCGGGCGGAGGTGGATCTGGAGGACTTCGCGGAGGACGACTGGGTGTCCTGGCCGGAGGGCGAGTTCTGCCACGACTGGCTGATGTTCACCCTGCGCGCGAAGGGGTTCGAGCCGCGGATCGCACATCTCGCGGGGGAGTACCACACCCAGCTCGCGCTGATCGCGGAGGGACTCGGGGTCTGTGTCGCGCCCCGGCTCGGGCGGGGCGCGCTGCCCGCGGGCGTCGCCGTCGTGCCCGTACGGAACACGATGCGCCGTCACATCCACGCCGTGTGGCGGACGGACGCCGGCCGTCGCCCGTCGATCAGGGCGGCCGCCCGGGCGCTGGGCCGGGCGGCGGCGGCCGACCGGGCCGAGGTGGCCGGCTGAGCCGGGCCGACCCGCGTACGGGGGCACCCGTACGGGAGGGGTTGACGGCTGACGGGCTTCACCCGCTGCCGACGAAAAGTGAAGTCCGTCAGCCGTCGGTCTGTGGTGGCGCCGGGGCGCCGGGGGTCACGGCCGCTCGGCGGCCATGGTCACGCGAGCGTGATCGACGTTCCGGAGACCTTGATCGACGCCGTGGGCAGCGGCTTCGTCGCGGGGCCGGCCTGCACACTGCCGTCCGTCGCGCTGAACTTGCTGCCGTGGCACGGGCAGTGGATGACACCGTCCACGATGTCCTTCACCGCGCAGCCCGTGTGGGTGCACTTGGACGAGAACGCCTTGTACTCGCCCGCCGTGGGCTGGGTGACCACCACTCCCTGCGCGTCGAAGACCTTGCCGCCGCCCTCGGGGATGTCGGTGGTCTTCGCGAGCACGTCCGTGGCGCCCGCGCCCGCGCCGCCGCCCGCCGCGGGCTGCTCGGACGCGGCGTTCGAGGAGCCCGACGAGTCGTCCGACCCGCCGCACGCGACGAGCGCCGCACTCAGCCCGACGGCGCCCGCCGCCGTGACCACTGCTCTGCGCCCGACGGTCCGGCGTTCCACGATCCGTGCGGTCCCCTGCGGTTCCGTCATGCCCAGCTCCCGTTCCCTGTCCGGCTCTTGGTCACTCGATTGGCCCGGTCACCCGGTGGTCGTTCGACCGATCTGGCTGTTCCGCCTCGCCGGTTCGTCAGAAAGTACGTGACGGACCCGCGGATTACTCAGCGACTCGGAGATTTCTCAGGAAGTCCTTCACCCGGAGCGGGGTGCGAGCCCCACCAGACCGGCCAGCCGCCGGTACGAGTCCAGCAGGGCGTCCCGGTCGTACGTGCTGGTCGTGACCAGGTACTCGTCCGCCGCGCTGCGCGCGAGCAGCTTTTCGAGACCGGCCGTGACCTCCTCTTCGGAGCCGGCCAGATGGCCCCGTCGCGCCTCCTCGAACAGGGCGCGCTCCCGCTCCGTCATCGGCGTGGCGAGGACCGTGCCGGCCGGGGCGAGGGGCGGGAACGCGCCGTGCGTGCGCGCGTACGCGGTGGACCACGCCTCCGGGATCAGCAGCCGCCGCGCCTCCTCGGAGGTGGCGGCGACCGCGACCGCGCCGGAGAGCATCACGTACGGGCGCTCGCCCCACGCGGAGGGCCGGAAGTCCCGGCGGTACTCCTCGACCGCCCTGAGCATCGCGTCCTCGCCCCGGACGGCCGCGATGACCAGCGGGAGCCCCGCCTCGGCCGCGACCCGCGCGCCCTTTCCGGTGGCCAGGACGAACGGGGGTGGCCGCAGCCCCTCGGCGGGGTGTGCGTGGACCTCGGGGTGCGTGGTGCCGTCGCCGGTGAAGTACGCCAGCAGCTCCGCGAGCCGGCCGGGGAAGTCGTCGGCGTCCCTTTTGTCCCGGCCCAGCGCCCGGCGGATGCCGTCGGTGAAGCCGACGGAGCGGCCGAGCCCCATGTCGACGCGCCCCGGGAAGAGGGACTCCAGTACCCCGAACTGCTCGGCCACGACCAGTGGTTGGTGGTTCGGCAGCATCACACCGCCGGTGCCGACCCGGATGGTGGTGGTCGCGCCCGCCACGGCCGCCGCGAGCACGGTCGGCGCGGAACCGGCCACCCCCGGCACGCTGTGGTGCTCCGAGACCCAGAAGCGGTGGTAGCCGAGCGACTCGACGTACCGCGCGAACCGTACGGTCTCCCGCAGCGCCTCGGGGGCCGTCACCCCCTGCCGGGTGCGGGAACGGTCCAGTACGGAGAACTTCGTCGTCGTCGCGATGGCCACGCTCGGTTCAACGCGCGGAGGGGGCCGAAATTCCCGGGTCGAAATTCCAGGACTGCCCGGTCAGGCGAGCGCACAGGCCGTTCCGTTGAGGGTGAAGGCGCCGGGGGCGGACGCGACGCCGCTGTGGCCGGCCTGATAGCCGATGGCGACACCGGTGCCCGGGTTGATCGTCGCGTTGTACGGGGCATTGGTGGCGGTCACGGCGCCGGTGACCGGGGCGTAGGTGGCGCCCCAGCCGGAGGTGATGGTCTGGCCCGCGGGCAGGGTGAAGCCCAGCTTCCAGCCGTCGACCGGGGTGGTGCCGGTGTTGGTGACCGTCACGGAGGCGGTCAGCCCGGTGTTCCAGGCGCTGGTCGTGACGGCCACCCGGCAGGTGCCCGGCTGCGGCTCAGGACCGGGCCCCGGCCCGGAGCCGCCGCTGTCCAGGCCGAAGAACGTGATGGCACGCGCGGCCATCCCGCCGGCGGGGAGGTTGTGCCCGATGCCCTGCAGGCTGATGGCCTCGACCGCCGCCTGGTTGCCGGAGGAGCCGTAGCGGGTACGGGTCCAGCCGCTCTGGGGCGAGTCGGTCGTGGCCGGTGTCTGCGCGAGCCCGTGGACGTTCGTCCACTGCTTGATCTCCTCCCCGAAATTGGGGTAGCGCAGGATGGCGTCCTCGGTGCCGTGCCAGAGCTGCATGCGCGGCCGCGGCCCGCTGTAGCCGGGATAGGCGGTGCGGACCAGGTCTCCCCAGGCCGCCGGGGTGCGGCTGACCGTACCGTTGGCGCACGCGCTGTTCCACTCGGAGCCGTCGGTGGTGGCGAAGCAGCCGAACGGCACGCCCATGAACGCGGCGCCCGCGGCGAAGACGTCCGGGTAGTCGCCCAGCAGGACGTTGGTCATCATCGCGCCGGAGGACGCGCCGGTGACGTAGACCCGGCCGGTGTCGGCGCCGTACGTACGCGTGGCCCAGTCGACCATGGACCGGATGCCCACCGGGTCGCTCCCGCCGCCACGGCGCAGCGCCTGGGGCGAGGAGACGTCGAAGCACTTGCTGGCCCGGGTGACGGACGGGTAGACGACGATGAAGCCGTACCGGTCGGCGAGCGAGGCGAATTCGGTACCGGAGTGGAACGCCGGCCCGGAGCCCCCGCAGTAGTGCACGGCCACCAGGACGGCCGGGCGGGCGGCGACGGTGTCCGGCACGTACAGGTACATCTGGAGGTTGCTGGGGTTGCTGCCGAAGGTCGTGACCTCGGTGAGCGCGGCGGCGGGTGCGGCGGCGGGCGCCGGACGGGGAGCGGTGGGCGCCCCCGACGGTACGGCCGAGGCGGCCGGGGTGGTGAGGAACAGCGTCGCGAGCAAGGGCGCCAGCGCTCCGAGAAGCGTGACGAGCGCTCTGCGCAGGGGTGTTCTTGGGCGGTTGCTGCCGGTTCTGGACACGTCCTTGTCCCTTCCTGATCGCGTTTCGTGGGGGGTATCGCTCAGGGAAGTGCGCGTGCGGGGGGAAAGACCGCGGCTCGAAACGTGTGCGGATCGGTGCTCGGGCGGGCGAGGGGTACCGGCCTCGCCCGCCCGGAGTTCTCCCGGCGCCGCCGCCTCTTGGGAGGGCGCCGCCGGGGGCATCGTGGCATGCCCACGACTGCTATGGAAGCGCTCCCACGGGCCTGGCCGGATAGCTTCCGTGTAGCTGGGCGAGCTCGCGCGCGGGGCCTTCGCCGTCGCCCGGGAACTCTCCGCCCTTCCCGCACTCAGGATGCGCCCAGCGCCCCGGCATATTGCCGAGTGGACGCATTGCCAACCGGGTGTGCACTCAGCGCTGACGAATATCAAGCTGCCGCCGCATACCTTGAGGGACGTGTGCTCGCGCCAACAGGAGAATCTGTCGGCGCGAGCACGTCCCCGGTGCAGAAGGCCGTCTCCAGCAGCATTTCCTCTCCCCACACCTCCTTGACCGGCGTGCTTCGCGTCGCCGACTCCGCACAAGAGCACATCTCGCGCGGATACATGGCGGATGCATACTGGGGGATTCCCTGGCGGGGTGGGGGCCATACGGGGCGGCGGCCCGTGGCTCGCAAGGCTGAAGAGACGGGTAGCCTGGGAAAATGTTGAATGAGGTCACTGCGACCCGCTACGTCACACCTCTCCGCGAGGGCGGTTCGCTCCCGGGGCTCGTCGAGGCCGACGATCTCGGTACGTACGTCATGAAGTTCACCGGCGCGGGCCAGGGCCGCAAGACCCTGGTCGCCGAGGTCATCTGCGGACAGCTCGCCCGCAGGCTCGGGCTGCGGATCCCCGAACTGGTGCGGATGGAACTCGACCCCGTCATCGGACTCTCGGAGCCCGATCAGGAGGTGCAGGAGCTGCTGAAGGCCAGCGGCGGGCTGAACCTCGGGATGGACTACCTCCCGGGATCGATCGGCTTCGATCCGCTGGCGTACGAGGTGAGTTCCGAGGAGGCGGGCCGGATCGTCTGGTTCGACGCGCTCATCAACAACGTCGACCGCTCCTGGCGCAACCCCAACCTGCTGGTCTGGCACGGCGATCTCTGGCTCATCGACCACGGGGCCACCATGATCTGGCACCACAACTGGCCGGGCGCGCAGGCGTCCGCCGCCAAGCCGTACAACGCCTCCGACCACGCGCTCGCGCCGTTCGCCCCCGATGTCGCCGCGGCCGCCGAACGGCTCGCCCCGCTGGTCACCGAGGAACTGCTGACCGAGGTCACCGCCGACGTCCCCGAGGAATGGCTGGCCGGTGAGCCCGGCTTCGACTCCACCGACGCGCTGCGCCGCGCGTACGTGACGCCGCTCCTGGAACGCGCCGCGACCGTCCACGGGCGCATCACGCTCGACGAGCCCAGCCCCGAACGGCCCTCGCGGGCACCGGGATGGCTGGCCGACCGGCTGGCCCCGCAGCCGCGGCGCGCGCACGGCGCGCGGAGTGAGAAGGGCGGCGCCCAGTGAGCGCGACCGGCTTCACCGAGCCCACGTACGTCAAGAACGTCAAGGGCGACAAGGATGTCTACGAGTACGCGCTGCTGCGGGTCGTGCCGCGCGTCGAGCGGGGCGAGTGCTTCAACGCCGGGGTGCTCGTCTACTGCCGGGCACAGTCCTACGTCGGCGCCCTCACCCATCTCGACGAGGCCAAGCTGTCCGTCCTCGACCCCCGGGCGGACCTCGCGGGGGTACGGGCGGCGCTGCGCGCGGTCGAGAACATCTGCGCGGGCGGCGACGCGGCCGGACAGGCCGGCGCGGACGACGCGGGCCGGCGCTTCCGCTGGCTGATCGCCCCGCGCTCGACCGTCGTGCAGCCCGGCCCCGTCCACACGGGGCTGACGGCCGACCCGCGGTCCGAGGCGGAACGGCTGCTGCGTCTGCTCGTGTTCTGAGTCGTCCGGCGCCGTCGGCCGTTGACACGGCGTGCTGTGGCTTCTAGCGTCTGTCTGCTGAACCTACTAAGCGGTTGCTCAGCATCGGGCCGCAGGATCCTAGGGCGAGGAGATCAGGGATGTCCACCACCGAGCAGCGCGTAGCGGTCGTGACCGGGGCGGCGCGCGGCATTGGCGCCGCCACCGCGGTACGGCTGGCGGCGGAGGGCCGTGCCGTGGCCGTGCTCGACCTCGACGAGGCGGCCTGCAAGGACACCGTCGAGAAGATCACCGCGGCGGGCGGCACCGCCCTGGCCGTCGGCTGTGACGTCTCGGACGCCGCCCAGGTGGAGGCGGCCGTCGCGCGGGTGGCCGCCGAACTGGGCGCGCCGACCATCCTCGTCAACAACGCGGGCGTGCTGCGGGACAACCTGCTTTTCAAGATGAGCGAGTCCGACTGGGACACCGTGGTCAACGTCCACCTCAAGGGCGCGTTCCTGATGGCGAAGGCCTGCCAGAAGCACATGGTGGACGCCGGGTTCGGCCGTATCGTCAGCCTCTCCTCCAGTTCCGCGCTGGGCAACCGTGGCCAGGCCAACTACGCTGCCGTCAAGGCCGGCCTCCAGGGCTTCACGAAGACGCTCGCCAAGGAGCTCGGCAAGTTCGGCATCACCGCCAACGCGGTGGCGCCGGGCTTCATCGTCACCGAGATGACCGCCCAGACCGCCGCCCGCGTCGGCATGGGCTTCGAGGAGTTCCAGGCCGCGGCCGCCACCCAGATCCCCGTGCAGCGCGTCGGACGGCCCGAGGACGTCGCGAACGCGATCGCCTTCTTCACGGGCGACGCGGCGGGCTTCGTCTCCGGACAGGTCATGTACGTCGCCGGCGGACCGCTCAACTGACATCGGGGGCGGTCCACATGACGGAGCAGACGGAAGAGCGTGCGGAACGCGGCGAACGGGGTGCGCGGCCCCCGTTGAGCGGGAAGGCCGCACTCGTCACCGGCGCGAGCCGGGGCATCGGGTACGGCGTGGCCGAGGCGCTCGTCGCACGCGGTGACCGGGTGTGCATCACCGGCCGGAACGAGGACGCGCTCAAGGCGGCGGTCGAGCGGCTCGGCGCCGACCGGGTCATCGGAGTGGCGGGCAAGGCGCACGACCGGGCGCACCAGGCGGTCGCCGTCGAGCGCGCCATGGAGGCGTTCGGACGGGTCGACTTCCTGGTCAACAACGCGGGAACGAACCCGGTCTTCGGCCCGATGGCCGAGCTGGACCTGGACGTCGCCCGCAAGGTGTTCGAGACCAATGTCGTCTCGGCGCTCGGCTTCGCCCAGCTCACCTGGCGCGCCTGGCAGAAGGAGAACGGCGGCGCGATCGTCAACATCGCCTCCGTCGCCGGGATCTCCGCGTCCCCGTTCATCGGCGCGTACGGGATGAGCAAGGCCGCCATGGTCAACCTGACCCTCCAGCTCGCGCACGAGTTCGCGCCGGGCGTCCGGGTCAACGCCATCGCGCCCGCGGTGGTCAAGACCAAGTTCGCCGTGGCGCTGTACGAGGGCCGGGAGGCCGAGGCCGCCGCCGCGTACCCCCTGGGCCGGCTCGGGGTGCCCGAGGACATCGGCGGCGCCGCCGCGTTCCTCACCTCCGACCAGTCGGACTGGATCACCGGGCAGACGCTCGTGGTCGACGGCGGGATCTTCCTCAACACGGGGGTCGGCTGACCGCCGGTCCGGGTCCCCGCGGGCAGAAGGAGCTGGTAGGAGCGATTGTCAGTGGCCACCGGTAGGTTCAGGGGGTACAAGTGATCGCTTACCGGAGGTTGTTGACGTGACCGAGACCGACATGCTGCCCGCGTCCTGGCGTGGTGTCCTCGGCGAGGAGCTGGAGAAGCCCTATTTCAAGGAGCTGATCGACTTCGTCGAGGAGGAGCGGGCGAAGGGGCCGGTCTACCCGCCGCGTGAAGAGGTCTTCGCCGCGCTCGACGCCACCCCGTACGACCAGGTGAAGGTCCTGGTCCTGGGCCAGGACCCGTACCACGGCGCTGGGCAGGGGCACGGACTGTGCTTCTCGGTCCGCCCCGGGGTCAGGACGCCCCCCTCCCTGCGCAACATCTACAAGGAGATGAAGGAGGAGCTGGGCCTTCCGGTGCCGGACAACGGCTATCTGATGCCCTGGGCCCAGCAGGGGGTCCTGCTGCTCAACGCGGTGCTGACGGTCCGGGAGGGCGAGGCCAACTCCCACAAGGGCAAGGGCTGGGAGAAGGTGACGGACGCGGTGATCCGCGCCGTGGCCGAGCGGCCCGACCCGGCGGTCTTCGTCCTGTGGGGCGCCTACGCCCAGAAGAAGCTCCCCCTGATCGACGAGGAGCGTCACGTGGTGGTGAAGGGCGCGCACCCGTCGCCGCTGTCGGCGAAGAAGTTCTTCGGATCGCGGCCGTTCACCCAGATCAACGAGGCGGTCGCCGCACAGGGGCACGCGCCCATCGACTGGCGCATCCCCGACCTCGGCTGAGAGCGAATGCCCGGCGGGGCGGTTAGCGTGATGTTCGTCGGACAAATGGGACGGGCAAGCGGAGGCGGCAGTGGCGGAGCAGCGGCAGACGTCGGCGGACGCCGTCCTGACCAGGATCGGGCAGGCGGTCATGCTGCTCCACGCCGGTGACCGCGAGGAGGCGCGCAACCGCTTCGGCGAGCTGTGGGCGGAGATCGGTGAGGCGGGGGACGCCCTCCACCGCTGCACCCTCGCGCACTACATGGCCGACACCCAGGACGACCCGGGGGACGAACTGGCTTGGGACCTGCGGGCGCTGACCGCGGTGGAGGGGCCGGAGGGGGAAGCGGGGGAGCCGTCGCCCGCCGTGCGCGCCTTCTGCCCGTCCCTCCACCTCAATCTCGCCGCCGACTATCTCAAGCTCCAGCGCCCGGAGGCGGCCCGGCTCCACCTCGACCGGGCGCGGGACGCGGCGGACGCGCTCGGGGCCGCCGGGTACGGCGACGGGATCCGGACGGGCATCGACCGCCTGGAGCGGAGGCTGGGGGAGTGGTGAGCGCCGGGGGAGCGGAGAGCGCGGGGGCGTGACCCTAGGAGCGTGACTCCGTGACGTAATTCCGTTATGTCCCACGGCAGATGCCGGCCTGGGGGCTGTCGGCCGGCCAGCGCGCGTAGCCTTCGCCGAAGGCGCAGAGGTCGGCGAGGGCCGGTACGGACGGGAGCGGTGCGGCCGGCGGTCGCCGCGGCGCCTCATGGGGCCGCTCGTGGAGTCGGCCCCGGCCGTGCTCCGGTGGCGCCGGGGCCGGGGCGTGCCTCGGGCTCGCGGTCCCGCCACCGGTCTCCCGGGCGAGGGCCGGGTGTGACGCCCCGGGGGAGGCGGGCGGCTTCGGGGTGGGGGTCATCCGTTCCAGGGCCTCCTTGACCGGGGACTGGACGACCTGTGGCTCCACCCCGCCGGGTCCCGGGGCGGGGGCGGTCGCCGGGGGCGTGGGCCGGGGGTCCTGCGGGGGCCGCGGGCCCACGGCCACACATCCGGAGACGGCCGTGACCGCCATGCCCAGCAGGACCATCGCCACACTTCTCGTTCGCTGCACGCGCGCAACTCTGCTGGGCGCGGACGCCGTTGGCGAGCCGAGGAGGGGTCGATGGCTCGTACGGGTGAAGCCGCCCGGGCGTGTGGCCTGCGGCGTTGACGGCTTGGCGTGCCCGGCCGCCCGGTGCTGTGGCGCTCGGATCACGGCCTCCAGCCGCCCGGACCTCGGCGCCGCGAGCGGGTCGGTCGCCGCGAGCGGGTCAGTCGCCCGTCGCGCCGTCCAGGCGCTCGCGCAGGAGATCGGCGTGGCCGTTGTGCCGGGCGTACTCCTCGATCATGTGCGCGTAGATCCAGCGGAGGGTGAACGGGTCGCCGCTGCTCCGCTGCCGCTCGCCCGAGCCGCGATGGTCGAGCGGGAGCGGCGCGGCCACCTCGCGCGCATAGGCGATCTGGGCCTGCCAGGTGGCGTACGCCTCCTCCCAGGTGTCGTCCGCACCGGCGTGGAAGTCCCCGTCGGGGTCCGCGTCGGTGAAGTAGATGGGCGGGGCCTTCTCGTCGCGGAGCCGGTTGCGGAACCAGGAGCTCTCGACCTCGGCCATGTGCCGGACGAGACCGAGCAGGGTCAGCTCCGAGGGGGGTACGGCCCGCTCCCTGAGCTGTTCCCCGGTCAGCCCGGCGCATTTCTGGGCGAGGGTCTCCCGGTGGAATTCGAGCCAGCCCTCCAGCATTTCGCGCTCGCCCGCGAAACTGGAGGGCACGGTGCGGGTGTCGGCGGGCACGGTGGCGGTCGCGGAGGCGGCCGTGGGAGCGGTCGCCGTGTTTGTCTCGGAAGTCGTCATGGCGGCCATCCTCACGTACGGCCGACGGCCACTGCCAGCGGTTATCCGGCGGGGCCCGGCCCGTCGCCCGGCGGCGGCGTCAGGTCGCCCACCATGCCGCGCAGCAGTTCGGCGAAGCCGCGGCGCAGTTCGTCCAGGGTGGGTACGGCGCTGTGGTACGAGCCCGCCGCGCAGGAGAACATCAGTCCCTCGCACCACGCGACCAGCGAGAGCGCGTGCCGCTCGGGCTCGGCCGATCCCGCCGCCGTCATCATCGCGACCAGCGGCTCCCGGAACTGGCTGCCCGTCGCGTCGTAGAAGGCCCGCAGCTCCGGGCGGCGGGTGGCCTCCAGCGCCAGTTCGTAGCGGGCGATGAGCAGATCGGGATGGTGGGTCAGATAGCGGTGCAGGGCCAGCGCCAGCGCGTCGACGGGGCCGGCGGCGCCGCCCAGGGCCGCGGGCATCTCGTCCGGGGTGAGCACCCGCATCTCGCGTTCCGCGTGGCGCCGTACCGCCGTCTCCAGCAGTGCCTGCCGGGTGCGCGCGTGGTTGGACGTCGAGCCCTGCGGGAGCCCGGCCCGCTCGTCCACCGCCCGGTGCGTGAGCCCGCGCATCCCGCGCTCGACGAGCAGGGCGAGGGCGGCGTCGGCGATCAGCTCCGCGCGGGCCGTACCCGTGGTGCCGGTGCCTGCGCCTGCGCCTGTGCCCGAGGCGTCTGAGGTGCCCGTGGTGCCTGTGGTGCCTGGCGTGCTGGTGGGGCGTGTCGTGCGTGGAGACATGAGGCCAATCTATCCCTACCACTACACCCGTAGTACGCTGCCGGTACATGCCACTACACCTGTAGTTCGCGTCGGAATCGGCGCGGCCAGGGGAGGAGACGCCATGAACCAGCCCCGTGCCGTCGTCATCGGCGGTGGAATCGGCGGTCTGACCGCGGCCATCGCCCTGCACCAGCGGGGCTGGGCGGTCACCGTCCTGGAACGAGCCCCCGCGCTCACCCCGGTCGGCGCCGGCATCGGCCTCATGCCCAACGCGCAGCGCGCGCTCGACGTCATCGGTCTCGGCGACCGGGTCAGGGAGCTCTCCGCCTGGCAGGGCGCCGGCGGGCTCCGTACCCCCGCGGGCCGCTGGCTCAACCGGATGGACGGGCAGGCGGCGGCCGAGCGGTTCGGCGGACCCCTCGTCCTGCTCCACCGGGCCACCCTGCTGGGGATCCTGTGCGACGCGCTCCCCGAAGGGGCTGTACGGACCGGGGCCGCCGCCACGCTCACCGACCCCGGCGGCGGCCCCGGTGACCCCGGCGACAGCCTCGGCGCCGGTCCGAGGGCCGCCGTCGTGGACACCCCTGACGGCGCCCTGGAGGCCGAACTCGTCGTCGCCGCCGACGGCGCCCGGTCCGCCGCCCGCCGGATGCTCTTCCCCGGCCACCCGGGACCGGTGTACGCCGGATGCACCACCTGGCGGGTGGTCGTCCCGCCGCCCGGGCGGCCGTTCGCGCCGCACGAGACCTGGGGCCGGGGCCGCCTCTGGGGCACCCAGCCGCTCAAGGACGGCCGCGTGTACGCGTACGCCATGGCCGTGACGCCCGCCGGCGCTCACGCCCCCGACGACGAGCGGGCCGAGCTGCGCCGGCTCTTCGGCGACTGGCACGACCCCGTACCCCGGATCATCGACGCCGCCGCTCCCGGGGACGTCCTGCGCCACGACGTCCACGAGATGCGGTCGCCGCTGCCCGCGTACCACCGCGGCCGGGTCGCCCTGATCGGGGACGCCGCCCACGCCATGCAGCCCACCCTGGCGCAGGGCGGCAACCAGGCGATCGAGGACGCCGTCGTCCTCGCCCACCACGCGGGACCCGGTACCGCCCTGGCCGCCCCCGACCTCGCCGCGTACACCGCCGCCCGGCTGCCCCGTACGACCGCGATCGTCCGCCAGGCGCACCGGACGGGCCGGCTGGCCGGCGTCGGCGGAGCGGTCACCGCGGCCCTGCGCGACCACCTCGTCGCGGGGGTGTCCCGGCTCGTCCCCGGGCTCGTGCTGCGGAACTTCGACGGCATCGCCGACTGGCGCCCACCGCAGCGCCCGTATGCTGCCGGGACACCGCGCGGACAGCGGGAAGAAGGCCGCGCGGAGCACTGAACCCACCGTGGGGCGACCGCGCTCCACCCACGCCAGGGAGACCCCCGTGAAGGTCGGCTGCATCGGGCTCGGCGACATCGCGCACAAGGCGTACCTGCCGGTGCTGACCACCCTCCCCGGGGTCGAACCGCACCTCCAGACCCGGAGTCCCGCCACCCTCACGCGCACCGCCGAGACCTTCCGTGTCCCCGCCGAGCACTGCCACCGGGACCTGGACGCCCTGCTCGCGCAAGGCCTCGACGCCGCGTTCGTGCACGCCCCGACCGCCGCCCACGCCGAGATCGTGACGCGGCTGCTGGCGGCGGGCGTGCCCACGTACGTCGACAAGCCCCTGGCGTACGAACTCGCCGACGCGCGGCGGTTGGTGGAGCTGGCCGAGGAGCGCGGCGTCGGTCTCGCCGTCGGCTTCAACCGCCGCTTCGCGCCCGGCTACGTCCAGTGCCTGGACCACCCGCGTGAACTGATCCTGCTCCAGAAGAACCGCGTCGGGCTCCCCGAGGACCCGCGCACCTTCGTCCTGGACGACTTCATCCATGTCGTCGACACCCTGCGCTTCCTGCTGCCGGGACCCGTCGAGCACACCGAGGCGCGGGCCAGGATCAGGGACGGGCTGCTGCACCACGTCGTGCTCCAGCTCTCCGGCGACGGCTTCACCGCGATCGGCATGATGAACCGGCGGAGCGGCTCCGCCGAGGAGATCCTGGAGGTCTCGGGGCAGGACACCAAGCGGGCCGTCCACGATCTCGCGACGATCATCGACCACAAGGGGCAGCCGAGCGTACGGCGGCGCGGCGACTGGGTGCCCGTCGCCCGGCAGCGGGGTGTCGAACAGTGCGTCCTGAGCTTCCTGGACGCCGTACGGGCCGGCCGGACCCTCAGCGCACAGGACGCCCTGCGGACGCACGAGCTGTGCGAGCGGGTGGTACGCGCGGTGCTGGACGAGAGGCCCCGGGACGCCTGAGCGACCGTACGCCCTCCACCGCGAGCGCGAACGCCAGCACGGTGAGCGCCCCGTACACCGCCCAGTCGCCCAGCCTGGTGTACGGGGTCGTGCCGTTCGCCAGCGGTATGTCGAAGACGGTGGCGGCGGAGCGTTCGGTACCGACGGGGCTCCCGACCCGGCGTCCGTCCGGGCCGAAGACGGCGCTGACGCCGGTGAGCGTGGCGTGGACCATCGGACGGCCGTTCTCCGCGGCCCGCAGCGCCGCCAGTGACGCGTGCTGCTCCGGTGCCCAGCTGCCCTGGAACGACGAGGTGGACGACTGGGCGACCAGCACCTGCGCGCCCGACCGCACCAGCCGCCGGCTCATGTCGGGGAAGGCGGTTTCGAAGCAGATCAGCGGCCCGAACCGCAGTCGGCCCCCGTCCGGTTCCGGCGCCGTCATCACCACCTGGCGCGTGCCGCGCACCCGGTCCTCGCCCGCCGCCTTGCCCACCGAGGTGACCCAGCCGAGGGCGGCACGCGCCGGGACGTACTCACCGAAGGGGACCAGACGCGTCTTGTCGTACGTATCGCCGGTCGGTCCGCCGGGGCCCACGAGGACGGCGCGTTTGAAGATGCCCGGACGCCCCGACGCGTCCGTGCTGCGCGCGTCCACGTTGACCAGGATCTCCGCCCCGACCGTGCGGGAGAGCGCGGCGAGCCGACCGGCGAGATCGGGTCGCCGCTTCAGATCCATTCCGACGCTGCTCTCGCCCCACACCACCAGAGCGGGCCGCTGCCCGGCCAGGGTGCGGGTCAGGGCCTCGCCGCGCGCGAAGCGCCGCTCGACGGAGTCGGCGCCGCCTATGACGCCCGGCTGGACAACCGCGATCCGGGTGTGGCCGGACGGTTCGGGCCGTGGTGCCCAGGCCGCCGCCGACCCGGCCACGAGACCGCAGACCACCAGGGTCACGGCCGCGGCGGTCCGCGCGGCGGCCACCGCTATCAGCAGGGTCAGCGCGGTGTTCACCGCGACCACCACCAGGCTCACCAGCCACACCCCGCCCACCGAGGCGAGCCGCAGGGCGGGGGAGACCTCCCACTGACTGGCGCCGAGCAGCCCCCACGGGCCGCCCAGCCCCTCCCAGGACCTGGCCACCTCGATCACCAGCCATCCCGAGGCGACCACGGCCGGCGCGGCGAGCGCGCGTCCCGCGGACGGCGCGGGGCCGCCCAGCACGGAGCGCACCAGCCATCCCCAGGGCGCCCAGAGCAGCCCGAGCAGGCCCGCCAGCAGCACGATGAAGACATGCAGGCTCGGTATGAGCCAGTGGTGCACGGCGACCATGAAGCCGAGCCCGCCCAGCCAGCCGTCCAGCGCGGCCCGGCGGGGCGTGGGGGCGCTCCGTACGAGCAGCATCCAGGGCACCAGGGAGACATACGCGAGCCACCACAGCGAGGGCGCGGGAAAGGCCGGTGCGGAGAGCGCCCCGGCCGCCACCGCCGCGGCCCCGCGCCACCACGGCGACGCCAGGCCCCGGCCGTGCAGTGACCGCTCCCGCAGGACGACCGTGGTCCCCGTCACCGTGCCTCCTCGCCATGTCCGTCCAGCAGACCCTTCCCCGCAGGACGGCGGCGAAGCGGGATCGGCGGCGCAGCCGGGATCAGGTGGCAGGTGGGATCAGGGGAGGATCAGAGGAAGCGGGATCAGGGAGCAGGTGGGATCAGGGCGTGGTGGGATCCGGGCCGCGCCGCCACTTCTCGTGCACCGCGACCGTACGCAGCCGCCACCGGGCGTCGTCGCGGAGCAGCCCGAAGGTGAAGGTGCCGCCGCGCAGCAGGTCGGCGCCCGAGGTGTGGCGCAGCGGGCTCAGGAAGTCGGCGCGGACCTCGGCCCGGTCGCCGGGGTAGCCGCCCAGGTCCTGGAGGCGCAGCCGCCGGTTGACGATCAGGTGCTGGCGCACGGTGTACGGGCGCAGCGTGCCGGCCAGCCAGTCGGCGACCTCGGCCGCCGGGCCCTCGATACCGCCCGCCGCGGTGTAGTCGGCGCGGCCGTCCGCGGTGAACAGGGCGCGGAATCCCGGCCAGTCGCCCTCGTCCACGGCCACCGCGTAGCCGGTGATCACCTCATCGATGGCGAGACGGTCCATCACGGTCGCGAGATCCACACGCTGTGTCATCGGTTCAGTCTCCGGCAGGGAGGGCCCCGGGCCAAGAGACGCGCACGCAGGCCGCAAAAGGAACAGCCCCTGGATGGCCCAGGGGCTGTGCGGTGCTGTGCCGTTCCGCGCCGGGTGCGGCGCTCCGGCGGGCCTAGGCGGCCTGGTCGACGTCGTCGTGCAGGGCCGCGGCCCATTCGAGGAGGAGGACTTCGTACGCCTCCGAGGGCCAGGTTCCGTCGGCCGCGTCGACGAGCGCGCGAATCCGCTCATTGGCCGCGACGGCGCCGGAGGCCCGGATGGCGGATGCGGAAGTGGAGGACATGTGACCAGCCTAGGGGCGGCCGGGGGCGCTCGGCGCCGTTCCGGGAGCGTCCTTGCTCACACTCGTGGTAGGCAATCCCTCACGCATCCGGGTTTCACTTTATGTGCATTTGTTATTTTTGAGGGTATAAGGCGCGTGAGTGGTGACCTCTGTGAGGAGGTTCGAAGATGTTGTCCGAAGCGGATTTCTACGCAAGCGACAGGCCGCCCCACCCGAAGCTGCCGGAGGACCGGCCGCGCGGCGGTGGCCCGAAGACTCCGCTGCTCCACCGCGGTACCTGGAGCGTCCTCGCCATCGTGGCCGTGGTCGTGCTGGTGATCGCCGTCGGGATCGTGCTCTTCCCCTGATCCGCCGGTCCCCGTTCCGCCCCGGTCACCCAGGGCCCGTACGCGGTCAGCCGGCCGACTCGCCCGCGTGCGGGCTCAGCGTGTCCGTACCGACCAGGACGAGGATGGCGATGCCCAGCAGCACCCGGTAGATCACGAACGGCATGAAGCTCTTCGTGGTGATGAACTTCATGAACCAGGCGATGACCGCGTATCCCACCACGAAGGCGATCAGCGTCGCGAAGAGGGTCGGCCCCCAGGAGACATGGCCCTCGCCCGCGTCCTTCAGCTCGTACGCCCCCGAGGCCAGCACGGCCGGGATCGCGAGCAGGAACGAGTAGCGGGCCGCCGCCTCACGCGTGTAGCCCATCAGCAGGCCGCCGCTGATCGTCGCGCCCGACCGGGAGACGCCCGGCACCAGGGCCATCGCCTGGCAGAAGCCGAAGATCAGACCGTCCCTGACGCTCAGGTCCTTCAGCGACTTGCGCTCCTTGATCGCGCGGTGCTTGCCGCCCGTCTCGTCACGGGCCGCCAGCCGGTCGGCGATGCCGAGGACGATGCCCATCACGATCAGCGTGACGGCGATCAGCCGCAGATCCCGGAACGGCCCGTTGATCTGGTCCTTCAGCGTGACGCCCAGGACCCCGATCGGGATCGAGCCGACGATGACCAGCCACCCCATCTGCGCGTCGTGGTCGCCGCGCATCTCCTTGTTCGTCAGCGAACGGAACCACGCCGAGAGGATGCGGGCGATGTCCTTGCGGAAGTAGATCAGTACAGCCGCTTCCGTGCCGATCTGGGTGATCGCGGTGAACGCCGCGCCCGGGTCGTGCCAGCCCGCGAACACCGCGGTCAGCCGCAGATGCGCGCTCGACGAGATGGGCAGGAACTCGGTCAGCCCCTGGACGAGCCCCAGGATGAAAGATTCGAACCAAGACATGGGAGGAGGACGCCATCCAAAAGATGATCAGCCACCGGCCGGCGCGACGACGGTCCGGTGAGCGGCGGTGAGGGGCAGTGGGCGAGGGACGGGTGCGGGAGGAGGAAGGGCCGGCGGGCCGGACAGGGAGTCGCTCGTACGGAGGAAGGAGAGGGGTCGCACACGCTGACTCCTCTTCTGGCACGGCGCTGCTGGGGCGGAGTCATGGCATGTCAAATGACCCCGTTCAGGCGCAAACTATGGCGATCTCATCGTCCCGGGCGTGGGCAGCGTAGCGCCTGCGGGTGAACGGACAGCGGCAGGGATCTGACGTCACGGGGTCCGCCGTACGGCGCACACCGCCCGTACGCCGCCCTCCCGTACCGCGCGCCCCCGCACCGGCGGAACCCGCACCCGAAGGGATCCCGTAGGGGCGGGAGAGGGGAAGGTCACAGCCACGCGCTCTGCTGCGCGATCAACGCGCTGTCCTACGATCGCGCCATGACGGTCCTCAATGACGACGGGCTTTCCCTGGCAGCAGAGTTCCCCGACGCGACCCGCGAACAGTGGCAGAACCTGGTGTCAGGTGTGCTGCGCAGGTCGGGCCGGGACGTGGCGGGGGCGGCGGCCGAGGAAGCGCTCTCCACCGCGCTCCAGGACGGGTTGTCCACCCGGCCCCTCTACACGGCGGAGGACGCCCCCGGCACGGCGCCCGACGGCGCCCCCGGCACCGGCGGCTTTCCCGGCTTCGCGCCGTTCACCCGCGGCGGCAGGCCGGAGGGCGGCGCAGTCTCCGGCTGGGACGTACGCCAGCGCCACACCCGCCCCGACCCCGCCCTGACCAACGAGGCGGTCCTCGCCGACCTGGAGAACGGGGTCACCTCCCTGTGGCTCGCCGTCGGCGCGGAAGGGGTGCCCGTGTCCGCGCTGGCCGCCGCGCTCGACGGCGTCCATCTCGACCTGGCGCCCGTCGCACTCGACGCGGGCGACGCGTTCGAGCCCGCCGCACGTGAGTTGCTGAGGATCCACGACGAGCGCGGAGTGGCCCGCGAGGCGGTGCGCGGCACCCTCGGCGCCGACCCGGTCGGCCGATTCGCCCGTACGGGAACGGACGTGACGGACCGTACGGGCGAGGCCGCCGCACTCGCCGCGCTCTGCGACCGCCACTACCCCGGCCTGCGTGCCATCGCCGTGGACGCCCTGCCCTACCACGAGGCAGGCGCCTCCGACGCGCAGGAACTGGGGTGCTCGCTCGCCACCGGCGTCGGCTGGCTGCGCGACCTCACCGCCGGCGGGCTCTCCGTGGACGCCGCCTGCCGACAGCTCGAATTCCGGTACGCGGCCACCGCCGACCAGTTCCTGACCATCGCCAAACTCCGCGCCGCCCGGCGGCTGTGGGCCCGCGTCGCGGAGGTCAGCGGCGCCGGACCCGCCGCCTCGGCGCAGCGCCAGCACGCCGTCACCTCCGCCGTGATGATGACCCGCCGCGACCCCTGGGTGAACATGCTGCGCACCACGGTCGCCGCGCTCGCCGCCGGGGTGGGCGGCGCCGACGCCGTGACCGTGCTCCCCTTCGACCACGCCCTCGGACTTCCCGACGCCTTCGCCCGCAGGATCGCCCGCAACACCTCGACGATCCTCCTGGAGGAGTCCCACCTCGGCCGCGTCATCGACCCCGTCGGCGGGTCCTGGTACGTCGAGCGGCTCACCGACGAACTCGCCCACGCCGCCTGGGCCTGGTTCCAGGAGATCGAACGCGCCGGCGGCCAGCACGCCGCCCTGCGCTCCGGACTCGTCGGCGAACGGCTCGCCGCCACCTGGGCCGAGCGCTCCACGCAACTCGCCCGGAGACGCGAACCCATCACCGGAGTCAGCGAGTTCCCGCAGCTGTCCCAGCCCCCGGTGGAGCGCGACGCGCCGCCCGCTCCGCCCGAGCCGTTGACGGGTGGGCTGCCCGTCGTCCACCGCGACGAGGCATACGAGGAACTGCGCGCCCGCTCCGACGCGCACCTCGCCGCCACCGGCTCCCGGCCCCGTGTCTTCCTCGCCACGCTCGGCCCCGCCGCCGCGCACACCGCCCGCGCCACCTTCGCCGCCGGCCTCTTCCAGGCCGGGGGCATCGAACCCGTCCAGGACCCGGAGCCGGCCGACCTGAGCGACGCGGCGACCGCCGCCGACGCCTTCACCCGCAGCGGGGCGGGCGTCGCCTGCATCTGCTCCAGCGACGCGCTCTACGCCGAGAGCGCCGCACCCGTCGCCGAGGCGCTCAAGTCGGCGGGCGCCGGGCAGGTGTTCCTCGCGGGCCGCCCCGGCGAACAGCGTGAGACCTATGTACGGGCCGGGGTCGACGACTTCGTCGTCGCGGGCGGCGACGCGATCGCCGTCCTCACCTCGGTCCTCGACCGGATGGGAGTGGCGTGATGGGGATCCCCGACTTCTCCGAGATCGAACTGGACCCCGATGACAGCGCCGACAGCGCCGACAGCGCCGACAGCGCCGGGGTCACCGCCGACCAGTGGCGCACAGCCGTCAAGGAACAGACCGGGAAGGGCGACGACGACCTCCGCTGGGACACCCCCGAGGGCATCGCCGTCAAACCGCTCTACACGGCCGACGACCTGACCGGGCTCGACTTCCTCGGCACCTACCCCGGGATCGCGCCGTACCTGCGCGGCCCGTACCCCACGATGTACGTCAACCAGCCCTGGACCATCCGCCAGTACGCCGGGTTCTCCACCGCCGAGGAGTCCAACGCCTTCTACCGGCGCAACCTGGCGGCCGGGCAGAAGGGCCTGTCGGTCGCCTTCGACCTGCCGACCCACCGCGGCTACGACAGCGACCACCCCCGGGTCACCGGCGACGTCGGCATGGCCGGGGTCGCCATCGACTCGATCTACGACATGCGACGGCTCTTCGACGGCATCCCGCTCGACCGGATGAGCGTGTCGATGACGATGAACGGCGCCGTGCTGCCCGTACTCGCCCTCTACATCGTGGCGGCGGAGGAACAGGGCGTACCGCCCGAGAAGCTCGCCGGGACCATCCAGAACGACATCCTCAAGGAGTTCATGGTCCGCAACACCTACATCTATCCGCCGAAACCCTCGATGCGGATCATCTCCGACATCTTCGCGTACACCTCGCGGAAGATGCCCCGCTACAACTCCATCTCGATCTCCGGCTACCACATCCAGGAGGCGGGCGCGACCGCCGACCTGGAGCTGGCCTACACCCTCGCCGACGGCGTCGAGTACCTGCGCGCCGGACTCGGTGCCGGGCTCGACGTGGACGCGTTCGCGCCCCGGCTCTCCTTCTTCTGGGCCATCGGCATGAACTTCTTCATGGAGATCGCCAAGTTGCGGGCGGCCCGGCTGCTCTGGGCCAAGCTGGTCAGGAAGTTCGACCCGCAGAACGCCAAGTCGCTCTCCCTGCGCACCCATGCGCAGACCTCCGGCTGGTCCCTCACCGCGCAGGACGTCTTCAACAACGTCACCCGCACCTGCGTCGAGGCGATGGCCGCCACCCAGGGCCACACCCAGTCGCTGCACACCAACGCGCTCGACGAGGCGCTGGCCCTGCCCACCGACTTCTCCGCCCGCATCGCCCGCAACACCCAGCTCCTCATCCAGCAGGAGTCCGGGACCTGCCGGGTCACCGACCCGTGGGGCGGCAGCGCGTACGTCGAGAAGCTCACCTACGACCTCGCGCGCCGCGCCTGGCAGCACATCGAGGAGGTCGAGGCGGCCGGCGGCATGGCGCAGGCCATCGACGCGGGCATCCCGAAACTGCGGGTGGAGGAGGCCGCCGCCCGCACCCAGGCGCGGATCGACTCCGGGCGCCAGCCCGTCATCGGCGTCAACAAGTACCGCGTCGAGACCGACGAGAAGATCGACGTCCTCAAGGTCGACAACTCCTCCGTACGTGCCCAGCAGATCGAGAAGCTGCGCCGGCTGCGCGCCGAGCGCTCCGAGCCCGCCTGCCAGGACGCGCTGCGTGCCCTCACCGCCGCCGCCGCGTCCGGACCGGGCCCCGGGCTCGACGGCAACCTGCTCGCCCTCGCGGTGGACGCCGCCCGCGCCAAGGCCACCGTCGGCGAGATCTCCGACGCCCTGGAGAAGGTGTACGGGCGCCACTCGGGCCAGATCCGTACCATCGCCGGTGTGTACCGCAACGAGGCAGGCAGCTCCCCGGCCGTCGAGCGCACCCGCGCGGCCGCCCGGGAGTTCGAGGAGGCCGAGGGACGCCGCCCGCGCATCCTGGTGGCCAAGATGGGCCAGGACGGCCACGACCGCGGCCAGAAGGTGATCGCGACCGCCTTCGCCGACCTGGGCTTCGACGTCGACGTCGGTCCGCTCTTCCAGACGCCGGCCGAGGTGGCCCGGCAGGCGGTCGAGGCCGACGCGCACATCGTCGGCGTCTCCTCGCTGGCCGCCGGGCACCTCACGCTCGTACCGGCGCTGCGCGAGGAACTCGCCGCGGAGGGCCGGGAGGACATCATGATCGTCGTCGGCGGGGTGATCCCGCCCCAGGACGTCGAGGAGCTGCGCCGGGCGGGCGCGGCGGCGGTGTTCCCGCCGGGCACGGTCATCCCCGACGCGGCGCACGACCTGCTGGTCTCCCTGGCGGCCTCGCTCGGCCACGAGCGGTGAACGCGTGGCGCCCCGGAGCGAGATCGACATCGACACCTACGTCAAGGGCGTCCTGGACGGCTCCCGTTCGTACATCGCCCGTGCCGTCACGCTGGTGGAGTCCACCAGGGCCGACCACCGCGCACTCGCGCAGCGGCTGCTGACCGAGCTGCTGCCGCACTCGGGGCGGGCCCGCCGGATCGGGGTCAGCGGGGTGCCCGGCGTCGGCAAGTCGACCTTCATCGACGCGCTCGGCACCCTGCTCACCGGCCTCGGCCACCGGGTCGCCGTCCTCGCCGTCGACCCGTCCTCCAGCCGGACCGGCGGCTCCATCCTGGGCGACAAGACCCGGATGGAGCGGCTGGCGGCGGACCCGGCCGCGTTCGTCCGGCCCTCGCCCACGGCGGGCACGCTGGGCGGGGTCGCCAAGGCGACCCGGGAGACCATCGTCGTGATGGAGGCGGCGGGGTACGACGTCGTCCTCGTCGAGACCGTGGGCGTGGGACAGTCGGAGACGGCGGTCGCCGACATGGTCGACTCCTTCCTGCTGCTCACCCTCGCGCGCACCGGCGACCAGCTCCAGGGCATCAAGAAGGGCGTCCTGGAACTGGCCGACGTCATCGCCGTCAACAAGGCCGACGGCCCGCACGAACGCGACGCGCGCTCCGCGGCGCGGGAACTCGCGGGCGCGCTGCGGCTGATGCACCCGGTGGACGCGGCCTGGACACCCCCGGTGCTCCACTGCAGCGCCCGCGAGGGGACCGGGCTCGACGCGGTGTGGGAGCGGCTCGAACAGCACCGCCGGGTCCTGGAGGCCGACGGCCGCCTCACGCGCAAGCGCAGCGACCAGCAGGTCGACTGGGCCTGGACGATGGTCCGCGACCACCTCCTGGACCGGCTGCGCGAGCACCCGGGCGTACGGGAGGTGGCGCCCGCGCTGGAACGGCAGGTACGGGAGGGCACGCTGACCGCGACGCTCGCCGCCGAACGGATCATCGAGGCGCTGGCCCGGCCGTAACTGCCGTGCCCGATACTGGGCGGCATGGTCCACGACGACGAACCGGTGCTCCTCGGCCGGGCGGGCTCCACCGCCCGCATCACGCTGAACCGCCCGCGCGCCCTCAACGCCCTGACCCACCCCATGGTGCTGACCATCAGCGCCGCCCTGGACCGGTGGGAGCGCGACGCGGGCGTGACGGCCGTGATCCTCTCCGGCGCGGGGGAGCGCGGGCTCTGCGCGGGCGGCGACATCCGTGCCATCCACGAGGACGCCCGCGCCGGCTCCACCGCCACGCCCGCCTTCTGGCGCGACGAGTACCGGCTCAACTCCCGTATCGCGCACTACCGGATCCCCTTCGTCGCGCTCATGGACGGCATCGTGATGGGCGGCGGCGTCGGGCTCTCCGGCCACGCCGGGGTGCGGATCGTCACCGAGCGGTCCGCCGTCGCCATGCCGGAGACCGCCATCGGCCTCGCCCCCGACGTCGGCGGCACCTACCTGCTGGCCCGCGCGCCCGGCGAACTCGGCACCCACCTCGCCCTCACCGGGAACACGGTCGGCGCGGCCGACGCGCTGCTGTGCGGGCTCGCGGACCACTTCGTCCCCGCCGAGCGGCTGACCGCGCTGTGCGACGCCCTGGCCGCGCCCGCGGTACGGGACGCGGCGGACGTACGGGAGACGGTCCTGCGGTACGCGGCCACGCCTCCCGGCGGCCGGCTCGCCGAGGACCGTCCGTGGATCGACGCCTGTTACGCGGCCGACTCGGTCACGGAGATCGTCGGACGGCTGCTGGACAGCGGGGTGCCCGCGGCGAAGGACACCGCGGAGATCCTGCTCTCCCGCTCACCGACGGCCCTGAAGGTGACGCTCGCCGCGATACGCCGGGACGGGCCGCCGAGCACACTGGAGGAGACGCTCGACCGCGCCTACCGCGCCTCGTGCGCCGCGCTCGCCCACCCCGATCTGGTGGAGGGGATCCGCGCCCGGGTCATCGACAAGGACCGCGCCCCGCGCTGGTCGCCGAAGGAACTCGCGGAGGTCACCGAGGCGGATGTGGCGCGCTTCGCGGCCCCGCCGCCCGGCGGCGACCTCGGGCTCGCCGAGGGAACGGCGCACCTCTAGGGCCTGTCCGAACGAGGGACTCCAGGGCCCGTCCGAACGAGGGACTCCAGGACCTGTCCGAACGAGGGACTCTAGGGGCGGCGTCCCGGGAGGCGGTGCCGCTCCCGCCAGGCGAGCACGCCCGCGCCCACCGCCGTGACCACGATGAACCCGGTCGCCAGCAGGAACGCCGGTGAGGTCGGCGAGGTGGCCCGGCTGCCCGCGACCACGTACGCCGCCGTGTTCGGGACCGATCCGACGGCCGTCGCCAGCAGGAACGACGACGCCCGCATCCGGGAGACCGCCGCGCAGTAGTTCGCCACGGCGAACGGCACCCCGGGGAAGAGCCGGATGGCCAGCATCGACCGGAAGCCGTGCCCGCTGAGCTGCCCGTCCGCCGCCTTCAGCCAGCGGCCCCGCAGCAGCGGCCGCAGCGCGTCCTGGCCGAGGAGGCGGCCGAGCGCGAAGGACGCCCCCGCCGCCAGCACCGTCCCCCCGAGCGCCGCCGCCAGGCCGAACGCCGAGCCGAAGAGCGCGCCCGCGGCGAGATTGAGCAGCGGGCGCGGGACGAACGCGGTGGCGCACAGCCCGTACGCCACGGCGAACAGCACCACGGCCGTGCCCCCGCGCAGCTGTTCGGGCCAGCCGTCCGCGAGCAGCCGCTGTGGCTCGTACAGCAGCACCACGGTGGCCGCCGCGCCCAGCACGGCGATCAGCACGGCGAAACGGAACCAGGGCGAGAGCAGCGCCCTGGAGCGGCGGACAACGACAGCGGGACCTTGGTCCGGGGCAGACCGGGGGACGGTGTCGAGCATTCGGGGAGACTAACCGACCCGAGGGAGGAGCGACGTAAAGGGTGGCCCACGTCGTACCCGATCTCCTCGGTCGGGCGTGCCCCACTGCCCGAGCACGCCAACTGGCCCCCCGCGGAAAACCATTCGACGTGGCGCCGGGCATGGGACAGGATCGGCGCCATGTTCCGGTACGCCTTCCTCGCAGCGCCGTCCGCAGTCGCGGACGCGCCGAAGGCTGCCGCACACCTGACGGCGGCGGCGCCGCTCGCAGCGGCAGCGGCCGCAGTCCAGGCGCCCCTCGGCGGCGCCCGAAGCTGACCCTTCCCGGAACGTCCGGCGGACCCCGCAGGGGGAGGGTCGGCAAGGCCCAGGGGTCCCGCTCACGCTTCGAGTCCAGGCAGGAACCAATGCCCAAGACGGCATACGTGCGCACCAAGCCGCACGTCAACATCGGCACCATGGGCCACGTCGACCACGGCAAGACCACCTTGACCGCCGCCATCACCAAGGTCCTCAGCGACCGCGGGACCGGCACCTTCGTGCCCTTCGACCGGATCGACCGGGCCCCCGAGGAGGCCGCGCGGGGGATCACCATCAACATCGCGCACGTCGAGTACGAGACCGACACCCGGCACTACGCGCATGTCGACATGCCCGGCCACGCCGACTACATCAAGAACATGGTCACCGGCGCGGCCCAGCTCGACGGGGCGATCCTCGTCGTGTCCGCGCTGGAGGGGATCATGCCCCAGACCGCCGAGCACGTCCTGCTCGCCCGGCAGGTCGGCGTCAACCACATCGTCGTCGCCCTCACCAAGGCCGACCTCGGGGACGACGAGCTGACCGACCTGGTCGAGCTGGAGGTCCGCGAGCTGCTCACCGAGCACGGCTACGGCGGCGACGCGGCGCCCGTCGTACGGGTCTCCGCGCTCGGCGCGCTGGCGGGCGAGCCACGGTGGACCGCCGCCGTGGAGGCGCTGCTCGACGCGGTCGACACGTATGTGCCGATGCCGGTCAGGTACACGGACGCGCCGTTCCTGCTCCCGGTGGAGAACGTCCTCACCATCACCGGGCGCGGCACGGTCGTCACCGGCGCCGTCGAGCGCGGCACGGTGCGGGTCGGCGACCGGGTGGAGGTGCTGGGCGCCGCCACCGGACCGCAGCCCACCACCGTCACCGGGCTGGAGACCTTCGGCAAGCCGATGGAGTCCGCCGAGGCCGGCGACAACGTCGCGCTGCTGCTGCGCGGCATGCCGCGCGACGCGGTCCGCCGGGGCCACGTCGTCACGGCGCCGGAGAGCGTCGTCCCCAGCAGGCGCTTCACCGCGCGGGTGTACGTGCTGTCCACGAAGGAAGGCGGCAGGACCACACCGGTGAGCAGCGGCTACCGGCCGCAGTTCTACATCCGTACGGCGGACGTCGTCGGCGACATCGACCTGGGCGAGGCGGGCGTGGCACGCCCCGGGGACACGGTCACCGTGACCGTGGAGCTGGGCCGCGACATCCCGCTGGAGCCGGGGCTCGGCTTCGCGATCCGCGAGGGCGGCCGTACGGTCGGCGCCGGCACCGTCACCACCCTGCTGTGACCACGGCCGCCCCGGGGACCCCGCACCGGGTCCCCGGGGCGGCGCACAATGGGACCGTGAACGAGTCGATCCCCGTCATCCGCGCCGTCGACCACGGCACCGCCAGGCTCCTGCCCGACGTGGACCGGGCGCGGGCCTGGCTGCTGACGGTCGACGGTGCGCCCCAGTCGTACGTCGACCTGGACGAGCCGGCGCACCTGGAGTTCGAGTACGTACGGCGCCTCGCCCATGTCGTCGACTGCGCGGCGTCCGCCGGGTGGGCGGAGCCTCCCGCGCCGCTCACGGTGCTCCACCTCGGCGGCGGCGCCCTCACCCTGCCCCGCTACGTCGCCGCGACCCGGCCCGGCTCCGCGCAGTCCGTGGTGGAGGCCGACGCGGCGCTGCTGGCGCTGGTCGAGCAGGAGCTGCCGATACCGGCGGACGCGGGGATCACCGCCCACACGGCGGACGCCCGGCGCTTCCTCGAAGCGGCGCCCGACCGCTCCGTGGACGTCCTGGTCGCCGATGTCTTCGGCGGCTCGCGGATCCCCGCGCACCTCACCTCCGTCGAGTACGCGCGGGAGGCCGCGCGGGTGCTGCGTGCCGACGGGGTCTACGCGGCGAATCTCGCGGACGGCGCCCCGTTCGCCTTCCTCCGATCACAACTGGCCACATTCGCCACGGCCTTCGCGGAGCTGGCCCTGATCGCGGAACCGCCCGTGCTGCGCGGGCGGCGCTTCGGCAACGCCGTGCTGGTCGCCTCGCACCGCCCGCTCGACACGGCGTCCCTGGCCCGTCGCACCGCCGCGGACGCCTTCCCCGCCCGGGTCGAACACGGGGCGTCGCTCCGCCGGTTCACGGGGAACGCGGCACCGGTACGGGACGCGGGCGCGGTCCCCTCGCCGCGGCCGCCCGATGGCGCGTTTTCCGTGGGCTGACCCGTGGGCCCCGGCTACTGTCCTCGTCATGACGGAAGCCACCTTTCTGCGTGACACCCGCGAGGGTTACGACAAGATCGCCGGCGACTACGCCGAGAGATTCCCCACCATGCTGGTGGACGGTCCGCTGGGCACCGCCATGCTCACGGCCTTCGCCGAGCTGATCAAGGGCGCCGGGGGCGGCCCCGTCGTCGAGGTGGGCAGCGGGGCGGGCCGGGTGACCGGGTTCCTGCACTCCCTCGGGGTGCGCCTCTCCGGGATCGACCTGTCCCCGGCGATGCTGGCGCTGGCCCGGCGCAACCACCCGGAGCTGCGCTTCGACGAGGGGTCGATGACCGCGCTGGACCTCCCGGACGGCTCCCTCACGGGCCTTCTCGCCTGGTACTCCGTCATCCATGTCCCGCCGGAGTCGCATCCCGAGGTGTTCGCGGAGTTCCACCGCGTGCTGGCCCCGGGCGGCCACCTCCTGGTCGCCTTCCAGGTCGGCGACGCACCGCTGCGCTTCACCGAGGCGTTCGGCCACACCGTGTCCCTCGACTTCCACCGGCTCTCGCCCGACCGGGTCACCGAGGGGCTGGAGAAGGCCGGCTTCAGGATGGACGCCCGTCTGGTGCGCGAGCCCAGCGGCGACGAAAAGGTCCCCCAGGCGTACCTCCTGGCCCACCGGCCCGCCGACGGCTAGTCGCCCGTGTACGGAGGTTCGCCCGTGTACGGAGGCCCAGCCGCCGGTCCCGCCGCCGACCGTCGGCCGCCGGACAGAGGCCGCCGGCCGGGGCGCGTCCGGCTCCCGGCCGGCGGCGGGACCGGCCGGCGGATCGGGTCAGGACTCCGGGGCCGCCCCGGCGAGACGGACCGTGCCCATGATCTTCTTCATCGTCGCCTCGGACAGTTCGTCCGGCACGCCCTTGTTCGCGTACAGGACCCACGTCGCGTAGTCGCCCTTGGCGTTGGTGAACGTGAAGGCGATCGCCTTGCCGTCGGTGTCACACTTGTTCTTCAGGTCGAGACCCGTGCTCTCGGCCGTCGTGAAGTGGCCCTTGAGCCCCGACGTGGTGGTGAACGCCTCGGGCTTGCCGACCTTGATCTTCTGCTTCAGCGTGGACTTCGGCTCGTGCTGCGCGTACGCGGCCCACACCCAGCTGCCCGCCTCGTTCTGCGAGGCTGTCGCCGTGTCCGTGGCGCCCCTCGCGCCCTTGGTGCCGGTGCCCGCCAGGCTGCTGTACTCCAGCTTGCCGTCCTTGTTCGTGTCCTGCGAGCACCACTCCGACTTGAAGTAGGCCGGCGCGGAGAAGGAGATCGCGGGCGAGCCGTCGCCCTTCTCGACATCCTCGAACCCGGCTATGATCCCCGGCTTCGAGACCTCCCATTCGGCGGGAACGTCGAACTGCGTCCCGTGCTTGGGGTTGGTCACGACCTTCCAGCCCTCGACCTGCGGCTCGGCGGCCGCGCCGCTGCGCGGGTTCTCCTGCGAGGCCCCTGTGCCCGGCTCGTCGGAACCGGACGCCGAGGCCGACGTGGACGCCTTCGGGTCCGCCGCCTTGTCGCTCGAACCGTCATCCTTGCCCAGCACGAAGAAGGCCGTGCCCGCGGCGGCGATCACGACCACCGAGGCCGCGACGACCGCCACGATCGTCGTCTTCTTCTTGTCGTCGCCCGAGGGCCCGGGGCCGCCGGGCGTCTCGGCCACGGCGTACTGCGTCGGCACCGTCGGCTGCTGCTGGTACGGGTTGGGCTGCTGGTACCCCGGCTGCTGATATCCGGGCTGCTGCTCGGCCCCCGGCTGCTGCGGATAGCCGTACCCGGGCTGCTGCGGGTATCCCGGCTGCTGGTACGGGTTCGGCTGCTGGTACCCCGGCTGCTGGTACGGATTGGGATTCTGGTCCTGCGGGTTCTGCTCGCCCCCGGGCGGCTGCTGTCCTTGCCACATGGCCAGTAACGATAGAGGGGGACCCGGTGGGGCTGCTACGTCCGCCTTGCCAGGGGTTGGTGAAGCTGCCCTACTCGTAAGTAATGTCGCGAGTGGTGCCGCGGTCGCGGCCCGGCGCCGGGCGCCCCGAATTTCCCGTGGCCGTCACCCCGGGTAGGCTGCGCCGCGTGCGCCCGCGCGGCGCGCGCCCGCGCGCGACGGCACGGGGAACCCGGTATCCGGGAATCCGGCACACGGCGCACGGCCCACGGAACCAGTGACGCACAGGAGGAACCGCCGTTGCACGTCCAGGAGTGGCTGGAGACCATCCCCGCGGTCAGTATTTACATCCTGGTCGGGGTGGTCATCGGACTGGAGAGCCTCGGCATCCCGTTGCCCGGCGAGATCGTCCTCGTCAGCTCCGCGCTGCTCGCCTCCCAGCACGGCGAGATCAACCCGTACATCCTCGGGGCCTGCGCCACGGCCGGCGCGATCATCGGTGACTCGATCGGCTACGCCATCGGACGCAAGGGCGGCAGGCCCCTACTCACCTGGCTCGGTGCACGCTTCCCCAAGCACTTCGGCGAGGACCAGATCGCCATGGCGGAGCGGTCGTTCGAGAAGTGGGGCATGTGGGCGGTCTTCTTCGGCCGCTTCGTCGCCCTGCTCCGGATCTTCGCCGGACCGCTCGCGGGCGTCCTGCGCATGCCGTACTGGAAGTTCCTGATCGCCAACGTGCTGGGCGGCATCGTGTGGGCGGGCGGCACGACCGCCGTCGTCTACTCCGTGGGCGTCGTCGCCGAGGCATGGCTCAAGCGCTTCTCCTGGCTGGGACTCGTGCTCGCCGTCCTCATCGGGATCACCTCCATGCTCATCCTGAAGAGCCGCGCCAAGAAGGCCGGCGAGCAGGCACGGCAGGCCAGGGCCGCGGCGTCGGCCGGGCCGGACACCGTACCCGTCGCGGACTGAGCCGCTCCCCAACAGCCAGGAGCTGGCCTGTTTCTGTTGGCCAATGATCAATACCCTTGAGGTGCCGCCCGTTACCGATCGGGCGGCACCTAACAGAGGGAGTGCCATGGCCACCGCAGAGCAGATCCCCGACATACTGTCGCCGGAATTCGCGGAGAACCCGTACCCCGCCTACCGGACGATGCGGGAGAGCGCCCCGCTCATCTGGCACGAGGCCACGAAGAGCTACATCATCTCGCGGTACGACGACGTCGAACGGGCCTTCAAGGACAAGGAGTCGGTGTTCACCACCGACAACTACGACTGGCAGCTCGAACCCGTGCACGGCAAGACGATCCTGCAGCTCAGCGGGCGGGAGCACGCCGTACGCCGCGCCCTGGTCGCGCCGGCCTTCCGCGGCGGTGATCTGCGGGACAAGTTCCAGCCCGTCATCGAACGCAACTCCCGTGAACTGATCGACACGTTCCGGCACACCGGCTCCGTCGATCTGGTCGAGGCGTACGCCACCCGCTTCCCCGTCAACGTCATCGCCGACATGCTGGGCCTCGACAAGGCCGACCACGGCCGTTTCCACGGCTGGTACACCGCGGTCATCGCCTTCCTGGGCAATCTCTCGGGCGACCCCGAGGTGGCGGCGGCCGGTGAGCGGACCCGGGTCGAGTTCGCCGAGTACATGCTGCCGATCATCCGGGAGCGGCGCGACCACCTCGGCGACGACCTCCTCTCCACCCTCTGCGCCGCCGAGGTCGACGGCGTACGGATGAGCGACGAGGACATCAAGGCGTTCTGCAGCCTGCTGCTCGCCGCCGGCGGCGAGACCACCGACAAGGCGATCGCCAGCATCTTCG
This sequence comes from Streptomyces sp. NPDC059255, assembly GCF_042752355.1. Classification (NCBI taxonomy): domain Bacteria; kingdom Bacillati; phylum Actinomycetota; class Actinomycetes; order Kitasatosporales; family Streptomycetaceae; genus Streptomyces; species Streptomyces sp. NPDC059255. The sequence goes on from NZ_JBHYZP010000045.1 coordinate 56,235, forward strand.
CGAACCTCCTGCTCCACCCCGAGCAGCTCGCCGCCGTACAGCGCGACCGTACGCTGATCGACCGGGCCTTCGCGGAGACGCTCCGGTTCACCCCGCCCGTGCACATGATCATGCGGCAGACGGCCGCGGACGTGGAGCTGAGCGGCGGCACCGTCCCCGCCGGCTCGACGGTGACCTGCCTGATCGGAGCGGCCAACCGCGACGGCTCGCGCTACCGGGAGCCGGACTCCTTCGACATCTTCCGCGACGACCTGACCGCCACCACCGCGTTCTCCGCCGCGGCCGACCATCTCGCCTTCGCCCTCGGCCGGCACTTCTGTGTCGGGGCGCTGCTAGCGAAGGCGGAGGTCGAGACCGGGATCAACCAACTCCTGGACGCCATGCCGGACATCCGGCTGGCGGAGGGCTTCGACCCGGTCGAGCAAGGGGTGTTCACCCGGGGACCGCAGTCCCTGCCGGTGGAGTTCACGCCTGTCGGCTGATGACGGCGGTCTGCTGATCACGCAGGTCTGCTGATCACGGTGCCCGCCGGGCCCGGAACTCCCGGGCCCGGCGGCCGAAACACCCCCGCGCGTCGGCAGCGGGTACGCCCGCGTCGGTACGTACCCGCACATCGGTCCGTACGGCACGAGCCGCCGCCGTACGCGATCGGTTACTGCACCACCGGCGTGAAACTCACCGGCAGCGCGGTCAGCCCGCGCATCCAGATCGACGGCCGCCAGGTCAGCTCGTGCGGCTCCACGGCCAGCACCACGTCCGGCAGCCGCTCCAGCAGCGTCTCGACCGCCGTACGGGCGATGACGTCCGCGAGCAGCGGCCCCGGGTAGAGGCAGCGGTGCTCACCGTTGCTGAACGAGAGGTGCGCCGAGTTCTCCGCCCCGACATGCCCCTCGGGCCAGATCTGCGGATCGGTGTTGGCCGCCGCGAAGCCGAGGACCAGACAGTCGCCCGCCTTGATCTGCCGCCCGGCGAGCTGCGTGTCCCGCACCGCCCACCGGCCGACGAAGTTCTGTGTCGGGGTGTCCAGCCACAGCACCTCGTTGAGGGCCTGCCCGACACTGAGCCGGCCACCCGACACGTTCAGCGCGAACCGGTCGTCGGTCAGCAGCAGCCGCAGCGAGTTGCAGATCCAGTTGGCCGTCGGCTGCTGCGCCGCGGCGATGACGGTGATCAGGTCCTGGACGACCTCCTCGTCCGTCAGCCCGGCCGGGTGGGCCAGCATCCGCGACGTGACATCGGTGCCGGGGCTGTTCCGCTTCTCCTTGACGAGCCGCTCCATGCGGTCCTGCACCCGCAGGTAGGCCGCGACCGGGTCGTCGTCCTCGGGGGCGTCCAGCGAGATCCGCAGGTCCCGTACGAGATCCTCGGTGTCCACGCCGCCGGCGGGCATCCCGCAGAGCTGGACCACCGCGCGCATCGGCAGCGCGTGCGCGTACGAGGCCATCAGCTCGGCCTGGCCGCTGCCCGCGAACGCGTCGATGAGCCCTTCGGCGATCTCCCGGCAGGTGTGGGCGAGTTCGAACTGGTCGACCGCCTCCAGCGCCTCCGTGATCACTCCGGCGCGCCGCTGGTGCTCGGCGCCCTCGGTGAACAGCAGCGAGGGCTGGTAGCCGACGAACGGCATGAGCGGCCAGTCGGCGGGGATGTTCGGCCACTGGTTCCAGCGGCGTGAGTCCCGGGCGAACAGCTCGTCGTGGCCGGTGACGTAGGAGACCTCGGCGTAGCCGAGCACCAGCCAGGCGGGGATGTCGCCGTCGAGCAGGATGGGCGCGACCGCGCCGTGCTCCGTGCGCATGGCGCGGTAGAGCTGGGACGGCGTCTGCTGGTATTCGAGGCCGCCCAGCCGTACCGCGCCGCCCGCGTGCGCGGGGCAGCCGGGTGGCGGGGCCTGTCCCTCGACAGGTCCTGCGGGGTCGGTCATGGTGTCATCTCCCGGGCCATGGCCAGTTCGTAGAGGTGGTCCACGAGGGTGATCAGAACGTTCTTGCCGGAGGAGCGGACCCGCGCGTCGCAGTCGATCAGCGGCACATGCTCCGGCAGCGAGAGGGCCTGGCGGATCTCGTCCAGCGAGAACGCCGAGGCGTCGTCGTCGAACCGGTTGACGGCCACCACGAAGGGCGTCCGGTGGTGTTCGAGCCGGTCGATGGCGTACCAGGACTCGCTCATCCGCCGGGTGTCGACCAGGACGACCGCGCCCAGCGTGCCGGAGAAGAGCCGGTCCCACAGGAACCAGAACCGCTCCTGGCCCGGTGCCCCGAACAAGTAGAGCACCATGCGGTCGTTGAGGCTGATGCGGCCGAAGTCGAAGGCGACCGTCGTGGTCGTCTTCGAGGTCAGCCCGGCGGTCTCGTCGACGCCGACCCCGGCCTGCGTCATGACTTCTTCGGTGTTGAGCGGTCTTATCTCGCTGACCGAGCGGACCAGGGTGGTCTTGCCGACCCCGAAGCCGCCCACGATGACGATCTTCAGGCCGGTCTCTGCGGCGTCGCTCAGCGGGGTACGCGCCGGCAGCTCAGAGGTTGCGGAGTCCAAGGAGCACCTCCTTCAGGAGAGCGGAGTCGGGAAGGTCGGCGGAGCGCGCCGTGCGCGGGTGTCTGGCGGTGATGCGGCCCGTCGCGAGGAGATCGCCCAGGAGGATCCGTACCACCGTCACGGGCAGCCGCAGGTCGGCGGAGATCTCGACGACGGCCATGGGATGGCGGCACAGCTCCAGGATCCGCACGTGCTCCGACTGCATCCCCGCGGTCGGCCGGCACTCGCTGACGATCAAGGTGACCAGGTCGAACGTGTCGTCGTCGGCCCGGCTGCGGCCACCGGTGACGGTGTACAGCCGGTCGGGGTCCCCGGTGTCGACGGGCCGCCTGATCATGAGTGCGCGCTGCCCTCGGCGGGTGTGCGCGGTTCCGCCCGCAGATGCTCACCGATCTGTTCGACCAGCTCGCTCATCTGGTGGCCCACCACACCGGGGTCGGCGCCGTCCTCGGCGACGACCGCCAGGTGCGCCCCGTCGCCGGCCTCGACGATGAACAGGAGCCCGCCGTGGAACTCCGTCATCGAGTGGCGTACGCCGCCACTGCCGCTGCCGAACTCCACCGAGGCGCCCTGCGCGAGCGCCTGGATGCCGGAGCAGATGGCGGACAACTGGTCGGCCTGGTCGAGGGTGAGGTGACGGCTCCAGCAGAGCTTCAGTCCGTCGCGGGAGAGCACGAGGGCATGCCGGGTGCCGGGGGTGCGCTCCAACAGGTTCTCGAGGAGCCAGGTCAGGCTGTTGTCTGTGGTCTGCATGGTGTGCGTGGGACGGGAGGGATCCGGATTTCCGGTCACCTGCCCGCCCGTGCCTCCGATCTCACGTTCCGGGTGGGGATGAGGGCGCCGATGCCCCGGGCGCCGTACGGGGTGGGCGCGGTGTTATCCGGCCGGAGTGCCGGGGGCGGGGGGCGTGTCGGGAGCGCCGGGGGTGCCGGGGACGTCGGGGGCGCTGTCCGGTCCCGTGCCGGTCTCCTCGCCGGACGCGGCGTCAGCGGCGTTACGGGCACGGTGGAAGGCGCCGAACCGGGCACCCACGTCGCGGCGTTCGGGCTGCGGCGCCGGGGGCTGAGGCTCCGAGTGCGGCCGGCCGCGGTCGGCCGCGGCCATGGTGCGGCCCGGCGGGCGTACCGGCAGGCCGCCCGGTGTCGCGGCACGGGGTCCTTCGGCAGGGGCGGACGGGGAGGGCAGCACCGGCCACGCCGTGGACGTCGGTACCGGCGGGGGCGGCGTGGCGGAGGCGACGGGCGGGGCGGCGGGGGAGGGCACGGTCGCCTCCGCCGCCGGGCGGCGCAGCGACTGCTCGGGCGTCATGCCGCGCTGCTGGGCCACGAGCTGCGGCGGGAAGAGGACGACGACGCCCGTGCCACCGCGCGACGAGGGCCGGAAGTTGACGCTGATGCGGTACTTGGCGGCCAGCCGGCCCACGACGGCCAGACCGAGCCGGGTGCCCTGGAGCATCGCGAGGTCGGTCACCCGCCCCGAGACGGACTCCTCGGCGCGGCGCATCGCGGCGGCGGCCATCTTCAGGCCGCTGTCCTCGATGGTCACGACGACGCCGGCGGTGCGCTCCTCGACGTAGACATGGACCTCGTCGATCGGCGGCGAGAAGTTCGCCGCGTTGTCCATCAGTTCGGCGAGCAGGTGCATCACGGGCTCGGCGGCGAATCCGGCGATCGCGGCGTTGCTGGAGCAGTGCAGCCTGACCCGCTGGTAGGCGGCGATACGGCCCACCGCGCCGCGCAGGATCGACTCCATGGCGATCGGCTTGTTCCAGGCGCGGCTCGCGCGCCCGCCCATCAGCAGGGCGAGCCGGTCGGTGAGCAGCCCGAGCTGCGAGGTGTTGTGGTCGAGCTTGAGGAGATCGCCGAAGACGTCCTCGCCGTGCCGGTCCTGCATCTCGCGCAGGTCGGCCAGCATGGACACGGCCTTGGCCTGGACCCGGCTCAGTGCCTTGGCGCTCGCCGCCTGGGCCGCCGCGGCGCGGCGCTCACTGGTCGCGAACTCCCGGACCATGGCGTCCACCAGGACGCGGAGGCGGGGATCGGTGGGCGGTACGACGGTGGAGAGGACGGTGTCGGCGGAGCCGCCCGAGCGCAGTCCGGAGAGCGCGTCGGGGAGCGTCTTGCCGGTGAGAAGGTCGAGTTCGTCGGCCGCCTCGGTCAGCTGGGCGACGGCGGTCTCGCGCTCGGCGACCGCCCGGGCCGCGCGCGCCTCCGCGGCGGCTATCTCGCCGGTGAACGTCTCCAGGATCCGGCGGAGTTGCGGGTCGGACGGCGGCGGCGTGGTCGCGAAGGTCTCCTGGGCGCTCGCGCCCTCACGGAGCTTCTTGACGACCGCGGGGAGCGTGACGTTCAGCAGATGCGCGGAGTCGGCGCCGTTCTGGGCGAGTTGCGTCTCCGCGGTTCTGCTCCCGGTGTGCGCCGCCGCGGCGGCGCGGCGCGCCCGGCGCAGCAGCAGGGCGGCGGTGACGACGGCGGCGGTGAGGCAGACCCAGGCGACGGCGACGGTGGTGGCCACCCAGGCGCGCGCCGGGTCCGGCGCCGTGGCGGCGACCGCTCCTCCGGCGGCGCCGGCCACCACCAGCAAGGCCAGCGGAACGGCGAGCGACAACGACCGCTCCGTGGGTATGCGGTGCGGGCTGGGGGCGACAGGCACTGACATTCCGCGGTCCCTCGGTACTTGAGTGCGGGGGGAACAGACCGGCCGACCTGCGGGCTTCGGCCGCATGGGCGGGATCTGACACCGATGGGGACGGTGATCTTCCGCACCACATGTGGCGCTCATGCTAACCACGGGAGGCGTTGGCGAAGCACTCAGGGTCCCCCCGAGCCCGCGCAACGGGCGACTTCGTCCCGAAGTTGCCTGCCGTGCAAGGCTGGTGTGGTAAAGGGATTTGATCGTTACAAGCTTTGCCGTATGGGGCAACCATGCAGCGAAGGGACACTCGTATGCCGGGTTCGGGCGCTTGAACGTTTTCTCACGAGGCGTCGGCTCGGGTGCGTGTCGTTTGTTTTCAGCCAACTGTCGGCGTGATGCCTGATGGTCTGGTGACCTGTGAGGCCGGAGGGGTGAGCCGCGCAGTACAGTGCGGTGCATACCCGGGTGCACCGCAAAGCAGTGCAATCCGGGTGGACTTGCCCATGAACACATTGGACGGAATGTGTCGGACCTCGATCGGCTCACGCGGTCGCTCGCCCGTAATCTGAGGCGCTGGCGCGGTGAGCGGGGCTTCACCCTCGACGCGCTGGCGGCCCGTGCGGGGGTCAGCCGGGGGATGATCATCCAGATCGAGCAGGCCCGTACCAATCCGAGCGTCGGCACCACGGTCAAGATCGCCGACGCGCTCGGGGTCTCCCTCGCCACCCTGCTCGACCATGAACAGGGCGCCCAGGTCAGGATCGTCCCGCAGGACCAGGCCGTACGGCTGTGGTCCACCCCGGCGGGCAGTCGCAGCACCCTGCTGGTCGGCACGGAGGCGCGTGGACCGCTGGAGCTGTGGGCATGGACGCTGATGCCCGGCGACACCGGGGCCTCCGACCCCCACCCGCCGGGCACCACCGAACTGCTCCATGTGACCGCCGGTGAGCTGACCCTGGTCGTCGACGGTGAGCCGTACCCGGTGGAGGCGGGTGCGTCGGCGAGCTTCGAGGCCGACGTCGCGCACAGCTACCGCAACGACGGGGCCCGAACCGTCGAGATGATCATGTCGGTCTCCGTCCCGCCCGCGCGCTGACGGACGGTGGCTCCCGAGGGGCGGCGGATCTCGACGGACGGTGGCTCTCCGCGGACGGTGGCTCTCAGCCGAGCAGCGGGATCTCGATCGCGGGGCAGCGGTCCATCACCATGGCGAGCCCCGCCGCCCGAGTCCGCTCGTACGCCTGCTCGTCGATCACCCCGAGCTGGAACCAGACGGCCTTCGCCCCGATGGCGACCGCCTCGTCCGCGACCGCTCCGGCCAGTCGGCTGTTGACGAAGACGTCCACCACGTCCACGGGGAAGGGGATGTCCGCGAGCGAGGCGTACCCCCGCTCGCCGTGCACCGTCTCGGCCTCGGGGTGCACCGGTACGACGCGCTTGCCGTAGCGCTGGAGCACCGCGGCGACACCGTAGGCGGCCCGGGAGGTGTTGCCGGACAGGCCCACGACGGCCCAGGTGTCGCCGCCCTGCCGCAGGATCTCGCGGATCGTCGCCGGATCGGCGGGCCCGTTCCCGGGCCGCGCGCCCGCGGGGCCACCGCTTCCCGTCCCCGCTGTTCCGGTCTCTGCTCTCTCTGCACTCTCTGCGTCCATACCGGGGCAACAGATTCGCTCCGTACGCCATTCCGCAAGCCGCCGCGCTGTGGTCTCCGCGTGAAATCTCCATGTCTCATTCGTGATCTCTTCGCTGCACGCGGGCGAGGAGCGCACCGGATACTGCTCGGTACGTGGCATGGCCGTATCAGAACAAGGGGCAGCGTTGAGAAAGGCGGACGAGCACAGAACGGTGAATCTCTGGTCGTTGAGCGAAGACGTCGACGTCGTGATGGAGAGCGGGGCCGGCGGTGAGGGGCTCGTGCTGACCGGGCCCTGGGGGACCGAGCGGATCGGCGACGCCCCGCCGGTGGTGCGCGAGGCGCTGCGGCGCATGCAGCTCGGGCCCGTCCTGCTGGCGAACCTCGAACCGCTGCCCGGCGGCTCGATGCCCCGGGGGTGTGTCTACTTCGTTCTGCTGCCCGTGCTCGACCGGCTCTCCCATCTCGTGGTCCGCAGCCTGGGGGTGGACGATCTCGGCGGGCCGCTGCTCTCCGTCTGCCCGGTCTCCCGGCCCGCCCGCTTCACCCCCGTACGGCTGCCGCCCCGGCGGCCCGTCCGGATGCCGCGGGAGGTGTCGCTCACCCTGGAGGACGCCGGGTTCGCGCTGGAGTCGGAGCTCTCCCCGTTCCGGGTGGTGCTGCACCGCCCGGAGGCGGCGCTGGTGGCCGCCCTGCTGGCCTGGCCCGTGACACCGGACGCGCTCTCGGAGGCGCTGCCGCTGCCCCGTGAGGTGACCCGGGGCATCGTCGACTATCTGGCCGCCGCCGGGATGGCGACCCCGGTCGACGACCCCGATGTCACAGCAGCCAGTCGGCTGCCTGCGCGATCCTGATCGCGTCCACCCGGTTGCGCGCGTTGAGCTTGGCCACGATGGTGGTGAGGTAGTTGCGCACGGTGCCGGGGGAGAGATGGAGCGCCTTGGCGATCTCGCCCGCCTCCGAGCCCTCCGCGGCCAGCCGCAGCACCTCCGTCTCCCGCTCGGTCAGCGGGGTCTCGGCGCCGTCCCACGCGGAGAGCGCGAGCTGGGGGTCGATCACCCGGTGACCCGCCACCACCCGCCGTACCGCGGTGGCCAGTTCGTGCGGTGGGGCGTCCTTGAGGAGATAGCCCGAGACATGGGCGGACAGCGCACGCCGCAGCGTGCCGGGCCGGCCGAGGCTGGTCAGGATCAGCGTCCGGCACTCCGGCAGGGACTCGCGCAGCCGGCTCGCCGCGGTCAGGCCGTCGATTCCGGGCAGGTCGATGTCGATGACGGCGATGTCCGGACGGTGCTCCAGCGCGGCCGTCAGGATCTGGTCGCCGCGCTCGACCTCGCAGACGACGTCGAGATCGCCCTCCAGATTCAGCAGTGCCACAAGGGCGCCGCGGACCATGTTCATGTCTTCGGCCAGCAGGATGCGTATCGCCATGAGGTGCACCTCCTCGGATCGGATCGTGGGGCAGCGGGCGCGTCCGGGTGGCGGTCAGGCCGCGGAGCCCCGTGCATAGACGTCATCGTCCACCTCGGGCAGCCCCCGGATGAGCTGGGCCGGGGCTTCGGCCACCAGTTCGAATGTGCCGTCGGCCCCTCGGAAGACGGAGAGGGTGCCGGACACCGCCTTCAGCCGCGTCTGCAGATTGCCCAGGCCGCTGCCGCTGTGCGGTGAGGTGTCGCGGTACGACGGGTCCACTCCGTCGTTGGAGACGGAGAGCCGGACGAGACCGCCCTCCAGGACCGCCTCGATGTCGCAGACCCCGGCGCGCGAGTGCCGCAGCAGATTGGTGATCGCCTCGCGTGCCACGGCGGCCAGTACGGTGTCGACCTGCTGACTGATCCTGCCGAGGCGGATCTCCGCGTGCACCGTCACATCGGCCGCCGTCAGCAGCGACCGGGCCGAACCGAGCTCCTGCTCCAGCGACATGCCGCGCAGACCGCTGGCGACGGTGCGGACATCGGCGAGCGACTGCCGCGAGATGGACAGGACCTCGTTGATCTCCTCCATCGCCCGGCGCGGGTGCGTGGGCACCAGCCGGTGGATCAGCTCGCTCTTCAGGGTGATCGCGGAGAGGCTGTAACCGAGCAGGTCGTGCAGATCCCGTGCGAACCGCAGCCGTTCCTGGGTGACGGCCATCCGCGTCAGCTCGACCCGCGTGTCGTGCAGCGCCTTGACCAGCTCGGCCATCCGGGAGAGCCCGTACACCACCAGCCCGGTCAGCAGCGTCGACTGGCACAAATAGAAGGCCTCCCGCACGGGGAGGCCGTCGATGGCCGGGGGGATCAGCATCGTGACCCCGACCGCTCCGTAGGCCGGCCACGCCTGGCGGGGCGGCAGGAGGAGCAGCAGCGATCCGGCGAAGAAGCCGGCCATCGCCCCCCACTGGGAGTGGAACACCGCGATCGGAAGATACGTCAGCAGCGCCTGCGCCCCCAGCGTCAGTGCTCTCTGCCAGGCGGGTGCCTGCCGCGCCCGGGCGCTGGAGTGCCGCAGCTGGATGACGAAGATGAGTAACAGGCCGACGAGGGACATGGTCAGGGACAGCCTGCTGTGCGGCGCACCCAGCAGATTGATGACGGTCACGCTCAGATAGCCGAGAAGTGCGATGGTGAGAATGGTGCGGGCCAGCTTGGGAGCCGGCAGATCCGGAGGGTCGATCGGGGCGCCCGCCGCCCCGTCGCATTCCCCCGGCTGGGCTTCTTCCGTGGATCTGTCGTCGCTACTTCGCATGATCGTGTGTCTTCGCAGCCTTCCCCGTCGAACCTCCGTGCTACGTGAAGAGCGTAGGTGATCTGCGTGAAGGATGTGCTGAGATCGTAGGGCGCCGGGACTAAAACAACGATAAGTGATGCGAAGCGGTGTGAGCCGGTCCACGTCTCAGACGAAGAGTGGTGTTGGGTTCAACTCCCCAAACGGAGTGGGTTCCGCGCGTCTGCCCAGCAGGACCGGTGTGTTGTAGAGCCTGCCGGGGGCGAAGCGCGGCCAGAAATGGCGCAGACCCGGCACGACAACTTTCACAACAGGAAGATCCAGGTCCGGCCTGGTCTGGTCCAGCACCAGGAGTTCCATCCCGTGCGCACGCACCAACTCCGTGATGGTGGCCACATCGTCGAGGAGATCGCCGGCCGGCGTGTACGACCAGTCCCGCGGGGTACGGACCGGCGCCGCCGGATCCGCCTGTACGTAGGGCCGGTTGGCGGCCGTCGCCCCGCGCCACCAGTCCAGCGGGTCGGGATCGTCGACCCGGTATCCGGCCCCGTCGGCGGTCACCGCGCTCACCAGCGGCAGCAGTTGGCCCATCTCCGTCAGCGCCCGGCGCAGCGCCACCCGCGGGTCGAAGTGCGCGCCGAAGCCGAACAGGATGTCCTCGGCCGGTTTGTCGGTGCGCCGCGACAGTGCCGCGAACACCGGGATCCCGAGGTCAGAGGTGAGATCGAGTGCCCACACCGTACGGTTCACCGACCGGTAACCGGCGCGCAGCCGCTCGATGTACGGTTCGTCGAACGCGTCCAGATCGACCCCGGGCTGCCGGGTGCGGTTGTACCACCACAGGGCCACCGCGTCCCGCTCCACCAACTCCAGGAACCCCTGCACCACGGCGTCCTCGGGGCTGCTGCCGGCGGCGTTCCCGTTGGAGTCGGCCCACAGGCCGTCCGGCGTCTCCTCCTCGCCGAAGTACAGCATGGAGGTCGGCAGCAGCCGCCGCGTCCCGCCGGTCAGCGACCACACCGGCGTCCACTCGGTGGGGCGGTCCTCGTCGAAGCGCGGCGGTACGTAATGCAGCCGCGAGCCGCCCGCGTTCCACCGCTCCCGGTCCTCGAACTGGCGCTCGTCGAACAACTGACAGGCGTTGGGATGTACGGCCACGGAGCCCAGGGCGCGGAACGAGTCGCGGACGACCGGCTCGTCGCCCTGCCGGGTCCCGCTGTACCGCTCCACCGCCTCGCACAGCGCGCTGGTCCTGGCCTCCGTGTCGGTCAGGCCCTTGCCGCCGCTCAGCGCGCGCAGCCCGGCACGCAGCCCGGCCAGCGTGCCGCTGCGCATCGCCAGATTCTGGCCGGAGAGGAAGGAGTTCACGAAGCCGGGGGAGCCCGGCGCCCGGCGGATCTCCTTGACGATCCCGGTGACCGGGTCGATCAGACGGCCGTGGCGGGCCAGCATCTCGGCGGGTGCCAGGGCGCGGTGGCCGCCCGGATCGCCCGCCGCCTTCGGACGCGACACGGGGACGAACGGACGCTCGATCCGCCGGGCCGTCAGCGCGGGGTCCCCGCACGCGGGGCACTGCGGCAGCCGCGCCACGGGATGGGCCGTGGTGGCGAGCGTCAGTGTGTCCAGTGTGTTCACCGCGTCGTGCGTCGGCCCCCGTACCCCGGCCAGCCACTTCGCGGTCTCCAGGACGGCGAGCTGTACGGCGACGGAGCGGCCCGCGGCCAGGGTCGCGTACGGCCGCTCCGGCGGGCCCGCGAGCCCGAGCGCCCGCTGCAGCGGCCACTCGGCGTACCGGTGACCGCGGAGCCGCGACGCCAGACACTGCCAGCAGGGGCCGTCGTGCGGGCGGAACACCGGCCCCGCCCACAGAACCGCGGAACCCAGCCGGACCGGCAGCCACGGCGTGCCCGCCGCGCGCTGCCGGGCGTCCACCTCGGCGAGCCCCGGCGCGAGATAGTCGTCGCACAGGACGAGCGAGAAGTCCGCTTCGGCCTCCGACGCGGCGACGCCGAGCCCCGAGGCACGGCAGGCCGAGGCCAGTTCGGACACCCGGGCCGTACCGCCGCGTAGCAGCGAGACCGGCAGGACCGAGGCCCCGGCCAGCGCGGCCAGAGCCCGGTCACCGTCGGCGCCGGCGAGCTCCCAGAAGGCGCCGGCCGCCGGATCCGGACAGGGGGACGCGGCCGGACCGTCCGCGCCGGGCGTACGGAGCCGGAGCAGCCCCGCCGCGTCGAGCGCCCGCAGCGAGGCGCGGGCCTCCTCCGCGGTCAGCGCGGGCGTCGCGTCCCGCACCACCTCCGCCGGGCCACGCGTCCCGTCCAGCAACGGCACCAGCACCTCCGCGGGAGCCCCGCGGAGGGCGGTGACCCCGCGCTGGGAGACGAGATACACCGCCTCGCCGGGGACGACCGTGGCGCGCAGATGGCTCTTGAACCCCAGGCGCGCCCCGTCCCGCGCGGCGGGCCCGGGTCCGTGCCCCCCTGCCGCGGTCATGCCTGGAGCTGCTCGCGCTCTCCGGCCGCGGGCGCGACGGGCGCGGCGGCGATGCAGATGCTGAACAGGGCGGTCGCCTGCTCCGGCACCGCGTCGAGATCCTCGATGATCAGCAGCCGTCCGCCGGCCGCCGGGCTGTCGGACCGCGGGTGGGAGGTCATGGCACTGCTCATTACGATCGTTCCCCTTTCGTTCGTACGCTCGGTTTCCGCTGTCGGTTCGTGCTGTCGGTGCCTGCTGTCAGTCCTGCTGACGGCTCGGCTGCCGCCGCAGCGATTCTCCGCAGCGGCGGCGGTGACCGGACAGTCCCCCGGTCACCGGGCCTCCATGAAGATTTCACGGATCCGGCACAGCGATTCGCCGGATGCCGAAACATCTGGCATCCGGCGGGGAAGTGCGCTGTCCGCGAGAACGCCCCTGACCGGCCGGAAACCGCTGGTCAGTTCACCGACGCCGGGCGCGGGGCGAGCCGCTGCGCGGGAACCGGGGTGCGCAGCCGGCCGCCCAGCAGCGCCATGCCGAGCGGCGTCACCGAGTGCAGCGCGCAGTTCCGTACCCGACGTGTCGTGATGAGCCCCGACTCCCGCAGCACGGAGGCGTGCTGGCTCGCGCTCCCGGGCGAGACGCCCAGCCGTGCGGCGAGCTGACTTGTCGTGCACGTGTTGGTCAGGGCGCGCAGCGCCGCCGCCCGGGTCTGGCCCACGAGCGCGCTCAGCGCCTGTCCGCCGGTCACATCGGGCTCGTCCGGCAGCGCGAACAGACCCGAGACGTCGGACGGTACGGCGAAGACCAGCGCCGGCTGATCGCTGTCCCGCTCCGACCTGATGATCCGGCCGACGGTCCCCGGCAGGAACGCCGAGGGGGTCAGCAGCAGCCCCTGCCCCTTGAGATGGACCTCGCACTCCAGACCGTCGTGGATCTCCAGCACCGGCGGGTTCCACACGATCCGCGGGTGCAGCGTGGCCAGCAACTGCTCCACCCCGCCCGTCATCGCGATCCGCCCGTGCGCGTCGCACTCACTGTCGAGGCGCTCCAGGACGCGGTCCCAGTACGGCGCGACCCCCGCCCGCCACATGTCCACGGCCAGCCGGGTCAGATCCGTACGGGTGAGGGAGAGCGCGGCGAGCACCGAGGCGTCGGCGTCCGGTGAGGAGTCGAGCAGGAACAGCAGGTCGTCCGGCGCCTTGAGGGCGCGGAGCAGCGGAACCAGCGGCCGGTTCAGCGAGGACGTCTCCCGCAGCCGGCCCAGGACGTCCCCGCGCCAGCGCGCGTAGTCCGCGTTGCGCGACTGCGTGAGCACCCCGAGCGCGAAGATCCCCTCGGCGACCGGCCCCAGTGTGCTCTGCAGCCGTGTGCGGGCGAGATCCGCGGCGGTGAAATGGATTCTCTGCATGTGTGTAGCCCCCGTTGCTGAGTGGCGGATCCGCGCCACGGGCGCGCGGCCGGCGTACACCCACCGGTTCGCGGTGGGTACGCCGCCCGCCTGCCCCGTACGCCGGACGAACACCGGCGGCAGTGCCGTGTGCGCGGACCCTTCGTGTTGGTGTCAGGAGCGGCCACGCCGGGTAAGGCGTGCAGTGGTCACTCCACGACGATCCAGACTCCCCGCCGACGGTGCCACGAGCGGAGCCGCTCGGACAGTGCCGCGTTCCTCCGGGCCCCATGGCCGATTCACTGCCAGGATCATGAATTCTTCAGGTGCGGCGCACGGGGGGCGCGGCGTACCATCCTGGCCGGGCGGCCCCGTCGGGCCGCCCGCCGGCTCGTGTTCGCCGCCCCCGCTTCCGCTTCCGCCTGCGCTTCCGTCTGCGTATGCGCGGATCGCGCTTTCCGTCTCCGCGGTGGCTGCCGGTTCACGGGCCGTACGAGGTGTACAGGTGTATGAGGTATTGGTTCGCGTGGAGGTGCGGTTGTGCTGAGGACAGGAAAGATCCAGCGGTTCGACGAGACGCGTGGGTACGGGTTCATCATCCCGAACGAGGGAGGTGACGACGTGTTCATGCACGCGAACGACCTGCTGGACGAGAAGTACCTCTACCAGGCCGGCCGCGAGGTCGAGTTCTTCGTCGAGATGGGGGACAAGGGGCCCAAGGCGTCGGAGATCCGCCTCATCCACCAGTCCGCGCAGCGCCGCCCGGAGCGCGACCCGGCGCCGAGCGCCGTGACGTACCAGACGGCGGACGGCGCCGAGCCGACCGTCGCCACCCTGCGCGGCGAACTCACCGAGGCGCTGCTGGAGGCGGACCCCACCCTGACGGCCGATCAGATCAAGCGGGTCAGGGCCCGCGTCCTCGACCTGGCACGCGCCCACGGCTGGGTCGGCGTCTGAGAGGAGCACCGCGCGAGAGCCGCGGAATCACGGGAAGTCCGTTGATTCCGCGGCTTTTCCGCGCGCCGGAACACCGGGGCCAACGCCGGGACCGAAACCGGGGCCGAAACAGGGACCGGCACCGAGCCCGGACACGGAGGCATGACACCAAGGTCCGGCACCGGGGCCTTTTGCCGTCAACAGAAACTGTGGTGACGGCCGAATCCGGATGGTTACGCTGCCCGGGCAGGAACGTGAAGTTCTCTGCGGGAGGTCGGGAGTTGCTGGACGGCCTGCCGGGATGAAGGCGCGTCACTGTGCTCCAGGGGCCGCCTCTCAGCGACCGCCGTAGAGGAGTAGCTGTGATCAGCGAATCCGTGGAGGAAGCCGTCCGCAGGGCCAGAGCGGCCCAGGCGGAAGCGGCGTCATGGTCGCAGGCCGACACCGACCGGGCCGTCACGGCCGTCGGATGGCACTGCTACCGCGAGGAGACAGCGCGCCGCCTCGCGCGCCTGAGCCACCGGGAGACCCGGCTCGGCGACGTCGAGGACCTGTACACCCTGCACCGCCGACGGGTGCTCGGCATCCTGCACGACCTGCACGGCGCGCGCACCGTCGGTGTGGTCGAGGAGGAGCCGGAGTTCGGGCTCGTCAGGATCGCCAAACCACTGGGCGTCATCGCCGTCGCCAGCCCCGCGACGGCTCCCGCCCCCGGCATCATCTGCAACGCGCTGCCCATGCTGAAGACCCGTAACGCGGCCGTCTTCAGCCCCAACCCCCGCGCCCACCGCAGCGCCCGGGCCACGGTGGAGGTCATGCGGGCCGCGCTCACCGGCATCGGCGCCCCGCCCGACCTGCTGATCTGCCTGCCCGAGGCCGGCCGTGAGGCGGGGAGCCTGCTGATGTCCGCCGCCGACTCCGTCGTCGCCATCGGCGGCTCCGGCACCGTACGCCGCGCCTACCGCAGCGGTACGCCCGCCATCGGCGCCGGCGTCGGCAACCCCACCGTCATCGTCGACGAGACCGCGGACCTGGACGACGCCGTGGAGAAGATCCAGCATGGCGCCGGGTTCAACAACGGCACCTCCTGCTCGTCGGAGAGCAATGTGCTCGTCCACCGCTCCGTCGCCGCCGCCTTCGAGCAGGGCCTGGCCCGCGCGGGCGCCCACCTCTGCGACGAGGCCGAGGCGGACCGGCTGGCCCGGCTGCTGTGGCCGGACGGCACCGCGCTCAACCGGGAGATGATCGGCCGGCCGGCCACCGAGATCGCGCGGGCCGCCGGCATCGGCCTCGGCACGGCGGAGAAGGTGACCGTCCTCGTCGTGCGCTGCGCCGACCCCTGGCAGGACACGGCGGTCCTGCGGGAGAAGATCTCCCCGCTCCTCACCCTCTCCGTCTACACCGAGTACGACGAAGCCGTACGCCTCGTCCAGTCCATCTCGCGGCGGTGCGGCCTCGGCCACAGCTGCGCCGTCCACACGACCCGGGCCGACCGGGTGCTGCGGCTGGCCGAGGAGGTCACGCACTGCCGGGTCGTGGTGAACCAGTCGACCATGACCAACACCGGCGGCTTCGCCAGCGGAGTGCCCTTCACCACCACGCTCTCCGCGGGGAGTTGGGGTGGTTCGAGCGTGGCGGGCAATGTCACCTGGCGTCACTTCCTCAATCACACGACGGTGTCCCGCCCCATACCCGAGCGCGTCCCCGACGAGGCCGCGCTGTTCGGCGCGTACTGGCGGCAGGACTGACGGCGGCGCCACCGGTGGCGGGAACCGGCGGAACGGAACAGGACGGAGAGGGACGGCTGTGCCGAGCGCACGTATCAACGGAATCAGTCTCAGCTACGAGGACACCGGGCAGGGCGAACCGGTGGTGATGGTGATGGGCTCCGGGGCGGGAGGCCGGTCCTGGCATCTGCACCAGGTGCCCGCCCTGCGGTCGGCCGGCTACCGGGTGATCACCTTCAACAACCGCGGCATCCCCCCGACCGACGCCTGCGCCGACGGCTTCACCGTCGACGACCTGGTGGCGGACACGGCCGGGCTCATCGACCATCTCGGCCTCGGCCCGTGCCGGCTCGTCGGCACCTCCCTCGGCGCCCATGTGGCCCAGGAACTCTGCCTGGCCAGGCCGGAGTTGATCAGCCAGGTGGTGCTGATGGCGACGCGCGGCAGAACGGACTTCATGCGCCGGGCGCACGCACGGGCGGAGCGCGAGTTCCATGACAGCGGCGGCGTGATGACACCGCTGTACGGGGCCACCCTGCGCGCCCTGCAGAACCTGTCGCCCGCGACCCTGCGCGAGGACAAGGAGATCCAGGACTGGCTGGACATCTTCGAGGTCGCCCCGGCCTCCCAGCTCCCCGGCTACCGGGCGCAGCTCGACATCGACATCACCTCCGACCGGCTCCCCGCCTACCGGCGGATCACCACACCGTGCCTGGTCGTCGGATTCGCCGACGATCTCGTACTGCCCCCGCATTTCAGCCGTGAAGTCGCCGACGCGATCCCGGGATCCCGCTATACGGAGATCGAGGACGCCGGGCATTACGGCTACCTGGAACGCCCCGACCGGGTCAATGCCGCGCTGCTCGAATTCTTCGCACAGCGCGGCTGAACCGGACGTGGCCGCACGACGCATATCCGAATCCACACACCGAATCACAGGTTCCGCCTGGGGAGGCTTCGGCCCCAGGTAAAACAGTTTGAACCGGCGTAAGCGGCTGGGAGACCATGCCGCGGGGGCCGGGGTGACACCGGAACCCGGACATGAGGGAAGGGAAACTCATGGAGAACCCGTTCGACGACGACAACGGCTCCTTCTACGTACTGGTCAATCACGAGAACCAGCACTCGCTGTGGCCCACATTCGCCAGTGTCCCGGACGGCTGGACGGTCGTCTTCGGCGAGGAGAGCCGCCAGGCCTGCCTCGACTACGTGGAGAAGAACTGGACGGACATGAGGCCCGCCAGCCTCATCCGGGAGATGGACGGCGCCGCGGCGGTACCGGCGAGACCGGCCGGTGTCCCCGCCTGACCCGTCGGGCGGGAACCACCGCCTGAACTCCATTGCGTGAGTTCCATCGCGTGAGATCCACCGCGGGTGTTCCGGAGTGCAGTCCGGGACACCCGCTCCCGCGTTTCCGGAGCGGCGGGCCGTGAGACGTTTTCGGACCGGTGGGCCGTGCGAGCCGCGTCCGCGGTCAGACCACGTCCCGCCGCATCGGTACGAGCACGGCCACGGCCGCCGCGACGAGCGCGTACCCCGCCAGCAGCAGCCCGCCGCCGACCGGCGAGAGCAGCGAGACCGGACTGGTGGCCAGTTCGTCCGCCAGCGCGTCCGCGATGTAGGTGAAGCTGGTCAGGGAGGCCGTCGCGCCACCCGGCAGCAGCGGGTAGAGCAGGTTGACGCCCGGGATCATCATCAGGATCAGCTCACCCATGTAGAGATAGCCGATCACCACCGCGAGGGCGACGATCTGATTGCGGATCAGCGCCCCCATCGCGACCCCCAGCAGCGTGTAGACCGCCATGGTGACCGCCAGCCGCAGCAGCAGCGCCAGCACCGTCCCCGTGGCGACACCGGGCGTGACGCCCCGGGCGGCGAGCGCCCCGAAGAACCCCGCAGCCGCGCTGCCGGTGAGCACCAGCCCGTACACCATGCCGGCCACACCGTACGTGACCAGCTTGGCCGTGAGCACCTGCCAGCGCTGCGGCGCGAAGAGGAAGGTGTACGTCGCCGTCCGGTGGCGGTACTCCGACGTCATCGCCATCGTGCCCAGCGCCGCCGGGACGAACACGGTGAAGCCGAGCATCCCGATGACGGAGAGCACGCCCTCCCGGGTGTCCAGGCCGGGCATGGGCGGCGAGAAGTTCTCGGGCCCGACCGCGGTCATCACCCCGACCAGACCGCCGCCCAGGAGCACGGCCGCCACCAGCGCCCACAGCCACAGCCGGGTCGCCGTCAGCCGGTGGAACTCCGCCTTGACCAACGCGTTCATCGAGCGTCCCCCTCGCCGTTCCCGGTCCGTTCGCCGTCCCCGGTCAGTTCGAAGAACAACTGCTCCAGGCTGGTGTCCTCGGTCGCCAGTTCGTACACCCGCAGTCCCGCGGCCGACGCCAGATCGGCGACCTGCTCCGTGGTCAGCCCGTGGACGCGCAGCGCGCCGTTCTGTCCGGACTCGACCTGGCTCGCGGCACCCCGCTCCGGATCGCCCTTCAGCAGCAGCTTCTTCAGCGGTTCCGCGTCGGGCGAGCGGACCAGCACCGTCGAGGGCCGGAAGCGCTCCATCTCGGCGAGCGGCCCGGCCGCGACGAGCCGGCCGCGCCGGATCATCACGATGTCGTCCACGATCTGCTGGACCTCGCTGAGCACATGGCTCGACACCAGGACCGTGCGCCCCTCGGCGGCGAGCTCCCGCAGGAACGTGCGCAGCCAGGCGATGCCCTCCGGGTCGAGCCCGTTGCTCGGCTCGTCCAGCAGCAGCACCCGCGGATCGCCCAGCAGCGCCGTCGCCAGGCTCAGCCGCTGCTTCATGCCCGTGGAGAACGTCCGCGTCCTGCGCCGCGCCGCGCCCGCGAGGCCGAGCCGCTCCAGCAGCTCGTCCACGCGGCCCGCCGGGTGGCCGCCCATCGTGCAGTAGATCCGCAGGTGGTCGCGGGCCGAATGGTTCGGGTGGAAGGCCGAGGCGTCGAGCACGGCCCCCACGACCTCGGAGGGCCGGCGCAGCTCCCCGTACGGCCGGCCGCCGATGGTGGCGGTGCCCTCGGTGGGCGTGACCAGGCCGAGGATCATGCGCATCGTCGTGGTCTTGCCCGCTCCGTTGGGACCGAGGAAGCCCGTGATCACGCCCGGCTCCACGGAGAAGCTCAGACCGTCCACCGCGGTGACCGGACCGAACCGCTTGGTCAGGCCGGTCACCTCGATGCGGGGGGAGTCCACCTCGGCGCGGTGGCCCTCCGTACGGCGGGACTCCTTGCTCATCGGCCCTTCCCCAGCCGCTGTCCGAGGGCCTCTGCGAGCTGCTCCGCGCCGTCCAGCGAGAGCACCAGCTCGTCGTACTCGACACCGTCGACCCCGCGGTCCAGCAGGATGTGCAGCCCCGGCCGGCCGCGGTAGGCCGCCACGAGCTGGCGCGGACCCGTCATGACGCCCCAGATCCCGATCTTGGCGAATCCGGAGATCTGCAGCCCGCTCCGGGCGCCGTGCGCGGCGCGCAGCGGGGTCTCGACGGGGGTCACCCGGCGGACGGCCGCCAGCGGCACGGTCACCTCGCCGCGCCTGAGCCACGTGCGCTCACGTCCGTTGAACTCGACTGTCACTCCGCTGCCGGAAACCTTCATCAGTGCCATGGGAACCATCCCTCCCTCGGGGACCTCGCTCGCGGTCCCGGTGCGTCCCTACGCTGGCTATCTGTTCTAGTAGATGTATATCAGATAGAGTTCGTGTTGTGCAGCTACTACTCGATCTCGACAGCGAGGTCCCGATCTACCAGCAGATCCGGGACCGGGTGGTGGAAGCCATCGCGGACGGCGCGCTGAAACCTGGTGAGTCATTGCCCTCCACCAGGCAGTTCGCCGTCGATCTCGCGATCAACTTCCACACCGTGAACAAGGCGTACGACCTGCTGCGCCGCGAAGGGATCATCCGCATCAACCGCAAGAGCGGTGCGGTGGTCCATCCGGACGTTCGCATGGCGACGGCCGAGCTGAGGGTGGGGGTCGACTGGGAACAGCGACTGCGCACGCTCCTCGCCGAAGCCGTCGTCCGGGGCATTCCGGACGAGGAGATCGTGACGTACGTACGGACGACCCTGAAGGGGTTCGGCCTGGGAGGCGGTGCGGGAAACGGATAGAACAAACGGACGGACGAAGCAGAAGTGCCGAATGAATGAACGAACAGACGAAGTAGACAGAACAAACGAAGCAGATAGAACGAACGAGCGGATCGTGCGAACGGGCCGACGATTCGGTCCTGCCCAAAGGCGGTTGCGGAGCAGCCGCCGCCAGGAGAAGTTGGAGTGTGGTGCCGGATGCCGTACGCGAGTGCCGTCGCGCACCGTGCGAGGCCGCTCCCCGCGAGGCCGCTCCAATTACCACGACTTCGTCGGATGGATTAGGTGAACGCCGTGCTTGTCAGCCTCCTCGTCAATTTCGCGACCCTCCTGATTCTCGGAGCGGTCCTCTACGCGGCTCCCAGCCCCCTCCTCAACCCCAAAGCGGTCCCCTTCGGTGTCCGCGTACCCCCCGACAAGGCCGACAGTCCCGAAGTGGGCGAGCAGCGCAGGCGCTACCGCGCACTGCTGGCACCGATCGCCGTCGTCATCACCCTGGCCTCACTCGTCCTCGGCGCCGTACTCAACAGCGCCGTGGTCGGAGCCGTGGCGGCGCTGCTGCTCTGCGCCGCCGCCGGCGCACTGTGGCTGAGCGCCCACCGGGCCCTCGCCCGCGCCAAGGAACAGGGGAACTGGTACGAACACGTCCGTCAGGGCGCCGTCATGGACACCTCCCTGCGCACGGACCCCGTACGGCTGCCCTGGCTGTGGGTGGTCCCCTCCCTCGTGGTGCTCGCGGCGACGGCCGCCGCAGGCGCGTTCGCCTACCCCGACCTGCCCGCGACGATGTCCCTCCCGGAGCGGACCACGAACGGCACGGCCTACCGCGACGTCACCACCACCTTCTGGTCCGCGTTCAGCCTGGTCTTCGTACAGCTCGGGGTCACCGTGACCGTCCTCGGCACCGTCGCCGCCGTGCTGCGCGCCCGGCCCGACCTGGACGTGTCACGCCCCCGGACGAGCGTGGCCCAGCACCGCCGCTATCTCGCGCTGACGGCCCGCGCGCTGCTGGGCGTGGGCGCGCTGCTCAACCTCATGCTGCTCGGCCTGTCCGGGATGATGTGGGGCGACAGCCGTTCCGGAACCGTCCTGTCCCTGGTCGTGGGCGTGCCCCTGCTCGTCGCCGTCGTGGGGTCCCTGCTCGTCGTCCTGCGCGCCGCGCCGTCGGGCGGCCGGACGATGATCGGCGCCACCCCGGGCGCGGAGGCCGAGGAGAACACCGGCCTGGTGGCACGCGACGACGACCGTCACTGGCGGGCGGCGGGAACGATGTACGTGAACTCCGACGACCCGGCGATCCTCGTCCCCAAGCGCGTGGGCATGGGATGGACGGTCAACGTCGCCAACCCCCGGTTCCTGATCGGCTCCGGTGTGGTGCTGGTGCTCGGCCTGGCGGCGACCGTCGTGAGCCTCACCGTGGGCTTCGGGTAACACCCCTGCGACCAGGGGTTTTCCACCGCTGCCGAAGCTGATTGCGGATGACGGCGGGCCGGGAGAGTCTGGTGTGCGCAGGCGAGGCATGCCCGCGCCGCCCCCGTAGTCGATGTTGTGCCAGGCCACGCCCCGTTCCGGGCGGGTCACGCCACATCGTGCCACGCCGTGCCGCGCCGTGGCCGTGCCCGGGGCGAACTATCAGGGGGAAGGTCCGGTGGGTCCAGTGGGTGCAGCGGTGGGTTCGACGGCGGGGGCCGGCCCCGCTCCGGCAGAACAGGTCGAGCGGATCTTCCAGGAGTTGGTGCGCAAGCACCACGTGACCGGAGCACAACTGGCCCTCTACCGCGACGGCACCCTCACCCGGTGCGCGGCGGGCATCAGCTCCGTACGTACGAACACCCCGGTCACCGTCGACACCGCGTTCCCCTACGGCTCGGTGACGAAATTCTTCACGGCCGAACTGGTGATGCAGTTCGTCTCCGACGGCGACCTCGATCTCGACGAACCGCTCTCCGGGCTCCTGCCCGACCTGAAACGCGCCACGAACGCCGAGTTGGGCACCGCGACCGTCCGCCAACTCCTCAGCCACACGGCGGGCCTGGCGGACAGCATCGAATACCCCGACATGCGCGGCCCCTCGTACCGCCGATTCGCGGCCGTGTGCGGTGAGACGCCGAACCTCTTCCCGCCCGGCCTCGCCTTCTCCTACTCCAACACCGGCTACTGCCTGCTCGGCTCCGTCGTCGAGGCGGTGTCCGGCATGGACTGGTGGACGGCCGTCGACAGCTGCCTGCTGCGCCCGCTCTCCATCGAGCCGGCCTTCCTCCACGACCCCCGCCCCCGGGCGGACCGGCCCGCCGGCGGCCGAGCCCGCGTACTGGCCGAGGGTCACGCGGTACGGGCCGGCGACGAACACGCCGAGCCCGTCGACCACATGACGGCACTCTCCCTGGCGGCGGCCGGCGGCCTCGCGGGCAGCGCCACCGATCTGGTCACCGCCGCCCGGCTGCACCTCGACGACCGGAACACCTTCCCGCAACGGGAGTTGCTCCCGGAAGAGGCCGTACTCCAGATGCGCGACAGCGTGCCGGACGCCGAGCCCTTCGGCCTCGCCGATGCCTGGGGCCTGGGGCTGATGTGCCACCGCAGCGGCGAGGAGGCCTGGTTCGGCCACGACGGCGCGGTGGGCGGTGCCACCTGCAACCTGCGGATCCACCCGGGCCGCAATCTCGCCCTCGCGGTCACCACCAACTCCACGGCCGGGCCGAAGCTGTGGGAGGACCTGGTCGGCCGGCTCCGGGTGGCCGGCCTGGACCTGGGGCACTACAGCCTGCCGGCCCCCGATGCCCCGGAGGCCGCCGACCTCGGCGACCACCTCGGCACGTACGCCAACGGCGACCTCCACCTCATGGTCGTGACCGACGCGGAGGGCGATCTCTACCTCACGCGCGAGGACTACTCCGACTACCGCCTCACCATCCACACGGACGACCTCTTCGTCGCCCAGGACCGCGAGCACGACGCGCTCCCCATCGTCGGACGCTTCGTCAGGAAGCACCCGGGAGGCCCGGTAGCGCTGCTCCAGTACGGCGGCCGGGCACTGCAACGGCTCTGAGCCGACCCGGCAAGGGGAAGCGCCCCCGGCCGGCGAACAACAGCCACGGGCCGACCGGCCGCACCGGTCACGAGTCACGAGATATGCGGGGAATCAACGATGTTCGAGGGCGAGCAGTCCATGCCGTCGGTCCAGCACATGTCGGTCGTGTCGGCGTTTGCGGGGCGGGTGGCTGCTTCGCCGGGTGCGGTGGCGGTGGAGTGTGGTGGTGTGTCGTTGACGTATGGGGAGTTGGATGTGCGGGCTGAGGGGTTGGCGCGGGTGTTGTGTGCGGGTGGTGTGGGGGTGGAGTCGCGGGTGGGGTTGTTGT